>CAZACC010000043.1:8369-18063 GCA_964483545.1 uncultured Lachnospiraceae bacterium
TTAACTATCAGCTGTTTCAGGGCAGAGCAACAACCAGAAATGCGATTAAGCTGTTGAGCGTCATCGGGTATGACAGCGAGATGATTGAAGCAGCCGAAAGGGTAGCAGAGAACTTTGTTAACACAGGAAATTGGGAGATGTGATTTTACGTGTGAGGCAGAATAGGCAGGTTTTCAGGCAGATAGCGCCATGATATCCTACTTGACGATATTGCAGCAGAAATGATATGATATTTTTCTAGAAATAAACCATTGAGGGGAAGATTCCCTATGAGAAACCCCTCAAAAACCTGCTAAGGAGGAGCAAAATGATATTATTTGTTAATCAGTTTATCACTTATTTATTGATTGTATTGGTGAGCATGGGCATTGTCGTCCTTGCGATTTTTCTTGGTAAAAAATGGAGAGATGCCAAGGACAGAAAGGATGCCGGTAAGCTGGATACTCAAATTGCTGACCATATGAGTATGCAGGAGAATGAACAGCAGGCGGAGGAAATATAATGGATTTATTATATAGAAGCACAAGAGGCGAGGAACAGCAGGTGACAGCATCTCAGGCGATTATCAAGGGTCTGGCAGATGACGGAGGTTTATATGTGCCGTTGTCATTACCAAAGCTGTCTGTAGAGCCAGAAGCACTGGTCGGACTGCCGTACCAGGAAGTGGCCTATCTTGTCATGAAAGAGTTTTTGACTGATTTCACAGAGACAGAACTAAGAGCATGTATTAAAAGTGCATATGACGATAAATTTGATGACCAGGCGATTGCACCACTTGTAAAAAGAGATGGACAGTATTTTTTGGAACTGTTTCACGGGGCAACGATTGCGTTTAAAGATATGGCACTTTCTATTTTGCCGCATTTGTTGACAACTTCATTAAAGAAAAACCATGTTGACAAAGAAATCGTGATTCTGACAGCCACTTCAGGTGATACCGGAAAGGCGGCTCTGGCAGGATTTGCAGATGTATCCGAAACCAAGATTATTGTATTTTATCCAAAGGGTGGAGTCAGTCCGATTCAAGAAAAACAGATGCTGACTCAGAAGGGGAAAAATACGACAGTCATAGGTGTCGAGGGCAACTTCGATGATTGTCAGACTGGCGTTAAAAAGATGTTTGCTGATGTGAAGCTGAAGGAGGAACTGGCAGCACATGGATATCAGTTTTCATCTGCCAACTCTATCAATATAGGAAGACTGGTACCACAGGTGGCCTATTATGCTTATGCTTACGCATGTATGCGTGCACAGGGTGAACTGAAATCCGGTCAGAAAATGAATGTAGTCGTTCCAACGGGTAACTTCGGAAATATTCTGGCAGCTTATTATGCAAAACAGATGGGTGTTCCCATTGATCAACTAATCTGCGCATCTAATGAGAATAAAGTATTGTTTGATTTCTTTCAGAGTGGATGTTATGACAGAAACAGAGACTTTATCCTGACGAGTTCTCCGTCTATGGATATTCTGATTTCCAGCAATCTGGAGAGATTGATTTATCTGATCGCAGGAGAGAGCACAGAAAAAAATGCTGCCATGATGATGGAGCTGCAGACAAAGGGGTCGTATACCATTACAGATGAGATGAAAAAGAAACTGGATGATTTCTGCGGTATCCATGCAGATGAATCAGAAGTCTTTAATGTGATCAGAGATATACAGAAAAGATCGGGATATGTGATTGATACGCATACAGCGGTTGCTGCAGCAGCTTTAAAGAAATATTGTGACAATACAACAAATCAGAACCCAAGCGTGATCATATCAACAGCAAGTCCTTATAAATTTGCTAGAAGCGTTATGAATGCGATTGATACCAAATATGATGCGTTAGAGGATTTTGCATTGATTGACGAACTGAGCAGACTCTCAGGTGTCAAGGTTCCAAAGGCTATAGAAGAAATCAGGACGGCACCAGTGCTGCATCATACCGTATGTGCAAAAGATATGATGGAAGATAGTGTTAGAAATGTGCTAACCGTATCTTGATAACATACTTAAATAAAACTCTCGCCCGAACTACAGGGCGAGAGTTTTATTTGACTTAATCTAATTCTATTAGAAAGAATAGCAATTCACCAAAAGTGAATTGAATAGGAATCGTGGCAACATTGCCAAGAGCCAGTTCGAAATCCACATCTTCATAAATGGGTGGTTCCAAGCTCAGTTCTATGGCATCCTCCTTGGATAGATCTACAACAAACAGACCATTGTGGAGATTCATAAAATCGACAATTGCATCCTTGGTGACCACATCATACTGAGTGATTTCAATGTGGGAATACTTCTTGGCAAATTGAATCAGTACATCTTCATCACCATCTATACCAGTAAATGCAGAAGGAATACCGATTATTTTCTGCATCAGTTCATGTCTGGCTGCATAAGAGTGGTTGATACTAATTTGTCCCAGTTTGATATCAGGTTCTACGAAAAGAGAGAGGTTATTTAATAGTTTGACTATATATTTTAGAAAAAAACTTGAAGGATTTTTGTCTGCCAGCTGTGGATTATTAGGAATTTGACTTAGATAATCTTCTTTGACCATATCATTAGTCTCCTATACAATGGTTGATAACCTGTTTTAACTGCTCAGGATCAACGGGTTTCTGGATGAAATCCTTCGCACCAGATTTGATTGCTTCCTTCAAGTGTGTCTGTGTACCGACGGAAGATACCATGATGATACATGCATTAGCATCGAACTGGATGATTTCCTTAACGGCTGTGATACCATCCTTGACAGGCATAACAATATCAAGAAATACAATATTAGGTTTCAGTATTTTATAGGTATCAATGACTGTCTGTCCGTCAGCAACCTCAACAATATCTTCATAATTGAAACTGTTCAGTATTTCTTTTAAACTTTTACGAGCTAAAATGGAATCGTCACATATTAGAATTTTTGTTTCGTTATCAGCCATATTATCCATCCTCTCACAATCCAATATTCTGACTCGCAATGGAAAATCAAGAATTATATATATTTTACAATAAGACTGACTATTTTTCAATGTTTATTAGCATTTTGACCAATTTTGACCAATATATATATAAGTGAAATGAATTATCTGCTATAAAAGGGCATATATGTTTCGTCTGTTCCTATAGGTTTGTATGCAGGTCTGATAATCTTTCCGTTATTTGCAAGCTCCTCCATACGATGAGCACTCCAGCCGACAATGCGTGCGATTGCAAAGATCGGGGTGTAAAGCTCTGGAGGAAGATCCAGCATGTCATAAACAAAGCCAGAATAAAAATCGACATTACAGCAAACACCTTTGTATATTTGACGTTCCTCAGCAATCACCTGTGATGCAAGTTTCTCCACAAGGGAATAAAGTGCGAATTCTTTTTCAAGGCCTTTTTCAACACATAACTTTTCAACGAAAGATTTGAAGATTACCTTTCTTGGATCGGACAAGGAGTAGACTGCATGCCCCATACCATAGATCAGTCCCTGCTGATCAAATGCTTCTTTATGAAGAAGAGCTGCTAAATAACGGGATACTTCTTCCTCATCTGCCCAGTCTTGAACAACCTCTTTCATATCGGTGAACATCTTGACAACTTTAATATTTGCACCGCCATGTCTGGGTCCTTTCAGAGAACCGATGGCAGAAGCAATGACGGAATAGGTATCAGTACCTGAAGAGGAGACTACATGAGTGGTAAAGGATGAATTGTTACCACCACCGTGTTCCATATGCAGCACCAATGCTATATCTAGGATTTTTGCCTCCAGAGGCGTATATTTTTTATTTGGACGCAGGATACGCAGTATATTTTCTGCAGTTGAAAGATCTTTATGCGGAGAATGGATATAAAGACTCTTACCATCGTGATAATGACGATATGCCTGATATCCATATACAGATAGAAGTGGAAACAGGCTGACTAACTGCAGACACTGGCGCAGTACGTTGGGAAGTGAAATATCATCAGCACGATCGTCATAGGCGTATAATGTCAGAACACTGCGAGATAGAGTATTCATCATGTCTTGGCTGGGAGCCTTCATGATGATATCACGTACAAAGCTGGTAGGCAAGGTGCGATAGGATGCCAGCAGCTCCTGAAATTCCTGCAGCTGGATTGGAGTCGGCAGTATATCAAACAGGAGAAGATATGCAACCTCTTCAAAGCCAAAACGATTATCCGATACAAATCCTGTGACCAGATCTTTGACATTATAGCCGCGATAAAACAATTCCCCGTCAGCAGGAACAGATTTGCCGTCAACAATCTGTGTCGTACGTATATCAGAGATGGAGGTGAGACCAGCCAGTACACCCTTACCATTGATATCACGAAGTCCACGTTTGACCTCGTATTTTGTATATAATTCTGAGTCGATTTCGCTTGCCTTACGACTCAGCTCAGACAGTGCAAGGATTTCGGGTGTGATTTCACAAAAAACATTATGATCCATATGGTACCTCCATTCAAAACGGTTGCCGTGTTACAATTTCAATAATTACAAATAGTATTTTACCATGCAGAAGTATTGATGTACAAGTAAAAAACAATTATAATGAATCTATGTGATGATTTTTTATCACAATTATCCATTCATCAGGAGGTAATTATATGAATAAGAAAGAGATACTGAGCCATATCGATCATACACTGCTCAAGCCATTTGCTGCATGGGAAGATATACAGAAACTGTGCGATGAGGCAATAGAGTTTCAGACGGCATCGGTATGTATTCCGCCTGCATACATCAAGAGAATACATGATCAATATGGTGACAAGATCAATATCTGTACCGTTGTAGGGTTTCCATTAGGATATGCAATAACAGATGCGAAGGTGGCTGAGGTAAGGCAGGCGCTTAAGGATGGCGTTCATGAGGTAGATATGGTCATCAATATTACAGATGTTAAAAATGGTGATTATGACAAAGTGGAGCAGGAAATAAGGACTTTAAAAAGTGAAGTCGGCGAGAAAGTATTAAAGGTTATTATAGAAACCTGTTTCCTGACAAAGGATGAAAAAATCGCTATGTGTAAATCAGTCACTTATGCAGGGGCAGATTATATCAAGACATCGACTGGGTTCGGTACAGGCGGAGCCACGATCGAGGATATCAGATTGTTTAAACAAAACATCGGAGAGAATGTCAAAATTAAAGCTGCTGGAGGGATTAAGACCATTGACGATTTACAGGCTTTCTTGGATGAGGGATGTGACAGAATCGGCACCAGCTCTGCCGTCAGCCTGTTGAAGGGCAAAGAGGCTGAGGACTATTAAAATGAATCAAAACGACAGCGAACAAAATCATATCATCCACGAAAGACTTGATTCCCTTAGAAGGCTCATGAAGCAGAATCAGATTGACTTTTATTTTGTACCGACAGGAGATGACCATCAGTCAGAATATATTGGAGATCATTATAAAACGAGAGAGTATCTGTCAGGCTTTACGGGGTCAGCTGGAACGCTGCTGATATCAGCTCGCATGGCTGGACTATGGACAGATGGTCGGTACTTCATACAGGCAGAAAAGGAACTGAAAGGAACCTCAATCGAACTGTTCAGAATGCAAGAGGATGGAGTGCCAGGGCTGATAGAGTATCTGTCAGGACAGGTATGGGATGGTGCAACGATCGGATTTGACGGGAGAATGGTATCTGCCGTTTTCCAAAAAAGACTGCTGCAGGAAATATCTCAGACGATACAGATTTGTTCGAATATAGATCTTGTGGATCAAATATGGGAAAATAGACCGCACAGATCCACAGGTGAGATTTATCATCTGGATGAATCCATATCTGGTATGGGTACAGAAAAAAAGCTTGAAATAATCAGGGGACGCATCGATGACTTGGCAGCAGATGCTTTGTTACTGTCATCTCTTGATGATATCATGTGGCTGTATAATTTGCGTGGAAATGATGTACTGTATACGCCAGTGGCATTGGCATTTGCTTATATTACAAAGGAATCAGCATGGCTGTTTGCAGAAAAATCTGCATTATCAGAGAATACAAAGTCTTATCTAACGGCAAATGGAATCGTGCTGGAGTCCTATGATGATATTTACAAATTTCTAATGGAGCTGCAGCAGGAGCGGAAAAGAAAGCTGCTCCTCGATACATCAGCAGTCAGTCTGACACTCTATGAGGCGGCAGACGCAGGTCATGACATGATTGATGTACCTAACTACAGGGTGCTTCCAAAGGCTATCAAAAATCGTATAGAGCTTGAACTATGTAGAAAGTATCATCTCTACGATGCGATAGCAGTTACGCAGTTCATCTGCTGGCTGAAAAATCACCCAGATATATCTAGAGAGACTGAGATCTCTGTTACAAAAAGACTGGAAGAATATCGTAAACAGCAGAAAGACTATACAGAGCCTTCATTTGAAACAATCGCTGCATTCGGTGAACATGCTGCCATGATTCATTTTACTGCAAATCATAAGACAAATGCAGTCCTTGAGAAGAGAGGTATGCTGCTGCTTGATTCTGGCGGACAGTATATCGGTGCGACAACAGATATTACGAGAACGATTGTGTTAGGCGATCTGACTTATGAACAAAAGCAGCAATATACAGCTGTTGTGTGTGGCATGCTAAAACTAGCAAATACAGAATTTTTATACGGATGTACGGGAAGGAATCTGGATATACTGGCCAGAGAGCCTTTATGGAAGTTGGGTCTGGACTACAGACATGGAACAGGTCACGGTGTCGGGAGCTTTCTCAGTGTACATGAGGGTCCACATGCATTTCGATGGAAAATGAGTGAGATACAGCCAGAGGTCGTACTGGAACCAGGGATGATCATTACGGATGAGCCAGGCATCTATATAGAAGGAAGTCATGGAATCAGAATAGAGAATGAACTGCTTTGCGTGGAAAAGAGATTGAACGAATGGGGCAGATATCTTGGATTTGAGGTGCTGACATATGTACCGATTGATCTTGATGCCATTCTTCCAGAACAAATGCCAAGCGAGTGTAAAAAAATGTTAAACGTATACCACAGAAAAGTATATGAGCTACTTTGTCCGCATCTCAAAGACAACGAGAAAAAGTGGCTGTTTATGCAGACTCGTGAAATCTAAAAAATCAATTAAAATCAATTAAAATGGTACTTTACAACTTGACTTTTAATGGTAGGTTTGAGATAATAGCCCATGGATGCGCAAAGCGCACAGCTATAACATGTAATGATTAATTTTTAAATAAAGAAGGAGGACGTAACATGTCAACAAAAGCTTATTATCCGATTTCAGAAATCGGAGCTGGAAAAGTAGGATTTTCCAAAACACGTTCCATCATCGAAGCACCTTTCTATGGCAACAATGTCATTAAGGTCAATACTCTAAAGGAAGCATATGAGTTAGCTAAGAATTCACCAGGAACCATCGTCACAGATATGCCGATTAAAGACGGTGAGACATTTGGTCTTGAGAAGGATGCAAAGGTTCTGTTATTTAATGATGGCGCCGTTACAGGTCGTTATGCAGGAGCACGCCGCATCAAGGGCGAGCCGGGCGTAGCTGCAGCTAAGCTTGACAAGGTTGTTATGGATGCAATCTATGAGACACGTTGGAAGACTATGTACCATGCAGAGTGCTTCATCGGTCTTGATCCTGAATTTATGGCAAAGGCTCATCTGTTAATTCCAGAAGGCGAAGAGAACCTTCTGTATAACTGGATGCTTAACTTCCAGTACATGTCTGATGAGTATGTGAAGATGTATAAGAATTCAAAACCGATCGCAGATGGTAAAGAGGCAGATATCTACATCTTTTCTGATCCTCAGTGGGCACCTCATGATGCACCAGATGTTGATTACAGCTGCTTGAGCGATCCTCTGACACTTTGCTATTTTGATACAGCACAGAACTGTGCCGCAATCCTTGGTATGAAGTACTTTGGTGAGCACAAAAAGGGAACACTGACAATGGCTTGGGCACTCGCTAACAGAAACGGTTATGCATCATGCCACGGCGGACAGAAAGAATACACACTTGACGATGGTTCTAAGTTTGTAGCATCTGTATATGGTCTGTCAGGCTCAGGTAAGTCAACACTGACACACGCAAAACATAACAACAAATACCCAGCAATCAAGGTTCTTCATGACGATGCATTTATTATCAATGCTGACACATGTGCATCGATCGCACTGGAGCCGACTTATTTTGATAAGACTGCAGATTATCCCACAGGCTGCTCGGACAATGAATATTTGTTATCCGCTCAGAACTGCTCAGCTACATTAGATGAGGATGGAAAGATTCAGCTCGTTACAGAGGATATCAGAAATGGTAATGGACGTGCAATTAAGTCTAAATTATGGTCACCGAACCGTGTAGATAAGATTGATGCTCCTGTTAATGCAATCTTCTGGATTATGAAGGATCCTACAATTCCACCTGTAGTAAAATTAAAGGGATCAGCACTGGCATCTGTTATGGGCGCTACCCTTGCAACCAAGACTTCTTCTGCAGAACGCGTTGCAGCAGGTACAGATATGAATGCACTTCGTATCGTTCCTTATGCTAATCCGTTTAGAACCTATCCTTTAGTAAATGACTATGTGAAGTTTAAGAAGCTGGTTGAAGAGAAGAACGTAGAGTGCTATATCGTTAACACAGGTGATTTCATGGGTGCTAAGGTAAAGCCAGCTGATACACTTGGAATCCTTGAGACAATCGTTGAGAAGAAGGCTAACTTCGAGAAGTGGGGTCCTTTTGAAGACATTGAGATTATGTATGATTGGTCAGGCAAGACAGGCGACTTCAAGCCAAACCTTGATGACAAGGACTATGTGGCAGCTCTGAAGAATGCTATGCAGAACCGTGTTAGTGCAGTAGAAGGCTTTTCCACAAAGAAGGAAGGATATGATAAACTTCCAGAAGAGGCTCTTGCAGCACTAAAGAAGATCGTTGATGAGGCAGCTTCTTTATAATTATTACAAAAAGATTTCCGAAAAAAGATCACCCCTGAGTCTATATGAATCAGGGGTGTTTTATTGACTTATGAAATTGGAAATGATATAATTCCATTTGCTATTGTAATGCCGAAAAGAAATGGATGAGTGGCATTGACGGAGATGAATATGGTGACCAATATATTAGAATATCTGGAGTTGTCTGCCAGACGTTTTCCTGAAAAAACAGCATATTTTGATGAACAATCAGAGTATACCTACGGAGCAATACTGAAGGATGCACAGGCAATTGGTACAGCTCTATCCGCACTTGGTCAGACAGGGGTTCCAGTTGTAATTTATATGGAGAAAACACCACTTAATATTGCAGCATTCTGGGGTGTGCTATACAGTCGTAACTTTTATGTTCCTGTAGACACCAAGATGCCTGGATACCGTATTAGTTTGATACAGGAAAATCTTGATCCGTATGCGGTCATTACGGATGAAGCGAATGTGGAGGCAGCCAGAGAGAAGTTTCAGAACCGAAACATACTGATGTTCTCCGATTTGAAACAAACTTTTCCAGATGAACAGCGGCTGCAGACGATACGAAACAGTTCGTTGGATACAGATCCGATTTATGTCCTGTATACATCAGGATCAACAGGAGTACCAAAGGGTGTTGTGGTATGTCATCGCTCTTTGATTGATTATTCAGAGCATTTCTGCAAGGAGGTAGGAATCACAGATCAGGATGTGATTGCAAATCAGGCACCATTTTATTTTGATG
>CAZACC010000044.1:0-17450 GCA_964483545.1 uncultured Lachnospiraceae bacterium
AATGCTACGATTCTCATAGTTTTTCCCTCAAATCTTTAATTATTTGATTGATTCTTTCGGCTTCCATCTTCATGCTCACTTGATTGACGATCATTCTGGCTGACAGAGGACAGATTTCCTCCAATACCTCCAGACCATTTTCACGAAGAGTAGAACCTGTTTCTACGATATCTACGATTACCTCAGACAGTCCGACAATCGGTGCTAGTTCAATAGAACCATTTAATTTAATAATATCAACCGTCTGATGCTTTTTGTTGTAAAAATAGTCTTTTGCTATATCAGGATATTTGGTTGCTACACGAATCATTTCATGATGCTGAAGCAATTCCTTGGCTGATGCAGGTCCACATACACACATTCTGCATTTTCCAAATCCTAAATCTAGCACCTCATAATTCTTGCGATTTTCTTCCAGAATCGTATCCTTGCCCACAATTCCGATATCTGCCGCTCCATACTCTACATAAGTCGGCACATCTGGAGCTTTGGCAAGAAAGAATTTCAACTTTAGTTCCTCATTGACAAAGATTAACTTTCTGGAGTTTTTGTCCTTCATTTCCTCACAAGTGATCCCGATCAATTCAAGCATCTCAAGCGCCTTTTCGGCAAGTCTTCCTTTACCCAATGCAAATGTTATATATCTCATATGATGATCCTCTTCTTTTCTAAATATTGATTTCCTTTGACTGCCCATTGCATACATCATGACTAACAGCATGGTGTTCATCTCTTATGACAATTGCGGCATGGATATAGTTATTGCTTGCCTGCTCCAGATAGTCTTTGGCAGATAAATCCTCTGTAATCGGTAATAACTCAATGCCAATTCCGGATTTGCGCAATTTCTCTGCATATCTAATTGCAGTTTTGGAATGCTCCTTCGGATAAATCAATAGTTCTTGTGGATTTTGTCGCTCAATCATGATACTCTGTCTGGATAATGCCGACAGTAACTGGTCTACCGTGACAGCAAATCCGACTGCAGCTGAATGCTTGCCAAATTCGTTCAGTAGTGCATCGTATCGCCCACCTTTGATGACAGCATCTCCGCTGCCATATGTATAGGCTCTAAAAATCATTCCAGTGTAATAATGATACTTGCTCAGCATGCCAAGATCAAATGTGACATATTGTTCAGCCTCATATACATGTAGCAACTCATACAGCTGCTCCAGACGCTCAATTGCATGAATGGAACGTTCATTGGATACGAGTTCCTTTGCAAGATGGATTGTTTCAACACTACCAAACAGTTCTGAAATCTTCAAAATTGCATCTTTTGCTTCCGCAGGCAAATTAAGAGAATCCAAAATATCCATAGTTCCAAAATAGTTCTTATTAGATATATAATCTCTGAGCATCATTTCTGCTTCATCGTCAATACCATACTCTGAACACAATCCTTTGAAAAACTCTACATTTCCGATGCTGATCTGAAAGTCCTGAAGTCCTGCTGCTTTCATGGAGGATACAACAAGAGAGATGATTTCCGCATCCGCCTCTACGGATGCATCACCGATTAATTCTGCACCAATCTGTGTCGTCTCTTTTAGTCGTCCCTGCAGTTCCCCTGCATTGATAAAAGTATTACCCATATAGCAGAATCTGAGCGGCTTTTTCTCGTCCTTAAAATACTTTGCAGTTGCTCTGGCTATAGATGGCGTTATATCTGGTCTCAGAACGAGTGTATTTCCTTCTTTATCAAAGAATTTATAAAGTTCCTTTGATGGGATTGTACCTATTTTGTTAGAAAATATCTCAAAATATTCAAAAGTCGGACTTTGAATGTCCTGATAACCGTATAGTTTCAGCTCATGATGCAGTCGATCCTGTATGCACAGCTTATTCTCATACTCTCTTCCATAAATATCTCTGACACCATCTGGTGTGTGTAACAATTTTTCTTTCATAATTCCCTCTTTTTCAGTACGTTTACTTTACTATGCTAACGTGCTACCATGGTAGCATGACAGATTTTATTATATGTTATGACAACCATATTGTCAATATCATTCTTCTCTTGTATTCAAATCCAGCTGCAGTGCGTCTAGATAGGATACTACAACCCCCTGTTTATGCGTAATCGCATACTTGGGATCCAGCTCTTCAAACCGAAAACTCTTTCTCCCTCCACCTGTTGCACGATCCCAAAATCTTTTCAAATCACAAAACGGCAAATAATAGAAATAATCCTTTGCTGAATAATAAATCAGTATAAATGCTACACCGCCCTGCTGTTCAAATTCACTCATAAAATTGACCTGATGTTCATGGACGTTCGCCAATGCAAATGTATCTGTTGCACATTCCTTTGCGTCGAAGCAAACGGGGATTCCTTGCACAGCTCCGATATAATCCACTGTACTCTTTTGTTCAAAATAGGCCAGTTTGATCTGTCTGCTCTCTTTGTCAATCTTGATTGGAGTGATCGGCGTAGGTACCTTTTGGATGAGTGCAAGTCCATTTTCTCTATATTTTTCATTTGTTCTATTGATTAGTTCTTCCAGTAGAGAACCTCGAAGTCCCCTGGAATTCCATGTTGCCACGTATGTATTCCCCCTATATGACTTTGAATTCTCCTGTTGCGCATTGAAAATACTCTGGAACAGGTGCGAGAAAGGTTCTCTCTGAAACAGCTGCGAGCTGATCCTCCAGTTTTGGCATGACTAATTTATAGGCATGCAGCAGCTGTGCATTTACTCCATATTTTTCTTGATAGATATCATTGATTGTTTGATTTCCGTATTTGACATCTCCTATAATCGGATATCCTATTGATGCCAGATGCGCTCTGATTTGATGTGTTTTTCCTGTAATGAGTTCTACTTCCAGCAACGTGCCATTTGGGATTGTCTGAATGGGTCGATATCGCGTTTCAATATAAGCACTGTCTTCTGTTTTGCGATTGAGAATGGTAACGCGATTCGTTTGATCATCCTTTTTGAGATATCCTTTTATCAGTTGTTCTGATTTTACTGTTCCATAAACTGGACACAAATAGTATTTGTGCATCGTCCGATTCTTTAGAAGGGCTGACATCGCCTGTAGTCCTGCCAGTGACTTTCCAAAAATCACAATACCACTCGTGTTTCTGTCCAGTCGGTTACATACAGATGGTCTGAAGGTTTTCAAGATTTCCTGGGTCAAAGAACCATTGGCCATCACATGGGAAATACAATATTCATTCAGAGAAATATCACTATCAGCTGCCTTTTGTGAAAGCATACCAGCAGGCTTATTGACAAGCAAAATATTTGCATCCTCATAGATAATATCCAAGGGAATTTCATTCACGATCTGTAATGCTTGCTTTGAAGAAAATCGATTAATTGTCTCATCCGATAAAAACAGTTTGATTTCATCCCCCAAACATACCTTTTCGCTTCCATCGGCTTTTTTCCCATTTAATGTGATATTTTTCTTGCGCAGCATCTTAAAGATGAACCCCTTAGATGCGTCACTCATATACTTTAATAAAAGCTTGTCTAGCCGTTGTCCTGCTTCCTGCTCGGATACCTTTACCACTCTCATAGTCTGTCCCTTGCCAAATTATAGTGAAATAGCTTGCAACAATGATAATATCTGCCTGCTCGTCGTATCTTCTGACACATTGTATTTTTCCTGCATCTGCTGCAGTCTATTCGAAAACTGTTCATAGTTATTCCAGATTTTGATTTCCACATTTGAAAGATGATTGTTCTGCATCACAGAACCGATATGCTGCTGTATTTTTTTTAGAGACGGCTCATCTCCGTCATGATATCCGCAAATTGTATTCTGATTGCATGCAATCTGTTGTACCTGAAAAGATTTGTCCGGCATTGTGAAAACCAGATCATAATTCATCGGGAGATTCTTTACAAGCTCCTGTGTATTTTGATACAGCTCTAGATGACTGTCATGATAGCGCAGAAACATAATCATATTAACTGCACTTTTGCTGGCAGGCAGCATTCCGAGTATTGCTATGATAGTCAATGCATTTGATTTTGTACCTGTCGTATAAAAGCCTATCATCAGTATCGAAAATGCAGTTGAAAATAAGATAACTGTTCTAATGATAGAGACTTTTTTTTGATATCTGATATATCCATACTGTCCCTTTTGTATTTTTTTCATTAAAATCCTTTCTTTGCCTTTTGTTTCTTTTGACGATTTTTTTCCTCTGCTTTCTTTTGCTTCAGAGCTTCCTTCGCAACATTTTTTTCATTGATTCTCTGTGCGACTGACATCAGCCATTTTTGAGAACAGATTTTTGTGATAAAGTGAAAAGCTTTCATCCTTATTCCATATATAGAAACTTCCTTTTTATCAGAGGAATCCTTCATTGCAATCCTTACGACATCTACTGCATCAACCATTGTCATTTTCTTATAAGACGGCATTGCCTGCAGCTTCTCAGCTCTAGTAAAAAACTCTGTTTTAACTGGTCCAGGACAGACAGCTGTTACATGGATACCTCTTCCTGCAAGTTCATAATTCAATGCTTTTGAATAGCTTAGCACATAAGATTTTGTTGCTGCATATACGGCAAATCCTGGTTGTGGCATAAATGCAGCCGCGGAAGCCAGCTGTATGATCCGGCTTCCGTTGCTCATATAGGGAAGACAGATGTGCGTAATCATTGTTAGCGCCGTACAGTTCAGTTCAATCATACCTACGGCATCATCCATTTCTGACTTTTCAAAGTCACCTAGCATACCATATCCAGCAGAATTAACCAACATTTTTATAGTTGGCTGATTCTCTGCCAACAGGATCTCCAATACTTTCAACTGCTTCTTGTTTGACAGATCAAATGGTATGATTTTCAAAGAAGTTCCAACACTGCGCTGCAGCTCTACTAGCTTATCCTGCCTTCTGGCTATGACCCAGATCTCATTCAGCTTCGTATAGGCTCTGTCAATTTGTCTGACAAATTCCCTGCCAATCCCCGAAGAAGCGCCTGTCACAATTGCTATATTCATGCAAATTCCTCCCATGTTTTTTCTTTCGTTCTCCAGTTTTTTAAGTTTGACTATTTACAGTTTTTTAAGACCGTCAGCAGATACTCCCAAGATTTCTGTGTTGATAAAATACTGAGTTTCTCCTTTGGTGTATGAATATTCTGAATCTCAGGTCCAAATGATACAATATCAATTCCTTCGATCTTGCTGTAGAAAGATCCACATTCCAAACCAGCATGGATTCCTGACAGTCTCGGATTACATCTAAAACACTCCTGATAAGTTTTAAACATAATATCCCGCAGTTCTGACTTAGGTGAATACTCCCATGCTGGAAAATCACCGTCCGTAGTATAAGTGCCGCCTATTGTCTCGGTCAGATACTTTAATTTGTCACTTAATGCATATTTTTCCGAAGAAACAGAGCTTCTGATGTGGATCTGTAGTACGAAACAGTTTTCCTTTAGTCTCATAATACCAGCATTGGATGATGTCTGTACCAGACTATCCTTTTCAGGACTCATCTTCTGTACTCCATCTGGTATTGTCATTAGTAAGAACACAACCCTTTCCTTTGTTTTGGGTGTCAATACCTGTTCCTCAGCGGTTCCCTTATTCTCACAATAAATATTTATATTTTTCTCGATTATGCGGTATTCTTTCTGAATGATCTGTTCAAATTTTACGATCAGTTCCTCAAACTGATCAGCATCCTTTTCATGTACTAAGATTTCTGCCTTTGCCTCACGAGGTATGGCATTATCCTGCAGACCTCCTTTTAGGTAGCAAAGATCAAACTTAATATTCTTCCCGATAAAATGAAGCAATCTTCCCATTAGTAGATTTGCATTGCCTCTATATTTGTCAATTTCAGTGCCTGAGTGACCTCCTGCCAGTCCGCACAAGACGATTGTATATTTCTTTCCCTTTTTGATTACATATCTGACAGGAATAGAACACTTGACTGCCATACCACCTGCAGAGCTAATCAGCAGTTCTCCATCATTTTCATTGTCAAGATTAATCATTCTCTTTGCGTGCAAAGGTGATACATCCAATGCTTCTATTCCCAGCATCCCGATCTCTTCGTCCACAGTCAGGACAACCTCTATCGGTGGATGCTCCAGTGAGTCGTCTGATAAAATTGCAAGACAGTAGGCAACGGCGATTCCATCATCTGCGCCGAGTGTTGTTCCCTTTGCATAAATATAATCATCCATAATGGCCAGTTTTAATCCATCCCTACTGAAATCAAACTTGCCGTCATAATCAAAGTTCTTTTCACAGACCATATCCATATGTCCCTGCAGAATAATTGGCGCTGAATCTTCATAGCCCTTGCTTGCCTGTTTTTTTATAATGACATTTCCTTTTTCGTCCTGTATATATTCCAACTGATTCTTAATCGCAAAATCAACACAATACTGGCTGATTGCTGCTGTATTGCCTGACCCGTGAGGAATTCCGCATATTTCTTCAAAGTAATGAAATACTTCCCTAGGTTGTAAATCATCTAATACTGCCATTTTTATCTCTCCCATTCTGCCTAATCTATGATTCTTGCTTATATCAGTATTTTCCCATAGTTATATATAAAAATCAAGTTATGATGGCTCATTTCGCCAGCAACTTACATTCAGAGCTTTAACAATAACAAATGGAATCAGTTTCATCACTGATTCCACCCTTTATGATTCTTATCTGTCATTTTGTCAACATATCAAGATTGATTCCATTTCCAGCAGTACCTGTACTTGTTCTGTTAGAGATATCAGTGTTTGCTATGATGCTCTCAGCAGATGGCATACCGCTTGTTTCTGCAAGATCCTGTGCCAGCCCAACCTGTGGATACAGCTCAGAACGGTTCGACGTAATGACTGATTCACATTCCTTTAGCTGTGTAACAAGTCCACCGTATTTTGCCTCTGCAGTATCTATGGCATGTGTAATGATATTCTGTAGTTCAGCAAGCATATCATCCATATACTTCATGGCAGATGCCTTTACCTCATTTGCTTCAATTGTAGCATTATCAATGATCTGCTGTGCTTGCGAAGCTGCCTGTACAACGACTTCATTTGCCTGTTCATATGCCTGCTGCATGATCTCATGTTCATTGATCATATGATCTGTTTGGACCTGGGCTGTATTAATCAGTGCATCTGCTTTTTCCTTCGCATCCTTTAGAATGGCTTCTTTATTGCTGATAATCTTCTGATATCTTTTGATTTCATCAGGAGTCTTCATCCGAAGCTCACGCAACAGTTCATCTATCTGCTCTTTCTCTACGACAATCTTAGTATTAGAAAGCGGCTGATATTTACAGTTGTCTATATATTCTTCCATTTCTTCAATGATTTGTTCGATGCGACTGCTCATTCTGTTCTCTCCTTAAGCATTTTATATTTCTCAAAGATCTTTCCTGCCACATAATCCGGTACAAATTGAGATATATCACCGCCAAATGCTGCCACTTCCTTAACTGTATGAGAGCTCAGATAAGCATACTCTAGTCCTGTGGTTAGAAATATAGTATCCACTGTGGGCGACAGCTTATGATTGGTCTGTGCCAGCTGCAGTTCATATTCAAAGTCAGTAATGGCTCTTAAGCCTCTTATGATGACAGAAGCTCCTGATTGATTTGCGTAGTCAACCAACAGTCCTTCATATGAGGCGATTTTGACACCTGGTATGTCCTTAGTCACTTCTTTTAATATATTAACACGTTCCTCAACGGAAAACAATGGAGATTTTGTTTTGTTATTCAGCACACTGACAGTTAATTCATCAAATATTTTAGATGCACGCTGTATGACATCCAGATGACCATATGTGACCGGATCAAAACTACCAGGATAAATTGCTGTTTTCATAAGGAGGCCTCCTTCGCTATCCACACATGTTTATTTGTCTTATATTCCTTTTGCTTGAAAATATGATATCCCATATCTTCTAAATAGTCAAAAGACGTTTCCTTAGATGTCTCCACGACAATGACAGAATCTTCGTTGATCAGGGATGAAGAAGATAAATACTCCAGCACACGTCTTTCCGCCTGTTCCTGATATGGCGGATCCATAAAGATAATATCAAACACTCGTTTTCCTTCCAGCTGTCTGAGTGCCATCAGAACATCATATTTCATGACAAGCGCACGATCTGCAAATTTGGTGAACTTCAGATTATCCTCTATACATTTCAGTGCTTCTCTTCCCTTTTCCACAAAACAGGCTGAGGCTGCTCCTCTGCTGAGCGCCTCGATTCCGATGCCTCCACTTCCAGCATATAAATCCAGAAAATCCGCATCTGCTATGTATGGCATCAACACATTAAACAGGGTTTCTTTTGTCTTATCTGAAGTTGGTCTTGTATCCATACCTGCCGGTGTTTTTAAAGGCAGACTTCTGGCTGTTCCTGCAATCACTCTCATATACGGACTTTAACCCCTTTGCTATCTCTTTTACCGAGTTTTAATTTGTTCAGTTCTATTTTTTTGCTTCTGTATTCCACTGTCTGTTCAACACCATTTTGCAGCAGATAGACATCCGTAACATAATCCTGTTCTGCAAGCTTCATTCCCCGAACACCTACAGCACCCTTCTTCTTTTCAGGTATTTCTTCGAGTGTGAACTTTAGGAACAAACCATCCGCTGTCTGCAGGACAATATTTTTTTGATCGGTCACAGCTTCAACCAACATCAGTTGATCACTCTCCATCAGATTTGTAGCTGCCACAGTTCTTTTTGCTACATCGAATTCACTGCCTGCAACCTGTTTCAACATAGATTTTGCTGTGGCAAATATCATCGTTTTGCCAGTCAGCGCCTGCATATCATCAATATACAGCATCTGTTCAGTTTTGCTGTCATAGTTGCTAATATTATCAACTGGTATTCCTTTATCTCTCAGTTTACCCGCTGGCAAATCCAGAACCTTGATTGAGTGCATCTGCCCTTTGTCAGTAAAGATACATACTTTTCCGGTATTCATACATTTAAATCTGTATTTATACTCTGCATCTGCTGCATCCTTGTTACGTTCGTAGGTCTGCAGATCAATCGTTTTTGCATATCCGAACCGATCCATCAGGAACATGACTTCCATCTCTTCCTGTTTCTTTTCTTCAAAGACTACTTCTTTTGAATTTTCAATCACAGTCCTGCGAGTGCGTCCGAATTCCTTTTTAAAACCTTCTAGTTCATTAATAATGCTCTTGTCCATTGCTTTTTCATCTGTTAATAGTTTCTTATAGTTCTCTATGTTTTTCAGAGTACGATCATGATCCTTCATCAGAGCTTCCAACTCCAGACCGATCAGTCTATACAGTCTCATTTCCAGAATCGCATTGGCTTGTCTCTCTGTAAAGCGGAACTTCTCAGCCATACTCTTGTTTAGCCTTGTTTTAAATGTAATATTTTCTGTTTTTCCCGTCGTCAGGCATGTTCTAGCATCATTGATGTTCTTCGATCCACGCAGCACCTCAATAATGACATCAATCACGTCACAGGCTCTGATCAGACCTTCCTGTATTTCTTTTTTATCTAGTTCCTTTGCAAGTAACGTTTTGTATTTTCTCGTAGCAATTTCATGTTGAAAATTTACATGATGTCTAATAATCTCTTTGATTCCCATGATTTCTGGGCGCTGTTCAGCGACTGAAAGCATATTAACACCAAATGTATCCTCAAGACGTGTTTTTTTATAGAGCATATTCTTGATATTCTCTGTATCTGCATCTTTACGCAGTTCTATGACGATTCTGATTCCGTCCTTGGAGGATTGGTTTGAGATATCTACTATATCATTTGTTTTTTTTGTTTCTACGAGACTATAGATGTCCATCAAAAATTTGCCGATATTTGCGCCTATCATCGGGTACGGAATCTCTGTAATGACCAGCTTGACTTTACCACCTTTGCAATTTTCAACCTCAACCTTACCACGAACCTTGATCTTTCCAGTTCCAGTCTCATAAATCTGTAACAATTCATCCTTGTTGGTTACAATGCCACCAGTCGGAAAATCAGGGCCTGGAACATACTGCATTAGTTCCTCTGTCGTAATCTTTGGATTCTTCATGTATGCTTCCACGGCATCAATGACCTCGGTTACATTGTGCGGCGGTATGCTGGTAGCCATTCCAACTGCGATTCCCTCTGCCCCATTAATGAGCAGATTCGGAATTCTGACGGGCAATACTTCAGGCTCTTTCTCTGTTTCGTCAAAATTAGGAACAAAATCTACTACGTCCTTATCTAGGTCAGCAAGATAAGCCAACTGAGTGACTTTTTCCAGACGCGCCTCTGTATAACGCATGGCAGCGGCACCGTCACCCTCGATAGAGCCAAAATTTCCATGTCCGTCAACAAGTGGCAGTCCCTTTTTAAAATCCTGAGACATCACTACCAGTGAATCATAAATAGAGCTGTCACCATGAGGATGATACTTACCCATCGTATCACCGACAATACGTGCACTTTTTCTGTATGGTTTATCATATTTGATTCCAAGCTCATGCATATCATATAGTGTTCTTCTTTGAACTGGTTTCAGACCGTCTCTAATATCCGGCAGGGCACGGGCTATAATGACACTCATTGAATAATCTATATAGGACTTTTCCATGACCTCCGAAAACTCGGTTCTGATAATCTGTTCTTCCTTTGCTGCCGTTGCCTTAGCCATAATGACTAATTCCTCCCCTTATACATCCAGCTCCGCATCCTGTGCGTGTCTGTAGATAAATTCTCTTCTTGGTGGGACATCCGTCCCCATCAGCATCTCTGTTGTATTTGATGCCAGTCTTGCATCCTCTATCTCTACCTTTTTCAGAATTCTAGTTTCCGGATTCAATGTTGTTTCCCACAGCTGATTCGCATCCATCTCTCCCAGACCCTTATATCTTTGCAGAGAAAAGTCTTTATGCGTCTTGCGATATTTCATCAATGCCTTGTCATCGTATAGATATTCTTCTGCACCTCTTTGCGGCATGGCCTTGTATAATGGAGGCATTGCAATATATACATGTCCTTCATAGATTAGCTCAGGCATAAAACGATAAAATAAGGTCAGCAGCAATGTGGAAATGTGTGCGCCATCCACATCCGCATCAGCCATAATAATGATTTTGTCATAACGTAGCTTTGTGATATCAAAGTCATTTCCGTAACCTTCAGAGAATCCGCATCCGAAAGCATTGATCATTGTTTTGATTTCTGCATTTGCCAACACCTTATCGATACTTGCCTTTTCTACATTTAATATTTTGCCTCTGATTGGCAGGATGGCCTGATAATTACGATCACGTGCTGTTTTTGCTGAGCCTCCAGCCGAATCTCCCTCTACAATGAATACTTCACATTTGTCAGCATCTCTGCTTTCGCAGTTTGCCAGTTTCCCATTTGAATCAAAAGAAAACTTTTGTTTTGTAAGGAGATTGGTTTTTGCTTTTTCTTCTGTCTTTCTGATTTTAGCGGCTTTTTCGGCACATCCAAGCACAGCTTTCAAGGAATCAAGATTTCTGTCAAAATAGAGAACAATTTCATCACCAGTCACCTTGCCGACTGCTCTGGCTGCATCTTGATTATCCAGCTTGGTCTTTGTCTGTCCTTCAAATCTTGGAGTTGGGTGCTTGATAGAAACAACTGCTGTCATACCATTTCGAATATCTGCGCCTGTAAAGTTTGCATCCTTATCCTTTAGGATATTTAGCTCTCTTGCATATGCATTCATTATGTTTGTAAAGATCGCCTTAAAGCCAGTCAGATGTGTACCGCCCTCAGCGTTATAAATATTATTACAGAAACCAAGTACGTTTTCATGAAATTCATTCACATATTGAAAAGCTGCTTCTACATGGATCCCGTCACATTCTCCACTAAAATAAACTACATCATGAACCGTTTCTTTGTTCTTATTCATCTCCGTGACAAAACCTATGATTCCCTCAGGCTCATGAAATTCCTCATATTCAGGAACTACTGGACGATTATCCTGAAATACAATTGTGAGTTTTGGATTTAAATATGCTGTTTCATGCAGTCTGCTTTTGATATCCTCTTCTTTAAATCGTGTCTTTTCAAAGATCGTATCATCTGGCAGAAAATTGATCAGCGTACCAGTATCCTTACTTTTTCCGATTACCGGAAGCAAACCATTTTCCAGCTCTATCACTGGAATTCCTTTATTATAGCGATCATGATAGATCAAGCCGTCTCTTTTCACCTGTATATCAAGATAATTAGATAATGCATTTACAACTGAGGAACCTACACCATGCAGTCCTCCGCTTGTCTTATAGACTGATTCATCGAATTTACCGCCTGCATGTAAGGTTGTAAATACCAGACGTTCTGCACTCATGCCCTTCTCATGCATGCCTACAGGAATACCACGACCGTTGTCTTCAACCGTTGCTGAGCCGTCTTTTTCAAGTGTTACCCAGATTTTATCACAAAAACCAGTCAAGTGCTCGTCCACAGAATTATCTACGATTTCATATACAAGGTGGTTCAACCCCTTTGTCGTAACACTTCCTATGTACATCCCTGGACGCATTCTGACTGCTTCCAGACCTTCCAGTACTGTAATGCTGTCAGCATCATAGGTGCTCATAGATGATTTTTTCGTCATACTCTCCCTACCCCTTATACATTCTTAATAAATCGAAAAATATACCTCATACAGTATAACATAAAAAAAATAATTTTCAAACAAAAAACACAATTAGTTGCGCATAAAAAAAGCTCACATACAATATCGTGTAAGCTTTAGTAGGCACACTTTTGATTCTACGGAAAAACTGGCAGCTTGACAGAGCACGCTACAGCCAGTGAACCAGGGCCGATGTGACATGCAATGCTGAGTGCTAAATGATCAACATAGATATCATAACCAGGAAATTCTGCCTCAAGTTCCTTCTTTAACGTATGAGCTGCCTCTTCATTTTCTGAATGGGCTATGTGCAGCCATACATTTTTCTCACCTTCAAAACCGCCGAATCGTTTATTGATATCATTTTTAATGGCGGCAATCATAATGCTCTTTGCCTGATTGATTGTTCTTGCTTTTGCAAACTCATCTGCCTTCTCACCTTGTATCTGTAAGACAGGTTTCAATCGAAGTACTGTTCCGAGCGCCGCAGCTGCAGGAGTAATCCGTCCACCCTTTTTCAGATAATGTAGTGTATCCAACATAATATAGATGCTGGCATCCAGCTTTGTCTGCATCAGAGTATCAACGATCTCTTCTGCACTCTTTCCCACTTTTCGAAGCTGTATTGCATCCAGTACTGATTGTCTTTGCGTAACGGAAATCCTTTGATTATCAACAACAAGAACCCTTCCGTCATAATCCTCAGCAAGCATCCTTGCTGCCTGACAGGAACCACTCAGTCCGCTTGACATCGGTATGTATATGATTGAATCATGTGTCTGCAGCAGTTTATCCCACAGACAGAGAACATCATGAGGTGACGGCTGCGAAGTAGAAATATCAGCATCCTCCGCCAGTCTGGAGTAAAACTCCTCCTTTGAGAGATCTACGCCTTCATGAAATGTTTCATTTTGTATGGTAAACGGCATTGCAACTACACTGATTCCGAGTTCTGCCGCCTGATCTGCAGTGATGCCGCTGTTTGTATCTGTAGCAATAGCAATATTGTTCAATTTGTAATCCTCCGTAATTCAGACTGTTAACATTCTACCATTTAATTGATTGAGTGTAAACAAATTTAATTGTTTTTTCAAGTTTGCATATTCCTCATGCTGCAGTTTCGGATCATCTGCTAATATTCTATTTGCTTCTTCGCTTGCCTTTTGTAGTATCGTGGCATCTGTATAGATATCTGCAATTGAAAATGCGATCGCTCCGCTCTGTCTGATGCCGAAAAAATCTCCTGGTCCCCTGGATTTTAAATCTTCTGATGCAATGTAAAAGCCGTCATTGGAGCGATTCAATACTTCCAGTCGGTCCATCGTCTGTTTTGTATGAGAGCCTATCATAAAAATACAATACGACTGTTCCTTCCCTCTACCAATTCTACCTCGCAGTTGATGCAGCTGTGACAGTCCAAACCGGTCTGCATTCTCTATTAGCATGACACTGGCATTCGGCACATTGACCCCTACCTCAACAACAGTTGTCGATACTAGAATATTGATATCGTTGCGTGCAAAAGCATCCATAGTTCTATTTTTTTCTTGAGGCTTCATCTTTCCATGCAGATAGGCAATCTCTACCTTAGACGGAAAAAACTCTTTTAGTTTCTTTGTATAAGAAATGACATCCTCAGCATCGATATCTTCACTTCCCTCTACCATTGGACAGATAATATAGACCTGTCTGCCAGCGCTGATCTCACTATACATAAATTCATATGCTTTTTTTCTGTACGTTGTATTGACAACACAGTTTTTAATTGGAAGTCTCTCGGCTGGCAATTCATCTATCACAGACACATCCAGATCACCATACAAGATGATCCCCAGTGTTCTTGGTATTGGAGTTGCACTCATAACTAGTACATGCGGAATGCTGCCATCTGTCTTTTCTGACAATATCTCACGCTGCCTGACTCCAAATCGATGTTGTTCATCTGTAATTGCCAGAGCAAGCTTATGATAATGAACCTTGTCTTGGATCAAGGCGTGTGTTCCGATGACAATATGTACATCTCCGCACTCTATTTTAGAATATGCCTCCGTCTTCTTTTTTGCAGACATGGAGCCTGTCAATAGAACGGCTTTTAATGGTAGTTGATATGTGTTCAGAAGTTCTGTTATTGTCTCAAAATGCTGTACTGCAAGCACCTCCGTTGGAACCATGAAAGCAGTTTGATAACCGTTGATTCCAGTCATTATGGCAGCTAGGACGGCAATAATCGTCTTTCCACTTCCGACATCGCCCTGAATCAGTCGATTCATTGTGTTCTCACTCTGCAAATCTTCCTTCACTTCATTCCACACCTTAATTTGTGCAGATGTTAATTGATAAGGAAGCGATTCCGTCAATCTCTTTGTTTCAGCGACCTCTATCATTTTAAATTCATTTTTTACAGCATCCGTATGTGATTTTAAAAGCCTCAGCTGCAAAATAAAGATAAGAAATTCATCAAATACTAGCCGGTTGCGAGCGTTCATCAGTATATCCAGATTCTCTGGAAAATGTATTCCATTTATCGCATCCCGCAAAGAAACCAGCCCATTTTCTTCCAAGAGTTTTGTCGGCAGATACTCTTCCACATTGATTTTCTCATCCAACACCTGTCTAATCGATTTGGTAATTGCCTGATTAGTCAACTTAGCAGTTAACGCATAAAGAGGTTGCATCGTAT
Source organism: uncultured Lachnospiraceae bacterium (assembly GCA_964483545.1). Classification (GTDB taxonomy): domain Bacteria; phylum Bacillota; class Clostridia; order Lachnospirales; family Lachnospiraceae; genus JAAYYM01. Next base: position 15,283 of record CAZACC010000044.1, read on the forward strand.
GCAGCAGCTCCTGATATGCTTCTGCTGAATAAAACTTAGGCTGTTCCATGACCCATGTAGAGCTGTTTTCCTGTAAAACTCCTCTGAAAATATATACCTGTCCCTTTTTCATGCTTTTTTTTAAAAAAGGCATATTAAACCAAGTCAGGTGCAGTTTTTTGGAATCAGTCAATGCAATACTTGTAACGATCTGCAGATCCTTGGCTCTTTTCAACACTGGTGTTTGCAAAAGAATGGCTTTGATAGACACAATACGTCCGATATCATCCTTTGAGAGAGATCCTGCTTCTTCAAAGACCTCATAATTTCTTGGATAATGTAGGATTAGATCCTGTAACGTATAGATGCCAAGCTTATGATACAGCAGTGCTGTCTTCTCTCCAATACCCTTTAATTCTTCAATGTTTTCAGTCAGTTCCATAGCTCTTCTCCAGAAATACCATGAAAGAATATGACTTGCATATACTGTACGCAAGTCATTTCTGTGTGGCATCTATATCAACTGTATTGTTCTTATTCAACGGAAATAATGTAATAATAAATCGGCTGTCCGCCTGAATGAACCTCTATATCGCAGGATGGATATAGTTTTCCTAACTCTGATGACAATTCCTCAGCGACATCTTCGTCAACCTCATCTCCATAATAGATACTGATTAGTTCCGAATCATCATCTACAAGCTTTGCAATCATTTCCTTAGCTGTATCTTCAACGACAGTACTCACTGCTAAAATATCATGATCTCCGATTCCCATAATGTTGCCCTGCTTGATCTCGATATCGTTGATCACTGTATCTCTGACTGCATAGGTGACCTGACCAGTCTTTACCTTTTTAATCTCTTCAGTCATCAGAGCCTCATTTTCCTCAATTGTCTGCTCAGGAATAAAGTTAATCAGAGCCGTGATTCCTTGTGGCGCTGTTTTCGTCGGAATGACGATGATATTTTTTCCTTCAACCAGATATTTAGCCTGATTTGCTGCAAGAATAATATTTTTATTATTTGGCAGAATGAAAATGTTCTCTGCATTCACTGCTTCAATTGCATTTAACATATCCTCTGTACTGGGATTCATCGTCTGCCCACCCTCGATGACATAATCCACACCCAGTCCTCTGAAGATCGAATTCATCCCTTCGCCTATGGAAACTGCAACAAATCCATATGGTTTCATATCCTGTTTTGTTTCTTTTACTTCTTCTATTACTTCTTTTATTTCTTGTGTTTTTGATTGTTGATCTTTTTCAGCGAGTTTGAACAGCTTTTCCTGATGCTCCTCACGCATGTTGTCAATCTTCATATTTGTAAGAGAGCCGTAGGTCAATGCTTTCTGAATCGCCAGACCGGGATCATTTGTATGAACATGCACCTTTACAACATTATCGTCTGCCACGACTACAATAGAATCACCGATTGATTCCAAATAAGTTTTGAAATCCATCTCATTCTTTGCATTGAAAACATTTTCTACTAATACAAGAAACTCTGTACAGTAACCGTATTTAATATCAATTGCGGCCTGTACCTCTAATGAGCCTGTTCCTGCTGCATTTTTATTACTCTTTGTTGCAGCGGCATCAGAATAGGATGCATCTACATCTTTTCCGAGAAATACATCATATCCACCCTTTAAGATTTCCAGAAGCCCTTGTCCGCCAGAATCTACCACGCCTGCCTGTTTGAGTACGGGAAGCATATCTGGTGTTTTAGATAGAACCAGCTCCGCATGTTCGATTACAGCTTTGATGATTTCCGCCAAATCATCGGTCTCAGATGCAATCTCAGATGCTTTGTCTGCCGCACCCTTTGCCACTGTCAGAATCGTACCTTCTTTGGGTTTCATGACAGCTTTATATGCTGTTTCAGCTGCTTTCTGCATTGCATTCGCAAGAATGACAGCATCAATTTCCTGATGCTCCTTAATCACCTTCGTAAAGCCTCGAAACAGCTGTGACAAAATAACGCCCGAGTTACCTCTTGCGCCTCTCAATGATCCAGATGAAATCGCTTTCGACAGATGTTCCATCGTTATTTCATCTAATGCGGCTACCTCCTTGGATGCCGACATAATTGTCAATGTCATATTCGTTCCAGTATCTCCATCAGGTACTGGAAATACATTTAGTTCATTGATCCATTCTTTCTTTGCCTCTAATCGGTTTGCGC
>CAZACC010000045.1:0-13949 GCA_964483545.1 uncultured Lachnospiraceae bacterium
ACAGCATCGAACGATAAATATTGATGACATCTGCCTCGGTCAGGGATACAAAACCGCCGACCGTGCCGTCGCCGCCATCGCCGTAGCAGGCCGTATGGGCCATTTTTTCGATATCCTCTTCTTTGGCACCCAGCTCCGCAAAGCTTAAGGGCATTCCGATTGCTTTTAAAAAGATCTTCAAAGCTTCGATTCCTTTTTTTGCTGTGCTTTCAGGATTGTTAAAATCCATCTGTACGCCCCAGACACGGGTTGCGAGCTGTGCAAACCGCATAATGTCATGCTTTGTATTGTAAGACATAACAGCGGGTACGGTAACAGCGAGTCCTGCTCCGTGTGCGCAGTCATATTGTGCGGATAACTCATGCTCAATCTGATGGCTTGCCCAGTCTTGGGTGCGTCCGACACCGCACGAATTGTTGTGAGCCATCATGCCTGCCCAGGTGATGTTTGCTCTGGCTTCATAATTGTCAGGATCGGCGATTACCCGTGGTCCTTCATGGATCATCGTCAGCATCAGCCCTTCAATCATTCTATCCGTTACTTCGACTTCCTTCGTATTGGTGCAGTATCTTTCATACAGGTGTGCAAGAATATCCGTGATGCCACAGGCCGCTTGGTAGGCAGGCAGCGTTTTCTGCAGATCTGGATTTAAGATGGAAAATTTGGGGCGTAGTGCTTCGCCGCTTGTTCCTCTTTTAAACATACCATCCTCAAGCGTGATGACGCTGTCAGGAGAGCCCTCGCTTCCTGCGGCTGAGATTGTGAGTATGGTGCCAAGTGGAAGAGCCTTTTCTATAGGCTTTCCTTGATAGAATTCCCAAAAATCTCCGTCATGCAAAACGCCTGCTGCGATAGCCTTTGCGGAATCAATCGCACTGCCACCGCCTACGGCCAGTACAAAGTCAACCTGCTCTTCCCTGCAAAGTTTAATCCCTTCATATACAAGACCACTTCTAGGATTCGGCTTTACACCGCCTAAATCTACAAAGCTGATGTTCTCAGATGTGAGAGACTGCTTCACCCGATCTAAGAGACCGGAACGTACAACGGAGCCGCCGCCGTAATGAAGCAGCACTTTGCTTCCGCCGAAGCGCTTTACATATTTCCCTGTACTGTTTTCTTCCTCTTTGCCAAAAATAAAGTAAGTTGGACTATAAAATGTGAAATTATCCATAGAGTACCTTCCTTTCATTATGGAGATAAAATAGAGGTGTGCGAAGCACACTTTTTCTTATAATAACATATATATTCAAAAGTGCAAAATCCTTTTAGAAATAGTACTAATGTGCTATAATTAACGCATTGAAACTCTCGTTTTAGCCAAATTTTTTGCACTAATTTGCATTAAGTAGTAGATTATAGAAAGACCAATAGAAAGACTAATAGAAAAAACAATAGAAAGACCAATAGAAAAAGGGAATTCGATCATGAATGAATTTGTAGTACTGAAAGAGGTAAAGAAAATCTACCATATGGGTGAGGTTGAGGTACGTGCGGTGGATGGTATTAATTTTGAAATTTTAGAGGGAGAGTTTGTTGTGATTGTGGGACCGTCTGGCGCAGGGAAGACAACGGTACTGAATATTCTAGGTGGGATGGACAGTGCGACCTCGGGTGAGGTGATCGTCAACGGGATTGATATTGCTGGCTATACGAATCGGCAGCTCACGACATATCGCAGGGATGAGATTGGATTTGTATTCCAATTTTATAACCTTGTGCAAAATCTGACTGCTCTTGAAAATGTCGAGCTTGCGCTGCAGATCAGCAAAAATCCGCTGAGTGCACAGGAGGTCATGCGCGAGGTGGGACTTGAGGATCGTATGGGAAATTTTCCGGCGCAGTTATCTGGTGGAGAGCAGCAGCGAGTTGCAATTGCACGTGCACTTGCAAAAAATCCAAAGCTGTTGTTATGTGATGAGCCTACTGGCGCACTTGATTATGTGACGGGAAAGGCAATCTTAAAGCTTTTGCAGGATACTTGTCGCCAGCGTGGGATGACAGTCATTGTGATCACGCATAATTCGGCGATTGCGCCGATGGCTGATCGACTGATTAAGATAAAGAACGGAAAAGTCAGCAGGATATCAAAAAATGAACAGACGGTTTCCGTCGATGAGATTGAATGGTGATACGATATAGATGAATAAAAAAGCACTCAGAAAAGACTTTTATATGGAAATTAAAAAGAGCTTCAGTCGGTTTATGTCTATTTTCCTGATTGTGGCTCTTGGTGTTGCGTTTTTTTCTGGCATTCGAGCAACCAGTCCTGACATGAAAATGTCTGCAGATTCCATTTATAAGGAAAGCGAGTTGATGGACATCCGTGTCTTAAGCACACTTGGACTGACCGAAGAGGATGTGGATGCGATTGGGGAGATTGAAGGGGTTCGGACCGTGATGCCGGCCTATTCGGCAGATGTGCTTTGTGATACACCAGACAAACAGCTGGTTGTGAAATTGATGTCCGCTCCAGACGAACTGAATAAAATCACGATACTTGAAGGGCGGATGCCTAAGCAGAGCGGAGAATGCCTTGCAGATGCGGCATTTATTGCGTCTACGGATTTTTCAATCGGCGATACGATGGAAGTAAAGTCGGGCACGGAGGATGAAATTGAGGATACGCTCCATACGAATACGTTTACCATTGTCGGCACAGGCTCGACATCTTATTATCTATCGCTTGACAGAGGGAGCAGCACGGTTGGAAACGGAATTTTAGATGGATTTCTCATCATCCCGAAGGAGGATTTTTCTCTTGAGGTTTATACCGAAATCTACATAGGGGTGGAAGGTGCAAGTGAGTTGGGGAGCTATACCGAGAAATATGATGATCATGTAGATGAGATTGTGAAAAAGATTGAGGAAATAGCAGGCTCTCGTGCTGAGATTCGATACGAGACCGTTGTGACGGAGGCAAATGATAAAATTGCAGATGGGGAAAGTGAAATTGCCGATGCACAGAAGGAGCTGTTTGATGCAAGACTGGAACTGGCCGATGCAAAGCAGGAGATTGCAGATGGCGAGAAGGAACTGATCGACGGTAAACAAAAAATTGCTGACGCAAAACAGGAGATTAAGGATAAAGAGCAGGAAATAAAGGATGGTGAGCAGGAGCTGATCGATGCAGAGATTGATCTGGCTGATGCGCTTGTGAAGCTGACAGATGGCAAGAAGGAAATCGAGGAAAACTTGCAGAAGCTGCTTGATGGCAGATTGGAAATCATGCGTAATAAGGAAAAGTTACGCGATGGTGAAAAGCAGCTGGAGGAAGGTAAGGAAGAGCTTGTAAAAAAAGAAGAAGAACTGATCGCAGGAAAAGCGCTTCTGGCAGAGCAGGAAACAGCGCTCAACGGGCTGCAGGGTGGGTATCCGTCGTTTGATCCGACTGATTCAAGTCAGGTTCCTACTTGCCAGGCATTTTTAAAGGGCTTTGCTTCTTATTTATCGGCAAGTGGCATGACGCCGCAGGCATTATCGGAGAGCACTGGTGGTAAGATGCCGGTTCAATTTTTTGAGGATTTGATGAATCCCTCTTCAGGGATGTATCAGGATATGGCATCATGGACGACGCCAGAGGAAGTATCTGGTAGGCTCACAGAGCTTGCGTCGCTGCATGGATTTGCTGGTTCTTACATAAGCACTGCGTTATCTACTGTGAAGGAAAAAAAGACCGAAGTTGCAGCAGGTGAGGAACAGATAGCTGCAGCTAAGGAAGAGATTGCAAAAAAAGAAATAGAAATTGCGGATGCATGGGACAAAATCCATGAGGCAGAGTATCAAATTCTGGACGGAGAATCCAAGCTGGCTGATGCACAGGTGGAATGGGAAGAGGGCTATCAGGAATATGAAGACGGCCTTAAGGAATATGCTGATGGGAAACAGGAGCTAGAGGACGGCAAGAAAAAAATGGCGGACGGTAAGCGAGAGCTTGCTGAGAAAGAACAGGAGCTCTTAGATGGGGAACAGGAGCTTGTGGATGGAAAGCTGGAATATGCAGACGGAGAGCAAGAATATTTGGACGCTAAAGCAGAGGCTGATGTTGAGATTTCCGATGCAAAAAAAGAGCTTGCGGATGCGAAGGAGCAAGTAGAGGATCTGAAGGTACCGGAGTGGTATGTACTTGATCGAAACTATATCCAAACCTACGTAGAGTATGGACAGGATTCTGAGCGGATTGGCGCAATTGGAGAGGTATTCCCTGTTATTTTCTTCTTGGTTGCCGCACTGGTGGCACTTACGACGATGACACGAATGGTAGAAGAGGAGCGCACACAAATCGGTACATTAAAGGCGCTTGGCTATAGCAACGCCAGTATCGCTGCCAAATATTTGCTTTATGCCATGAGTGCAAGTCTGCTGGGGAGTCTTGTAGGACTCGTAATTGGACAAAATATAATTCCTTCTATTATTATTCGCGCATATGCGATTATGTATGTAAATGTGACTACGATCATGACACCATTAAGTCTCACCTATTCTGTCAGTGCTACACTTGTGGCAATTGCATGCACGACAGTTGCCACCTTGGTTGCATGTTATAAGGAGCTGACTGCGACACCAGCAGTACTCATGCGTCCGACGTCACCCAAGGCAGGCAAGCGCGTATTTTTAGAGAGACTTCCATGGATTTGGAAGAAGCTGAATTTTACACAGAAATCCACAATTAGAAATCTGATTCGTTACAAAAAGAGATTTTTCATGACAGTATTTGGAATTGGTGGATGTATGGGGCTGTTGCTAGTCGGCTTTGGGGTTAAGGATTCCGTATCTGCGATTGCGGAAAAACAGTATGGTGAAGTATTTCTTTATGATACGAATATCACACTAGAGGAAAAAGCCACGAAGGAAGAAAAGGATGCACTGATTGAGCAAATTGAGTCGGATGAGCGGATTGAGGGCTATCTCTATGGAAAGCAAAATGCGATTGATATTCAGGTCAATGGGACAATTAAGAGTGGGTATTTGATCGTTCCGTCAGATAAGGAACGGATCGCAGACTATATCAGCTTCAAAGACAGGCTTACAAAAGAAAAATATACGCTAGGAGACGAGGGTGTCATTATTTCCGAAAAGCTGGCAAAGCTTCTGAATGTGGTACCTGGAGATATAATTACGCTTCAGGAGGATGAGGTATCTGGTGTAACCGTAAAGATCGAGGCAGTGACAGAAAATTATTTTCAACATTATGTATATATGAGCAGCACTCTTTATGAAAAGACGTATGGAGAAGTGCCTGAGTATAGTGAAATCCTGTTAAACAACAGCAGAAATGACGAAGCATTTGAGAGCGAACTTGCAACTGACTATCTGGAAAATGACGCAGTTGCTGGAATGACCTTTTATAGTGTGGCAGCGAACAAAATTAGTCAGATGCTGACAAGTTTGGATTCCGTGATCTATGTGCTTGTCGCTGCGGCTGGACTGCTTGCCTTTGTCGTATTATATAATTTGAACAATATCAATATTAATGAAAGAAAGCGGGAGCTTGCGACGCTGAAGGTACTTGGCTTTTATGATCAAGAGGTTAACAGCTATGTCAATAGAGAAAATATTATTTTGACTGTCATAGGTTCTGTGTTTGGCATTTTGATTGGTATTATACTGCACCGTTTTGTCATAGTGACGGCGGAAATTGATTTAATGATGTTTGGAAGGGAAATCAAATGGATCAGCTATGTTTATGGCATAGTCCTGACCTTTGCGTTTTCCTTGATCGTCAACTTCGTGATGTCGCTTAAGTTAAAGAAGATAAATATGGTGGAATCGCTAAAGAGTGTGGAGTGATTTTGCAAACTTGATAGATCCAATGTGTGTCCTGTCAAGCCGCCTTGAAGAAAAGTGTAGTCAATATTAACAAAAAAATGTGCATAAATTTGTTATAAATATACGAAATAAATAATTTCTATTGACAGTTATCCGAAATAATTATAAACTGACCTTAAGTTTCCGGATTGTTACTATCAGTAGGCAAAACTGGATTATGCTCATGAAGATAGATTGTGATGATTTATTTAATTGGCTGGCATAATGCAGTTTTTTTATTGTTTCAAGCAAGTTCTTAAATGTGAAGGAGGCGATTTTTAAGCGTTATAGTGGAAAGGTGAAGTACTGGCTGACATTTAACGAAATCAATGCAGGCACGATGCCATTTGGAAGTGTCGTTTCGCTTGGCACTGTGAAAGGTTATTCTGGTTCCGTCATGGAGGTGCCAGATGAACCGCAGATCAGGTTTCAGGCATTGCATCATCAATTTGTCGCAAGTGCGATGGCGGTAAAATATGCACATGACCATTACCCAGAATTTAAAATGGGGAATATCCTTCCTACGCAGACAGATATTTTGAGGAAAACGATATTCATGTTAAGATGGAGCCAGGTGATGCACAGATTTTGATGGAAGGAACAGTTGATTTCTATACCTTGAGCTATTACATGAGCAGCTGTGTCGGCTTAAATGGCGGCGAACAGACGGGCGGTAACTTGTTTGGCGGGAAGCAGAATCCTTATCTGGAATCGAGTGAATGGGGTTGGCAGATCGATCCCAAGGGACTTCGCTATACGCTGAATGAAATTTATGGTCGCTACAAAATTCCGCTTATGGTCGTAGAAAATGGGCTTGGTGCGCGTGATGAGATTGAGTCAGATGGCAGCATTCGTGATGATTACCGTATCGATTACATGAAGAAGCATATCAGTGAAATGCGTGAAGCAGTGAAGGATGGTGTCGATCTGAGGGGATATACTCCATGGGGCTGCATTGATCTTGTGAGTGCTTCGACAGGAGAGATGGCAAAGCGTTACGGCTTCATCTATGTGGAGAAATACGACGATGGAACGGGAACGCTGGCGAGAAGAAAGAAGAAGTCCTTTGATTGGTACAAACAAGTAATTGAAAGCAATGGAGAAAATATAGAGTGAGATTCGCAGAAAGGAAAAGGGTATATGCAAAAATTTGAGTATGTCATAACAGACGAGATCGGAATTCATGCGCGTCCGGCAGGGTTACTTGCGAAATGTGCAAAGCAGTTTGAGAGCGATGTGACAATTACCTGCAATGGGAAGAGTGCAAGTGCGAAAGCACTGATGGCAGTTATGGCACTTGGTGTCGGGAATGGTGCCACTGTGTCCATCACCGTGGAGGGAACAGACGAGGCTGAAGCTAGTGCGGCGATAAAGAAATTCATGTCCGAGACGTTGTAATGGGAGACAATCATGAAGGAATACAAAGGAAAAAGAGTTTATGAAGGAATTGCGATAGGCCGGATTACCTTTCTAAGAAAAAAGGAGCAGACTGTCACCCGAAGGAGGGTGGCAGAGCCTGCCTCTGAAAAAATCCGGTATCAGAAGGCGCGTGATGCGGCTCTCGATGATTTGCAGGCGCTTTATGAAAAGTCGAGACAGGAGATTGGCGAAGCTGATGCGCAGATATTTGAAGTTCATGCGATGATGTTAGAGGATGATGATTACAACAATGCGATCAATCATATGATTGAAAGCCAGAGTCTGAATGCAGAATATGCCGTTGCTGCGACAGGAGATAATTTTTCAAAGACATTCGCTGCGATGGATGATGAATATTTCAGGGCGCGTGCGGAAGATATCAAGGATATTTCGGAACGAGTCATCAGAAACCTCACAGGGGAAGCTGATCTTGTAATCAACGCAGAAGAGCCAATGATATTGGCAGCGGAGGATCTGACTCCAAGCGAGACAGTGCAGCTGGATAAATCGAAAATCCTTGCTTTTGTAACAAGGAAGGGTTCTTCAAATTCTCATACAGCCATTCTTGCACGTACGATGAACATTCCCGCAGTTATTCAGATTGAAGTTGACGAGTCTATGGATGGAAAGTACGGCATCCTCGACGGAGAGAAAGGTCTGCTGATTATAGAGCCTGATGCGGAAACGGTGAAGTCATACGAAACTTTAATTGCAGAGCAAAATCGAGAAAGGGAGCTTTTAAGCGAGCTTCGCGGAAAAACCGATGAGACGAAGTCTGGAAAACAGGTGAAGCTATACGCAAATGTCGCAAATGTATCCGATATTGCAGCAGCGCTACAAAATGATGCGTGCGGCATCGGACTTTTTAGAAGCGAATTTCTTTATTTAGAGCGTACAGATTATCCGAGCGAAGAGGAACAATTTGAAGTTTATAAAAGAGCTGCTGAGTTGATGGCAGGCAAACCAGTCATCATCCGTACACTTGACATCGGAGCTGATAAGCAGTGCGACTATTTCCAATTGATGCCAGAGGAGAATCCAGCTTTAGGGTTGCGAGCGATTCGTATCTGCTTGAAACAACAGGAGGTTTTCAAAACACAGCTTCGTGCATTGTTTCGTGCGGCGGCTTATGGTAATATATTCATTATGTATCCGATGATCATTTCGCTGTCCGAGGTGCTTCAGATTAAGGAAATTGTCCGAGAGGTGAAAGCGGAGCTGCAAGGTCAGGATGTTCCATATAAGGACGTGCCCGAGGGCATCATGATAGAGACGCCAGCAGCGGCGCTGATTTCTGATCAACTCGCACAGGAAGTGGATTTTTTTAGTATTGGTACGAACGACCTTACGCAGTATACGCTGGCACTTGATCGGCAGAATGCAGAGCTGGAGGAGTTTTGTGACGTTTATCATGAGGCGGTGTTAAAGCTGATTGCGATGACGGTGGAAAGCGCTCATGATGCAGGTATTTGGGCGGGCATCTGCGGTGAGCTGGCTGCGGATACAAGCTTGACGGATGTATTTTTAAGGATGGGCGTGGACGAGCTGTCTGTTGCCGCTCCGTCGCTGCTGAAGGTTAGAAAAGTAATCAGGGAGTGTGATTGAGGTTGATACGTGTGATTGCGTCCGATTTGGACGGTACGCTTTTAAATGAAAATCATGTGCTGGATGAATATACTTATCAGGTAATTGTCCGCGCACAGAAAGAAGGAATGCGATTTATTACCGTGACAGGTAGGGATTATTCAATGACACTGGATGCGTTCAATCGCTTTGATTTAGAATGTGATTATATTCTTGCGAGCGGCGCAGAAATTAGAAATCCTGCGGGAGAGGTGGTCAAACGACTGCCGCTTCCGTTTTATAAGGTAAAAGAGGTAACGGAAGCACTAAGCGGCTTCTCAAATCCACTTAGCTATAATACGCCGAATGAGGACTACCGCATAGGCACCGAAGAAGAGGTCAAAAAAGGGATCGTATACGAGGTCGGGAATTTTTACAGGCACGTGGATATGAAACGTTTTGACGAGGAGTTGATTGTAAACCGTATACTTGCTAGGACGACGATTGTCCCAAAACTGAAGGATATCGACGAATCCGTATACAAAATCTCCACGACTGCAAAGGATGACGCAACCATTGATGAAATGAAAAGAATACTGGGCGAAATCTCTGGACTGGCGGTTGTTTCTTCGTTTTCCAATAATATTGAGATTACGGACGAACGTGCGCAGAAGGGTCCAGTATTAAAAGACTATATCGAGAGTCACGGCTATACGATGGAGGAAGTGATTGTTTTTGGGGATAGTCAGAATGACCATTCGATGCTGAGCATGGATTTTGGCTGCACGTTCGCAATGGAAAATGCCTCTACTGAGATCAAGGCTGCAGCTCAAAGGATTGCCCCGCCCAATACCGACCATGGTGTTGCACGGGTAATCGAGGAGCTGTTGGAAGAGCACCAGATGAGGATTTGAAGCGGATGATTGCGGAGAGTTATGATTTGGTGGGGTAGGAATTGGGATTATTTATTGTTGTCTAATACTTTGATGATTTCTTTTGCGATTGCATTTATTACGGGAACTGCAACCGAGTTACCAAATTCCTTATATGCTTGTGTATCACTAACAGGGATAATATAGTTGTCAGGGAAACCTTGCAGTCGCGCTGCTTCACGAGGTGTAAGCTTGCGAGGATTTCGATTTTCTTGTGCTATTAAGATTTCACTGCCATCTTTATAGTATCTTGCGGATATAGTGTTTGTATAGGGACTGCTTTCGGTAAAGAGAGAATAACCAAATCCTTTTCCGTTTTTTTTGTTTTCTATTTTTCTACGCTGATGCCCTTGCCACAATTCATCAGATATAGTGTATTTTTCATTAACATTGTGTTCTAAAATACTTCCGACAGATGTCTCTGTACATGGAGGGATTGGAGGTGTAAATGTACTATAATTTAAAACGGTTTTTTTATCAAAACCAACTATATAAATCCGCTCCCTATTTTGCGGAACACCAAAATCCTTCGCTTTGTAGATTAGTAGATGGATATCATAATCAAGGTCAATGAGTGCTTGCCTAATTGTGGAGAACGTTCGTCCTTTATCATGATTAAGTAAATTTTTGACATTTTCCAGAAGAAATGTTTTGGGACGTTTACTATCAAGAATGCGTGCTATTTCAAAAAAAAGTGTTCCACGTGTATCTTCAAATCCTAGTTTTTTTCCAGCTTGGCTAAATGCTTGACAAGGGAAACCACCGACCAATATATCATGAGTAGGAATTTCTGATGCGGAAATCTTAGTAATATCACCAAATGGGACATCACCGAAATTTGCTTGATATGTTTTAATAGCAAACTTATCAATCTCACTACTAAAAATGGAAGCTGTTCTTCCTGTTAAGTGAAATCCGAGCCGAGTTCCTCCGATTCCGGCAAAGAGGTCTATCATTTTATAATCGGCTTTTATGTTAGTTGGAAAGGGAACAATCTCTGGGAAATCAATGATACATTTCAATTCGAGAGAAGAGGGATTACTTTCACCATTTTCCCATCTGCGGATTGTTCTATCACCGTATTTCGGCATACCAATCGCATCAGCAAGTTCCTTTTGAGTCATGTGAAGTCGTTTTCTCTTTTTAAATACTATTTCTGCTGTGGAAACAACTGAGTTTTGTGTTATAATTGCCATGTGTGCACTCCTTGATAGGCATTTATGCGTCAATTAGAGGATAAAATGTCCTCTAATTAACACAATAACCCTAAAACATATGATTGTCAAGAAAGGAATTCCATTATGAGTACTGTGAGTTTGGAACAATATCTTTTAAACGTAAAGCAAGAAAGAAATGCATTCTTTATATCATCTTTTGAGCGAGCTTATCGCAGTTTTATTGAATTGAAATTGGATTCGAAAGATGAAAACTATTTTGAGAACAATGCCAGTAAAGTTATCGAAGATATGTGAAAACAATGCTGGAAAGATTTTCTGATTGAGGAAGATAACTTCACCAAACATATGATGAGAAAACTAATTGATGATGATGCAATTGAGAGAATGAATCCAAGAGATGCTATCTCATGGTATATTGACACATATCCTGAACATATTTATCAATTGAGCTTGTCAAATACTCAAAGTAGACGAAGCAGAGCGGGAAAAGAGTTTGAAGATATTATAGAACTCATTTTAATTGGTGCAAATGTTCCGATGGATAGTCAAGGCAACATTGGAAAAGAGAGTTTTGTAAGTAAAGGGCTTAGTAAACTAGTGGATGCTGTATCTCCCGGTGTTATTCAATTTGTAGAAAATAAACGAAACACGGTTTTAATTAGCGCAAAAACAACACTTCGTGAGAGGTGGCAAGAAGTGCCTGAGGAAATGGGACGAACATGTGCTAGAGAGATGTTTCTGGCTACGCTTGACGATGGAATAAGCGATGAAGTTTTAAATACTTTATATGAAGCCAATATACAAGTTACAACAACAAAATCAATTAAAGATAAATATTATAAAGATAATAATAGGGTATTAACATTTGAAGAACTTGTGATGATTTGTAAAGACAATTCTAAGAAGTGGGAAGGGTTTCAATATAATATTGAGCAGATAGAACAGTCAATTCAATTATTAAATAGACAGATAACGAAACATGAAAGTCACGAATATGTCAAACAATCATTTGTAAAGAGAGTGATACAATATGAAGCTTTAATAAAGACGTTAAGATAGACCTTCTTTAGGTAATGTGATATAAATAAGTTAGGGTAATTGATATAAAACAAGAAACAAAAAAGGGGATTATATTTATGAAGAAATTTTTTAACGAATTCAAGGCATTTGCGCTACAAGGGAATGTGATGAATCTAGCAGTGGGCGTGATCATCGGAGCTGCTTTCCAGAATATTGTCACCTCGTTAACCGACAATATTCTATCGCCCTTGATTGGACTATTTACTGGGCAGAATTTTGACTCCTTGCAAATTGAGGTTCTTGGAACCACATTGCAATATGGTGCTTTTATTACTGCAGTTATCAATTTTATTATTATGGCTTTGGTTATTTTTATCATGGTCAGGGGAATGAACAAATTGTTTTCCAAGAAAGAAGAGACAACTGATAAAAAACCAACAGAAAAAAGTTGTCCATTTTGTTGTACTAAAATTCATATTGAAGCCACCCGTTGTCCATTCTGCACCTCACTTCTGGATGAGCCTTAATTCAGCTCATGAATCGTAGTAATTCTGAAAATATTTGAGGAATTGGGAAAATGAAACATCGGTTAACTGCCTATTTAAAAGAAATCGACCGTATTTTGGCGGAAGAAGAGGAAAGGGATTACGAAAAATTGGCCCAAGAGCATTTGGTTCAGATAGGTTTTTTTATGCATGAGAGGCTGATTCATTTGATTGTGACGTTGACTTTTGGATTATTGACGTTCGCAACGTTTTTTGTGCTTCTATTTCAATTTTCTTTTGGACTGCTCGTGCTATTTGCAGCACTGCTTGTTTTGCTTATCCCCTATATTGCACATTATTATCTGCTAGAAAACGGAGTGCAGAAAATGTATCAGCAGTATGATAAAATCAAACAAATCTGTCTTCGGAGTAAATAACATGATTCAGGCAAATCAACAATCGGCAAAATATGAGCTTCTCAAAAAACAATTTGGGTACGATTCCTTTCGTGAAGGGCAGGAAAGTCTGATCGACAGTATTCTTGCGGGAAGGGATGTGCTCGGCATTATGCCGACGGGCGCAGGAAAATCGCTTTGCTACCAAGTTCCAGCGTTGTTGCTTCCAGGGATTACGCTTGTGGTGTCGCCGTTGATTTCCTTGATGAAGGATCAGGTGCAGGCACTGAACGAGGTGGGTGTCCATGCGGCGTATATCAACAGCTCTCTGTCGGAGAACCAGATTTTAAAAGCGCTTGCGTTAGCGGAGCAGGGACAGTATCAAAGGATGCGGCGGTACTTGCTTATGTAAAGGATCATAGCAAGGAAAGCGGCATCATTTACTGTGCTACAAGAAAAAACGTGGAGACAGTTTATGAGCTGCTGTTATGCGAGGGAATCCCCGTTGTGCGGTATCATGCAGGACTGAGCAGTGAGGAGCGCATGCGCAACCAAGAAGACTTTATTTATGATAGAATGCCTGTCGTTGTGGCGACAAATGCGTTCGGAATGGGAATTGATAAATCGAATGTCCGTTATGTTCTCCATTACAATATGCCACAAAGCTTGGAAAACTATTATCAGGAAGCAGGGCGTGCGGGCAGGGATGGTGCGCCAGGAGAATGCGTACTGTTTTATTCTCCTCAGGATGTAATGGTTAACCGCTTTTTACTGGAAAACAAGGAACAGAATGGGGAAGTGGATATAGGGGATTTGGATGCGGTACGTGAGCGCGATGAAGAACGGTTGCGAACAATGATAGCTTACTGTACGGGAACGGGGTGTTTGCGTGAATATATTTTACGTTATTTTGGCGAAAAAGAGACGAGTCCTTGTGGAAACTGCTCGAACTGTCGGCAGGAATTTGAGAGTCAGGACGTTACAAACGAGGCAAGGCAGATTATAACATGCCTGCTGGAATGTAGGCAGCGCTATGGCATCAACGTAATCGCGGGGACTTTAATTGGAAGCAATACGGCGAAGTTGAGGGAGTATGGTGTACAGACATTAAGCAGCTACGGCAGTTTGAAATCGTGTGGAGAGGGCAGG
>CAZACC010000045.1:14049-16730 GCA_964483545.1 uncultured Lachnospiraceae bacterium
AGCGGCTGAAAAGGGAAAAAGAGATTAAGGAAATTAGGAAAGCCCAGAAGACTTTTTTCATGGGCGGAAGGACACGTGAAGTTGCATTTCGAATTGTCGCATTAAAACGGTTGAAGACTGATATTATGAAAAAGCAGGATAAGATATACGAAGCGCTCAATCCAACATCAATTTTACTTCTGGAGGAGAGCATATGAAAGTATTAGTCATCAATGGATCACCAAAAGCCGAAAATAGTAACACGATGTATCTGATAAGAGCTTTTTTAGAGGGAGCGGATTGGAAAGATGTAGAGACTGTAAATATTGCAAGTATTGATATAAAGCCTTGTCTTGGATGTTTTGCATGCTGGAACAAGACACCAGGGAAATGTATCATACAGGATGATGTATCTGGTATTCTCGAAAAGTTGATTGCAGCAGATGTGATCATTTGGTCCTTTCCACTATATTATTTTAGCATTCCTGGTCCACTGAAAAATCTGATTGATCGACAGCTTCCACTCAATTTACCGTTTATGGATAGTGGCAACGAAAGTGGTGGGCATGCTGCGCGTTATGATGTATCACATCAAAGGCATATTTTGATTTCCACCTGTGGATTTTGGACAAGTGAGGGCAATTATAATGCGGTGACAGAGCTGTTTGACCACATCTTAGGAAATGAGAAGTATGAAAAAATTTTCTGCTCGCAAGGTGAGTTATTTGCGATTCAAGAGTTACGAACGCAAACGGGAGAATATCTTGAAGCGGTGCGACGTGCAGGAAATGAATATAGAGAGGGAGGAATTAGTTCTGATACGCAAGCAGAACTGGCAATTCCGATGTTTCCAAGAAAGCAATTTGAAGAAATGGCTGACGCATCTTGGGGAATCGATGAGAAGGGCAATCACAGTGAGGAGAGTCTCAATTTTACAAAGCAAATGGCAGCCTTGTATATACCAGACGGGGTAGAACGAGTTCTGGAGATGCATTATACGGATATTGATCGAGTCTATCAATTAGTGATGTCATCAAAAGGGATTGAGGTCATCACAGATCATTTTCAAACTTATACAACAAAAATTGAAACTTCTTATGCGCTGTGGAAAGAGATTGCACGTGGTGAAATCTCAGGACAGGAGGCATTATTTCAGCATAAATACAAGGTAAAAGGTGACTTTGATCTGATGCTGAAATGGGATGAGTTGTTTGGTGGTAGCA
Source organism: uncultured Lachnospiraceae bacterium (assembly GCA_964483545.1). Lineage (GTDB taxonomy): Bacteria > Bacillota > Clostridia > Lachnospirales > Lachnospiraceae > JAAYYM01. The sequence continues at coordinate 15,252 of CAZACC010000045.1, forward strand.
AGGAAGAGAAAAAAAGCAGCTTGGTCAAAGAAAACAAAACAAACATGATGGTATTCCTTCTTCCGTGGATGGTGATTTGGACTGCAATCGCAATCAATCCAGTTGTTGGATCTACTTTAGGCATAGTGGTAGCAGCCATTGTTCCATTATTATGGATACGATTTCAACCAGTTGTGTATGAGCAAATATCCATTCCTCTTGTGATCATATTGTCCCTTGCAGTCTTGCTAGGCGGAAACGTGCAAATCCTTGTTGCCCTGAGCTATCTGGTATTTGGTTTCATCTGGCTTGTGGGGACATGCACCAAGATACCGTTGACAGCGAATTATAGTGCAAATGATTATGGTGGTAAAAATGCACATAATAATCCACTATTCACAAAAACCAATCGCATTTTAACGGCTGCTTGGGGAGTACTGTACATTATTACATCAATTTGGACATATTTTCTGATGAATACGAATCTTGCTTCGTATACAGGATTAATCAACGTGATTTCTCCTATAATAATGGGAATTTTTACTGTATGGTTCCAAAAATGGTATCCTGCATGGCAAGCGAGAAGATGATTTTTCGAGTCTTGCTGAGCCGAGGGCTCCTAGTGGCATCGTTTTTATGAAACTTCATATCGAAACACTATTTACAGCAGCTTGAAGTTCTGCTGGAGCATATCTTCTTCCATTTTTTTTAGACCCTGCGCATAAAGCAAAAGCATATTTCGGGTATCATCAGTGACCTCGATATTATGTCCGTTTTTATAACAGATGCGATGCTCCATGCTTGCCCACAAATCCATTGTCAGTGTGCGAATTTGGATTTCGACAGGGTAATATTCTGTTTCTTCAAGGGAAAATACAGGAATACCGAGCACAATATGATAGCTCCGATACCCATTTTCCTTTGGACATTTCACATAGTCACATTCCTTGATGACGATTAGGTCTCCCTGCTTTTTAATGGCAGAAACAACATTATAAATATCTTGTTCAAAGTAGCAGATTACACGGATTCCCGCAATGTCAGTCAGGGAATCCTTTGCACTTTCTTTGGAAATCGTTCGGTTCTTATGGATGAGCTTTTTCGTAATGCTCTTTTTGGATTTGATACGATTCTGAATATTATGTATCGGGTAATCAATACTGCGACTTCTGTATTCTTCGTTCAGACTGTTTAGTCTAAGCTTGATTACACTGAGCGCCTCCCCGTAAGGCTTTATCAAGTCATCATATTCCATCTGAGAAATAGAATTTGTATTAAAATCAAAATTAAGCTCAAAATCAAGCTCATTATCCTCTTCATGTAACAATTGTAAATTACCTCCCAAACATTTTATTGCCACTTGAAAGTCACATTTTTCAAGTGACATCTTTTATTTTACTGTAAATATGTGAATAAAAAATTGCAAAAAGATGAATTTAATAATTGTTAATAATAGTTCATAGAAATTTTTCGGAAAAATAAGAAATTCTTCAAAATTTG
>CAZACC010000046.1:0-16460 GCA_964483545.1 uncultured Lachnospiraceae bacterium
CGTCAAGCTCGCTTTCCTGTCCGACATCGACACATACACATACAACGTCGTAGTCGTAATTTTCCTTTAACCAAGGGATGATTGCTGTGGTATCAAGACCACCTGAGTAAGCTAAAATAACTTTTTCTTTCACGCTATACCTCCAATAATAAATGTTTCATAAAATGCAGGCTCATAGTTAAAACCATTAAGAACAATATACATCAACAAAAGGAATAATGCAAGTATAAAATGTATAAAAAATGAAACTTCATGCATATTTCATGAAAAATGCCAAACATTATGCGAAAATCTTAAAAAACGCACAAAATATCAGTGATTAAAAGGATTTTGGAATTGTAAAAACACGATATTCAAGTATTTTCATGAAACATGGTGTTGCATAATATGCAATAAAGATGTATAATTATGCAATCATAAAAAGTGCCTGATTTAGAAAATAATGAACCTGTAATGAAAAATATGTAAAAACATGCAGGTTTTGAAATACTTTACTAATAAGAAAGAATCGTTTATTCTATTATAAGGTGTGAAGAAAGTGGCACAGCATTAAGCAATACTGATTGCAGGATGCAGTCAGCTGGAATTTCAAGAACAAGAGTTAGCAGGAAGGAACTATAATGATGAAGAAAAAGATTTTTATCGATGGTAGTGAGGGAACTACTGGACTTAGAATATATGAACGTTTTGAAGACAGAGATGATATTGAATTACTTAAAATTTCATCGGAGCTTCGTAAGGATGCGGCAGAGAGAAGGAAGATGATTAACGCATCTGACATTACATTTTTATGCCTGCCGGATGCAGCAGCAATTGAGGCAGTGGCGATGTTAGACAATGACCACACTTGTATCATCGATACGTCAACAGCTCACAGAACAGAAGCAGGCTGGGCATACGGATTTGCAGAGCTGTCTCCGAAGCACAGGGAAGCCATTCAAAACGGCAAGAAGATAGCGGTTCCGGGTTGTCATGCGACAGGACTTATTTCCTTATTATATCCGGTAGTTGCAAAAGAAGTGATTGCTCCGGATTATCCAGTATCTGCGTTATCTATTTCAGGCTATAGCGGAGCAGGTAAAAAAATGATTGCAAAATATGAAGCTACAGACAGAGATCTTTCCTATAGTGCACCGCGTGAATATGCACTTTCGCAACAGCATAAGCACCTAAAGGAGATGAGAGCTATTACTGGAATTACAAGACAACCGCTGTTCATGCCAATCATTGCTGATTATTACAGCGGAATGGTAGTATCATTTCCAATCTATACAGATTTGATGCAGAAGAAAATGACACCAGAGGAGCTGCAGCGGTTCTTTACAGAGTATTATGTAGGTGAGCAGTTCATCAAAGTGATGACGTTCGGTGCCGAGGCAGAGAAAGAAGGCTTTATGAGTGGAAATGTGTGCTCAGGCTGGGATGGACTCAGAATCTATGTCACGGGAAATGAAGAACGCCTCCTCTTGACAGCCCAGTTCGATAACCTTGGGAAAGGTGCTTCCGGTGCAGCAGTCCAATGTATGAATATCCTGCTCAGATGTGAGGAAAGCAAGGGACTGAATTTGTAATCAGAGAGGGCAGGAACAGAAACTGACAGTGTTGGGAAAAAGAGAAAGAAGTAATGTTATGATACGAACAATGACAATAGAGGATTATAATCAGGTACATGACTTGTGGATGACCATCAGCGGATTTGCAATCAGATCGATGGATGATTCCCGAGAAGGTGTAGATGCTTTTTTGAAGAGAAATCCTACAACAAGCGTTGTGGCCATTGAAGATGGGAAGGTTGTAGGCAGTATCTTATGCGGTCATGATGGAAGAAGGGGTTGCTGCTATCATGTATGTGTCCATAGCAGCTACCGAAGACGTGGCATTGGGAAAGCCATGGTCATTCACGCAATGGAAGCACTCCATACCGAACATATTAGCAAGGTTTCCCTAATCGCATTTACCGAGAACGACATCGGTAATGCTTTTTGGAATCAGATTGGCTGGACGAAGCGTGAGGATCTGAATTATTATGATTTTGTCTTGAACACAGAGAACATTATCAATTATAACCGTTGAGTGTAACCAGTGAGTCAATAAAGGAAGCAAATAGAAAATGAATATACCAATTCAAAATAGAAACAAGCAAGTTCAGAACAGAAGGGATGACGATTATGAATTATAAAGTGATAGAGGGCGGTATCACCGCAGCAAAGGGGTTCAAGGCAACTGGCACAGCAGCAGGCATTAAATATAAGGATCGCAAGGATATGGCACTGGTATACAGTGAGCAGCCCTGTACAGCGGCAGCAACCTTTACGACCAATGTCGTAAAGGCAGCACCTGTCAAATGGGATATGGATGTTGTGGAGAATTCTCCATATTTACAGGCTTTTGTAGTCAATGCAGGCATTGCCAATGCATGCACCAATGAACAGGGCATGCAGGTATGCGAGAAGACCGCAGAGGCAACAGGGAAAATCTTAAACATCCCAGCAAATGCAGTCGCAATCGGCTCCACAGGCGTGATTGGCATGCAGATTCCGATTGATAAAATCATAGCGGGCGTAGAGAAAATGGCTCCTGCACTTGGTTCATCAAAAGAAGACGGTCTGACTGCAGCACAGTCAATCATGACAACAGATACCATTTCCAAAGAAGTAGCCGTTACATTTGAAATTGGCGGTAAGACAGTGACGATGGGCGGCATGTGCAAAGGGTCTGGAATGATTCATCCGAATATGTGTACACTGTTAGCATACGTGACTACGGACATTGCGATTTCTAAAGAACTGCTTACAAAGGCTCTAAAAGAAGATGTGCAGGAGACCTTCAATATGATTTCTGTAGACGGAGACACCTCTACCAATGATACATTATTAGTGCTTGCAAATGGTATGGCAGGCAATCCTGAGATTACGACAGAGGGACCTGAATATGAGATTTTCAAAGAAGCATTGCATTATGTAAACCAAACACAGGCAAAGAAAATGGCTGGAGATGGAGAAGGTGCAACTGCTCTGATTGAGGCGAAAGTACTTCATGCAGATACCAAGGAGAATGCAAAGAAGATTGCAAAGTCTGTTATTTGTTCTTCCTTGACAAAAGCAGCTATCTACGGACATGATTCCAACTGGGGCAGAATTATGTGTGCTATGGGTTATTCAGGAGCAAAGTTTGTTCCGGAGAAAGTAGACTTGTATTATGAGGGAAATGGTCATAAAATGATGGTATGCCACGGCGGAGCTATGACGGATTATAGTGAAGAAGAGGCAACTAAGATTTTGTCGGCATCTGAGGTGACACTGGTTATTGATATGAATGCAGGCGATGCGACAGCAACCGCATGGGGCTGTGATTTAACTTATGATTATGTCAAGATTAACGCAGACTACAGAAGCTAAAGAAGAAGCTAAAGTAATAAGCATCAGAAAATGAAGAAAGTATTAGTCTATATACAAGCTGACAAAGTAGGTGAGTGGGTCATATCAGCAACAATCAATTCGAGGGAGAGTAGATCATGGATCATATGGATATCAATTTACAAAAAGCAGAGGTGCTCATAGAGGCACTTCCCTACATACAGAAGTTCAACAGAAAGGTTATTGTGGTAAAATACGGCGGCAGCGCCATGACGGAAGAGGAACTAAAGAAAAATGTGATCAAGGATGTAATACTGCTGAAGCTTGTTGGCTTCAAGCCAATCGTAGTACATGGAGGCGGCAAGGAAATCAGCCGTTGGGTCGGTAAAGTCGGAATGGAGCCGAAGTTCATCAACGGTCTGCGTGTGACAGATGATGAGACGATGGAAATTGCAGAGATGGTACTAGGAAAGGTGAACCAATCTCTCGTGACCATGGTACAGGAGCTTGGAGTCAAGGCAGTCGGGATCAGTGGCAAGGATGGAGGGCTTCTCAAGGTTGAAAAGAAGTATTCAGACGGCAAGGATATCGGATATGTCGGAGAGGTTACAGAGGTCAACACAAAGATTCTGGAAGACCTTCTGGAAAATGATTTCCTACCGATTGTAGCACCGATTGGCTTGGATGAACATTTTGAGACCTATAATATCAATGCTGATGATGTAGCCTGTGCAATCGCCAAGGCAATGCATGCTGATAAGCTGGCTTTCCTCACTGACATTGAGGGTGTTTACCAAGATCCAGAAGATAAGAGTACTTTCATTTCCAGACTGACTGTTAGCGAAGTAGATGATCTGATCAGTAAGGGTCATATCGGAGGCGGTATGCTTCCCAAGTTAAATAACTGTACAGATGCCATTAAAAGCGGTGTTAATCGGGTGCATATCCTCGATGGCAGAAAGGCTCATAGCTTATTGGTGGAATTCTTCACCAATACCGGTATTGGAACAATGTTTTTCTCGGATGACGCAGCCGATGAGTTACCATAAAAAGTTAACATAATTTAATCAGAATGAAATGAACATCTCAGAAAGGATCATTCACATGACACAACAGCAATATATAGAGGAATCAGAGCAGGTATTATTACATACCTACGCACGCTACCAGATTGTACTGGATCATGGTGAGGGGGTATACCTCTATGATACAGACGGAAAGAAGTATCTTGATTTTGTAGCAGGTATTGCAGTGCATGCACTCGGACATGGAAACAGGGAATTGACAGAGGCTCTGAAGCAGCAGTTGGATAAGCTGGTACATGTGTCAAACCTGTATTACACGGTTCCACTTTTGGAAGCTGCGAAGAAGGCAACAAAGGCAGCACAGATGGATCGTGTGTTTTTTACGAACAGCGGAGCAGAGGCGGTTGAGGGAGCAGTCAAATCGGCTTTGAAATATGCCTATACAGTGAAGGGCGGCACGGATTATGAAGTGATTGCGATGAACCATTCATTTCACGGAAGAACACTGGGTGCGTTGTCTGTTACAGGAAATGAAAAATACCGTACACCGTTTGCGGCATTTTGTGGTGCAGTCAAATTTGCTGATTTTAATGATTTGGAAAGTGTTCGCTCTTTACGAACAGATAAGACATGTGCTATTATTTTAGAATCGGTACAAGGCGAGGGCGGTATTTATCCTGCATCACAGGAATTCTTAGAGGGAGTCCGGAAGCTGTGCGATGAAAATGGAATATTGCTGATTTTTGATGAGATACAGTGTGGCATGGGACGTACAGGTGCTATGTTCGCCTGGCAGAAATTCGGAGTCAAGCCAGATATTATGGCAGCAGCAAAGGCACTTGGGTGTGGCATTCCAGTTGGCGCCTTTTTTATGACAGAAAAGGTAGCTGAAAAATCTCTGACTGCAGGAGATCATGGCTCGACATATGCAGGAAATCCCTTGGCAGCAGCTGCTGTCAGTACGGTCATGGATATATATGAAAGGGATCATATCATTGATCATGTCAATGAGGTAGCTCCTTATTTGGAGAAAAAACTACAGGAACTGAGTGAGCAGTTTGAATGTATTGAGACACATCGGGGCATCGGTCTGATGCAGGGTCTTGTGTTCAAAAAACCTGTCGCCGACATTGTAAATCAGGCGATACAAAATGGTTTGCTGCTGGCAACCGCAGGAACCAATATTATCCGGTTCGTTCCGCCTTTGATTATTACAAAGGAACAGATTGATGAAATGTCTGATCAATTGTCTGCAGCAATCAAAGCATGTCAGTAGTGGAAATAGATTTCAGGAGTAAGGATATTTATGAATAGTGGTTCATCGAAAATATTAGCGACTATAATGGTGATAGCATTGCTGGCGGCAATGCTTCACTTTAGTTTGTCTGGATCGCTGTCCGTTCAGGACGGAAAGATCATACGCGAGGATAGATTAACCACACGAGAGCAAATACAGGATACAGAGACAGATCAAACAGGTCCTCTGATTTTATGGTATACAGATGAATCTCTGACGGATTATTTAATGAGCATGTCACTTACATATCAGGACGACTACGGAACGAAGGTATCGCCAGTGCTCGTATCTGGTGTGGAGTATTTGGAGCAGATCAATGCAGCATCCGTTCATGAGCAGGATGCACCAGATCTCTATATTACAAGTAATGACAATCTGATGAAGGCTTATTTAGCAGGTCTTGCAACCGAAATAGAAGATTCCGATAAGGTTGTGATACCGAAGAATTATCCGCAGACGGCACTTCATGCTATTGGCTGTGACGGTGAACTGGTGGCATATCCATTTTATTATGAGACAAATTTCTTCTTATATAATAAGACATTTATGGCAGACCTGGCTAAGCAGACGATAGAGACTGAGGCAGATCGGGCAGCTGCAGAGGAAGCAATGGCTGCATTGGAAGCAGAGGGCGAACCGACAGCTCAGGAGGAGATTGCTGCGCCAGAGACACAGAATCAAGATGACAGTGAGACAGATGATATGGCATCGGACACAGCTGCAGTTGACAATGGTGAAGAGATGGCTACTGAGGAAACGGGAGTGGACGAAGAGTCCTATGGCTCATCTGCGGAGGTATTGCAGCAGATGTCAACGATGATTCCATCTACGATTGATGATATTCTGGCATTTGCAGATAACTATGATGCACCAGAAACGGTTGAGTATGTTTTCAAATGGGATGTATCGGATATTTTCTATAATTATTTCTTTGTAGGTAATTATATTGACGTTGGCGGTGAAGATGGTGACAACAATTCTCATTTTAACATCTTTAATCAAGAGACGATTGACTGTCTGCAGGTATATCAGGATCTGAACCAGTTCTTTTCCATTGATACCAAGGAGGTTACCTATGATAAGATTCTGCAGGAATTTATCGAAGGAAAGACTGTGTTTACGGTTGCAACGACAGATGCAATTGCAAAGATAGAAGAAGCCAAGGCAGCGGGTGATTTCAACTATGAATATGGTGTGGCCGTATTACCTGATTTAAGTTCGAAATTGAAAGCACGAGGACTGTCCGTGACAAATGCGGTCGCTATCAACGGTTACTCTGGTCGCAAGAAGGATGCCAATGCATTTGCAAGGTATCTGACCTATACAGATCTGGATACCTTGTATAACAGATCTGGTAAAATTGCATGTCGGTATGATGTAGAATATGATAATCCAGAAATATCTAATACAATGCTTGAGTATCAAAAATCAGTTTCTCTGCCGAAGATGATCGAGGCCAGCAACTTCTGGGTACAGCTTGAGATTACATTTACAAAAATATGGACTGGCAGCGATCCAGAGGAGGAATTGCGTGCATTATCCGAATTGATTGGCAGCCAGATTGACGAGATTGGTTATACGATTCCAACACAGGAGAGTATCAGCGCTGGTGCCGATGATGCAGTCAAATAGCGGTATAGCAGAAACAAAAATGGGATGCTGTTTGACACATCGGATTATCATTTTCAAGTGGAAATAATTATGTTATAGTAGTATTGGTACTGAGGGACTTCATTATCTGGAGATAATGGAGAGTGTACATGAATAGAATAATATTAATCATATTGCTGCTGTCAGCAGCAGTATGCTGTGTATCCTGTAATGGCGAGAAGGAAGAACTGATTTCACTCAACGAGGTTGACATTACTCAAGACCATTCAGGACGGTTGACAGAGGAAAGTGGATCTGGGATGCAGTCAGGAGAGGAAACCTCAGAGCTGGCAGCAGAAATAGAGATGGAAAACGAAACTGAAGTGACAGCTTCACTGGCACCTGTACCAGAAATTTGCATCCATGTCTGCGGTGCAGTTCAGCATCCGGGCGTATATACGATACCAGAGACCACGAGAGTCTATGAAGTGATAGGGGCAGCAGGCGGACTGACAGAAACAGCAGCAGCTGACTATCTGAATCAGGCAGCATCACTGACAGACGGGCAGCGTGTCTATGTGCCAACAGTGGAGGAGATTTCCAAGAATCAGATTCCTGCGGAAATGGTGGCTGATATTCCAGTCAGTTCATCATCAGACAGTGCAGCCACGGAGAGTGCAGGCAGCATGGTCAATATCAACACTGCGACGGCAGAACAATTAAAAGAGCTGCCAGGAGTAGGCGATTCCAGAGCACAGAGTATCATTGCCTATAGGGAAACAAGAGGCGGTTTTCAATCAAAAGAAGAAATCATGCAGGTAGAGGGTATCAAGGAGGGAATGTACTCCAAGATGAAAGATTTGATACAGGTTCAGTGACTGGAATCTGTATGAACATAAGAAATGGAAAGGGAAGCGTATGAGCAGAGTATTGGTAGTAGATGATGAAAAACTGATTGTAAAAGGAATCCGTTTCAGCCTAGAACAGGACGGGATGGAAGTAGACTGTGCATATGATGGTGAAGAGGCTGTCAGGCTGGCGCAGGAAAATGAGTATGATATGATCCTGTTAGACTTGATGCTACCTAAGCTGTCTGGCTTGGAGGTATGTCAGCAAGTCAGAGAATTTTCCTCTGTTCCGATTGTCATGCTAACTGCAAAGGGCGAAGATATGGATAAGATACTCGGATTGGAGTACGGAGCCGATGACTATATCACCAAGCCATTTAACATACTTGAAGTCAAGGCGAGAATCAAGGCAATCATGCGCAGAATGACGAAGAAGTCTGCCAAGGAGGATTCTGTAAAGGTGATAGAGACAGGTGATATGAAGCTGGATCTGGAGAGCCGGAGAATCTGCATAGCAGGCAAAGAAATCAATCTGACTACAAAAGAATTCGATGTACTGGAGCTGCTCGTGCTCAATCCTGAAAAAGTATTTTCCAGAGAAAGTCTGCTGAATACAGTGTGGGGTTCAGAGTATCCAGGGGATGTTAGGACAGTAGACGTTCATATCAGACGTCTGCGAGAAAAAATTGAATCCAATCCAAGTGAACCTCAGTATGTGCACACTAAGTGGGGGATCGGCTATTATTATTTCCAAAAATAGTATGATCAGGAGGAATCTATCATTCTTACTAGAATTAAGAACAAACTCAGCAGAATCAGACTGTTGCGCAGTTTAAAACTGAGGATTTTTTTGATCATTTTGGCGGTGGGCATCGTTCCCAGCGCCATTATGCACTTTGCAATCCTAAATAATTATGAGGAACGGGCTGTCAGTCTGCGTACCTCTGATGTTCAAAATCAGTGCAAGATTCTTGCCAATCATTTGATTACGTACAATTATTTATCTAATACTCATGTAGAGACAGTCATCAACGATGTGGAGGAGATGGATCTGAAGGGTACGTATGATGTTTCTGCAGACAGTGATCTGGAAGAACTGTATCTGCCAAGTACCAACACAGAGGTTGTGAACAGCGAACTAGAGCAGCTGTCTAATCTGTATGATGGACGAATACTGATCATTGATCAGAATTTTAAGATTATTAAGGATACTTATGCGTTGAGCGAGGGCAAGACGATTGTCTCTGAAGAGGTCATCAAGTGTTTTAAGGGTGAGACCATTAATCATTACGACGAGAAGAATCATTATATAGAAATGACTATTCCTATCATAGACTCGCAGACGCAGGAAATGCATGGTGTTATGTTAACTAGTGTGTCAACGGACAGTATTGTCGACAGCATCGACATTCTGGGAAAGAAGGCGTTGGTACTGGAATTTTCTATGGCGATTCTAATTTTCATGTTGGCATATATTCTGGCTATGGCTTTATTACGTCCATTCTCCCGAGTCATCAATGCCATCAATGATGTGAAGGAAGGTTTCACTGAGGAGGAGATTTCTGTTCCAGATTATTTAGAGACGGAGTATATTACAGATGCTTTTAATCAGATGCTGGCGCGAACCAAGGTGTTGGATACCTCCAGACAGGAATTTGTTTCCAATGTCTCACATGAGCTGAAGACTCCTTTGACATCCATGAAGGTGCTGGCAGATTCACTGCTGCAGCAGGAGGATGTACCAGTAGAGCTGTATCATGAATTCATGGTGGATATTGCGAATGAGATAGACAGAGAAAACAGTATCATCAATGATTTATTGACCCTTGTAAAGCTGGATAAAACTGAGGCTCAGCTGAATGTGGAGTCAAAGGATATCGCAGAGGTACTGGAGTCTATCCTAAAACGTCTGCATCCAATTGCGGAAAAGAGAAATATTGAGCTGATTCTTGAGAGCGTCAGAGATGTAGTGGCAGAAATTGATGAAGTGAAATTTACGCTGGCATTAACCAATCTAATTGAAAATGCCATTAAATACAATCAAGATCAAGGTTGGGTCCATGTGACACTAGATGCGGATCACCAGTTTTTCACAGTTGAAGTGGCTGATTCTGGCATTGGCATTCCAGAAGAAGAGCGAGCACATATATTTGAGCGGTTTTATAGAGTAGACAAGTCTCATTCTACAGAAATAGACGGCAGTGGTCTAGGTCTTTCCATTACGCGTAACATCATTTTGATGCATCGTGGTTCGATCAAGGTAGAGTCAGGACAAGAGTCAGGCACTGTATTTATTGTAAAAATACCACTCAATCATGTAGGTACACAGGGATAGGGGGATGGCGATGAAAAAGATCTTATGGAATATCTTATGCATAGTCATGCTGCTGTTCTGTATGACTGGATGCAATAAAAAAAATGAAGAAGCCGATTTAGGGTTTAGGGTATATTATGTAAACAAACAGGAAACAAAGACCGTAGCAGAACCATATGAATGCGAGGCCAAGACCACAGAGGATTTGATTATCGAGCTATTAGCAGTGCTGGAAACAGATCCTAAAAATACAGAGCTGAAAAAGCCAGTTGATTCAAAGGTTAATATATTGGCTTATACCTTTGAGGGAGGGCAGCTCATGATTGATTTTGATGAGAATTATCATCAAGCAGATGCGCCCAAGGAGGTTCTTTGCAGAGCAGCAATCGTACGTACCATGTGTCAGATTACAGGAGTGGACTTTGTGTCCTTCCTTGTCAGTGGAGAACCATTGCTAGACAGTAATCATCAGCCTGTTGGAGTTATGACGGCAGAGACTTTTATTGATAATACAGGAAATGAGATCAATACCTATGAGAAGGCGAACTTAAAGCTTTATTTTGCCAATACAGCCAATACAGCGCTTGTATCTACAACGGAAACGATTGCATACAGCAGCAATATCTCCATGGAGAAGCTGATAACCGAGCAGGTACTGGCAGGTCCTTCAGTACAAGAGGTCAATCCGACAATCACGCCGACAACGAAAATCCTAGGTGTGACGATTAAGGATGGCATCTGTTATTTAAACCTAAGTGAGGATTTTCTCACACTGAGTTATCCAGTATCTGAGGAAATGGTGATCTATTCTCTCGTCAATTCTCTGACAGAGCTGCCAAACGTCAATAAGGTACAGATCTCTATCGACGGAGAGAGCGATATGCTTTTCGGTGATCATATCCTGATGTCAACCATCTTTGAACGAAATCTGGAAATCGTAGAAACGGAGTAATCAATGCTTAAAAGACCAATGTGTCTGATTGGTCTGGCGGTCGTACTGATCGTTTTGCTTCTGATAAAAGTCATGGAGGTGCCTGTTCTTACAGAAAGAGCAGGCATTCAGGACGGACAGTATATTGATCTTACCGGTCAGGTCAGACAAAAGGAAACCAAACAAGGCAAATCTATCATTTACCTAGAAAATGTAATCATTCAGCAATCTTCTGAAACAATTCAAGAAAATTCCCAAGAAACCTATTCCATAATCGCATATCTAGCGGACAATACGCAGTTCAAGCTGGGCAGCACGATTGCTCTTGGCGGCAAGGTGAGCCTATTTGATGCTGCTGAAAATGACGGACAGTTTGATGCTGCACGTTATTATGAAATTAACGGAATCGATTTTGCTGTCAAAAATGCATCTGTGACAGCTATGTCCAGAGATTATGACAAATGGAGAGAGAAACTTTATCAGTGCAGAGAGCGAATGAAAGCAGTTTATAGAAAGCTGATGTCAGAAAAGGAAGCAGGGATTCTACACGCCCTCTTGCTGGGAGACAAGAGTTCTTTGGATACGGAAATAAAGGAACTGTATATGCGCGCTGGAATCGTACATATTTTGTCGTTGTCGGGGCTTCATATCGCAACTGCTGGTATGTGTCTGCTCATGCTGCTGCAAAAACTAAGGATCGGCATTCTGCCAGCTGGTGGGATTAGTATATTCCTCATCATTCAGTATGGGGTCATGACAGGCCTGCAGACATCAACCTTTCGGGCGTTGGTGATGTTTCTGCTGGGGGTGATAGCACTGTGTATCGGACGTACCTATGATCTGCTATCGGGTATGACTCTTGCAGCTGTCATGATGGTGCTGGATAATCCTCTGTATCTATATCATACAGGATTCCTGCTGTCGTTTGGAGCGGTTATTGGGATTGGACTGATTCATCCCTGCATCATATGGCTGATTGCGCCACGGTACCGGAGAAATAAACTGGTACAGTCAATCTGTATCAGCCTGTCCACGCAGCTGGCGACACTTCCGATTATACTCAGCAGTTATTATCAGGTATCTATATGCGGGATACTGCTCAATCTCGTTGTAGTTCCATTGATGACGTTTGTATTGGCATTTGGTATACTGGGCGGCTTGGCAGGATTATGGCTTGATCTGGTTGGATACGGGCTTTTGCTTCCGTGTAGATGGATCTTGTGGCTCTATGAGTGGCTGTCAGAGTATGCGACCAGACTGCCAGGAAGCGTTTGGATCACAGGAAAGCCTGAGCTGTGGAGAGCTGTCGTGTATTATGTGTTATTATTTTCATTTTTAATTCTATTGTCATGTATCAAATCGAAATTTAAGTATCGGACTTGTAACTATATAGGGAAGCTCCGAGTACTTGGAGTATGTGTTATGTTAACAATTGGAATGATGTTAACTAAGAGAAAAAGTGAGGACTTTACGATTACAATGCTGTCCGTTGGACAGGGCGAATGTACTGTAATCCATGGTCAAGATGTTCCGACTGTGATGATAGACGGTGGAAGTACAGATATTAAGGAGGTCGGAAAATACCGTATGATTCCGTACTTGAAGGCCAATCGGCTTCACAGAATTGATACAGTTCTTGTGTCTCATACGGATACGGATCATATTAGTGGCATCCTGGAAATCCTGCAGTCTCCGGAACAAGGGATACGAATCAGACGGCTCATCTTGACTGCCATTCCCATGGAACTTCAGGAGGAACATTATGAAGCATTGGTTCAGGCAGCACAGGCAGTGGGAACGCAGGTGTATGTGATGGGGAGAGGGGAGAGATTGTGCATAGAAAATGACAGATCGTGGTTTGCGAAGCAGTTCAAAGGCCAGCTACAGACGGGAGACTATGATTATGGCATGGAGTTCACATGTCTTCACCCATCACAGTTGACTATGGGCGACTTAAATGAACATTCTATGGTATTCGTTATGAGTTATGTAAACTTGAACATGTTGTTTACAGGTGATATCTCGTCCTCAGCAGAAGCCGAACTGACAGGTTTGGTTCCTAACTGTACTGTACTCAAGGTTCCACACCATGGCTCACGTTTTTCAAGTGGCAAAGCATTCCTGCAGGCAGCAGCACCGAAGCTTGCTCTGATCTCTGCAGGAAAAGACAATTCCTATGGGCATCCTCATGAAGAAACACTACAAAAGCTGTCAAATATACCAGTTTACATAACATTCGAAACAGGACAAATAGACCTCATACCGGAACGTAGAAAAATCCAAGTCAGAACCTTTCTTCAGGATTAAAGAAAGTTTTATCAAGCCTGTTGTATTTCCTAACGATATCGACTAAAATAAGAACATGAAAAGCATTATAGAGGACATTAAAAATCATACTTACAAACCAGTCTATCTACTCTATGGAGAGGAGGCTTATCTAAAGAAGCAATATAAGGATAAGCTGCGACAGGCGCTATCGGCACCAGACGATACGATGAATTACTCGTATTATGAGGGGAAGGATACGAACGCCAAGGCTGTGATTGACCTAGCGGCAACAATGCCTTTTCTAGCAGAGCGCAGATTGATTATCATGGAGAATACTGGATATTTCAAGTCAACCAATGAGGATATGGCTGCCTTTATGAAGGAAATTCCAGAAACAACCTGCATGGTGTTTGTGGAGCAGGTAGTTGATAAACGCAGTAGGATGTTCAAAGCAGTCAAGGCTGCGGGTCGTGTTGTCGAGATGGTACGACAAAATGAGAATAATTTGAAACGCTGGATTCTTGGTACTTTGAAACGGGAAAACATGAAGCTGACAGAGCAGACCTTGAATTTGTTTCTACAAATGACCGGTGATGACATGGAGCATATTGAGAAGGAGCTGGAAAAGCTAATCTGCTACTGCATAGGTAGAGACAGTATTACAAGTGCCGATGTTGAATCAGTCTGTACAGTCAGAGTCACGAACAAGATTTTTGATATGATCAATGCCATAGCAGAGAAGCGGCAGGAGGAGGCATTGGCATTGTATAATGATTTGCTGATGCTGAAGGAACCACCGATGCGAATTCTCTTTTTGATTGCCAGACAGTTCAATCTCCTGATGCAGGTTAAGGGAATGAGAGCAGCTGGAAACAATCAGCAGACAATTGCAGAAAAAACAGGACTTCAAGGTTTTATCGTGGGCAAGTATATCACGCAGTCAGGTAAGTTTACGCATCAGATGTTGCGGGAAATCGTGGAAGCCTGCGTAGAAGCAGAGGAAGCAGTCAAGACGGGGAAAATGAATGATGTCATGAGTGTTGAACTTTTGATTATTAAATACAGCAGCAAATTGAAATAGAATAACAAGCATTTCAAATGAAAGAAAAGAGGGCATGACAATGGATGATTTTCAAAAGGTAGTGCAGGATATCGTAGATAAGACAAAGGAACTGACTGGCGCAGCAAAGATACATGCGGATATTAAAAGTGAGGAGTTGAAGATTCAGAAAAAATACTATGAACTGGGTAAGAAATACTATGAACTGTACAAGGATGCACCAGAGCAGACCATGAGGCAATATGTTGATGATATAGACAGGTGCAATGCGAAGATAGGGGATTACAAGGAGAAGCTGGATACAATCAAGGAACACAAGTGAATTATCTGTGAACTGACTCAAAATTCGAGAGAAGACTTGCAATTCGACTGTTGATGAAGTATACTTATATTAGGAACATGGGCTGATTTATGCGGTCCTTATGAAGTATCACATGGAGGTGGTATGATGAGTGTAGAGACTATTCAGAATGTCTCAATCAAGGCATCAGAAACGAAGCTGCCCAAGATGCATCAGATGAACATCAATGAAAGACGCGAGTCTGCCGCAGCCGCAAACGCAATGATCGACTCGGGGGTTCAGAAGCTGGAAACAGTGATTCCCTCTGTAGTTGCAGCGGGTAAGGGACAGCAGGCAATCAATGCAAAAAACAAGCAGACACTGGAAGCAGGCAGAGATGCAAGGGCATCCGAGAAGAAATACAATGAGGTCATGACAGAAAAGGCAGTTGAGAATGCCAATAACCGAGTGAAAAGTACGAAGACCAACGCAAAGTTCGAATATAATGAGGATATCAACAGGATTACGATCACCATCACAGATGAGAACAATGAGGTAGTCAAGGAAATCCCACCCGAAGCAACTCAGAAAATGCTAGAGCGCATCCACACATTTTCCGGAATGGTCTTAGATAGAGGGATATAGAGGGATATAAATTACGAAGTAATTTATGCCCTCAGGAGCAAACTGGAACATTTTGCGAGCAAATGACCACAACCCCAATATTAGCCAGCAGTGAAACTCATTATTACAAGGAGGTAGATAATATGTCAAGTATACAGGGAGTAACATCAGGAGTCAGTGTAAACTATAGTCAGATCGCCAGCGGAAAGCGGATCAATTCCGCAGCGGACGATGCATCGGGATTGGCGATATCCAAAAAACTGGAAACCCAGTCCACTGGTCTAGATGTAGGTGCAGCAAATGCGCAGTCGGGCAAGGATGCGTTGAATATAGCAGACGGAGCCCTCGGTGGCATCAATGATTCCCTGCAGAGAATCTATGAGCTGAGCGTTAAGGCGTCCAACGGCTTGAACTCAGGCAGTGATTTGAGCGCTATGCAGAAGGAAGTTGACCAGTTGATGAAGGGGATCACAGAAACGGCATCCAATACAGAATATAATACATTAAAGCTGATAGACGGCAGTATGGCAGATATCGATCTTGCCACAAATCCAGACGGTACAGGCCAGTCAATTAAAATGGCAAATGCTACATTGGAGGCGTTAGGGATAGACGGATATGATCTGACGGGCGATTTTGACATCAACAGAATCACATCAGCGATGGACAAAGTCAATGCCTCAAGAAGTGATGGCGGAGCAGCATCAAATGCACTCGATTATGCGATTGATTACAATCAATACGCATCTCAGAATACAACAGCAGCGCAAAGCCGTATCGAAGATCTGGATATTCCAAAGGCAATCTCAGAACAGAAGAAAAATGAAGTGATAGACGAATATCAGATGATGATGCAGAAACAGAAAA
>CAZACC010000047.1:0-16314 GCA_964483545.1 uncultured Lachnospiraceae bacterium
TGAAGTGTTAAATCATGAAATGTGATTTCCTTCTCAGGATCAGCAAATGCAATGTGCATAGGTTCCTGTTGTTCTGTCTGTTCTAAATAATCTAAAATGGTATGCATGTTATTAACACCTCAATATCATTCATGTGTTTCCAGTAAATCCAGTTCTTTAATTAGATTTTTAGTATATTCTTTCCGTCCTGTTGTCGACATATGTCCCATATCCTCGAAATAGTCAGGATTATTGATATCAAATTCGACCATATCAGAAAGAACATAGGGTATCTCATACTCTTCAAGAATTTCGCAAAAGGCTTTTCGATATTCCTGATAAACAGCGTCATTAAATAATCGGTGGTAATGCGGTGTCTCCAAAAAAAAGAATTTCTGTTGGTTGCTTTTACATTGTAAAATCAGTTCTCTCAGAGCTTTTTCCTGAGAATCAATCATCATTTTTTCACTCAAATCAAACTGCTCACCTTCGAGATATTCCTTTCCAGCAGAAGGTGTCTCCCCTGTTTTTGCTCCCTTATAGTAACGCGCCTTATAAATCGGATTCGTAATAGGATACGTGATTAAATCATCCATTCCCGAGGTGACAAAATATTCGTACGACGTAGACAAATCCGCACTACTTGATTCCTGAAACTTTTTCCAAAGCTTTTGTTTTCCGCTCCATGATAAGTCCCAGATAATGCGGGAATCCGTTATATCAACATCCTCTGTCAGCATAAGCGGATCCAGTTCAAATACGATTTGTTCATATTGATAATCAGACCTCTTACAAATCTCCTCATATTGAATCTGTGAAGTTACAAGCTGATTACCGCCATATGCAATGATAAATGCTTTTCCCTGATATGCTTCGTCCATCAGTTCCATATCAATATTACTTCGAAAAGAAGATGACCCAATGAAAAGTAATTCTAAATTACCAGAATCAATGGCTGCCTTAATTCCTCGGCTTCCAATCGGGATCTCACAGGAATATGTATTTTTCAGGAAAATGATTGCGGCAATTATTCCAACTGCAATCAATAGCGTAGTGATTGTACGTTTCATTCATTTGCACTCCGATTTTGTTGGTACTACTGATACAAATTGCTCTAGAACTGCTGATACATGAAGCTTGACTGTCCGGTGACGCTGAACAAAACTACCACCACGAGCATCAGACCAGCATATACGGCACGATGCTTTGTAAATGCCTGTTCATTCATTTCTTTACGTAATTCAATAAAGAATAACCCTCCAATCAAAAGAGCGATGATGATCAGGGATGCAACTGCCTGATTTCCATTCCCGAATGGTTTCAGAGCTGCTGTAATGCTTGCCAGATGAAGCTGGGTATTCGTGAATATTGTTTTATAGATATAGAATGCATCCGAAAGCGTGTGTGCCCGGAACAGGACTTCTCCAATCAGGACTATGAGATAAGTTCGAATGACCCGAAAAATCTTGATGCCAGGTAAATCATCGTTCCAATGAAGCTTTTGACGTATTTTTTTCATATAGGCTGTTGTACATACGGAAAAGAGCATAATGACAGAATAATATAAGCCCCAGCCGATGTAGACAGTTTCCGCACCATGCCAGATACCAGTTACCATCCATACTAATACAAGGGGGAAGATGGTTCGTAAGGTTCCCTTTTTGGCCTTGGTGAATACTTTGCCAAGTGTTTTGGATAGCTTACGATTCCAACTGGATGTTACAGCAGGCATCATCAAATGCTCTTTAAACCACTCGTTCAGAGAAATATGCCATCTTCTCCAAAATTCCTGAATGGTTTTCGAAAAATAGGGGCGAATAAAGTTCTCTTTCAGTTTGATTCCAAGCATTTCAGATATGCCGCATACAATGTCCATATATCCAGAAAAATCAGCATATAGCTCAATGGTGTAAAAGAAAGTTGCAATCAACAACGTCAATCCGCCCTCAACTCCTGGGTTCGCATAAACGGTATCGACATAGTAACTCAGCCGACCCGCAATGACCAATTTCTTAAACAAACCCTTCAGCAGGCGATATACTCCTGATTGTATATGATTCATTTCGAATGGGTGCGGCTGTAATAGCTGCGGCATCATTTTTTGATAGATTCCAATTGGTCCCTCAATAATTTGAGGGAAGTAGGTAATATACAGTGCATAATGCAACAGGTTTTCACATGGCGGTATCTTTTTCTCGTATACACTATGCGCATAGCCTAAAGTCATAAACGTGTAAAATGAGATTCCGAGAGGAACGATTAGATCCTGCACTCCCCAATAGGTGCTGTAGCGAAACACAATGATTAAACCCAAGTTAATGATGAGTGTCAAATACCAGTGCATTCTTGTGGGTGTTTTCATTAACCACCATGTGCTCACAATAGAAATGAGTAAGAAGATGATATTGAATGGATTTGTCCATATATAAAATACCAGACTGCCTAAGAGCAAAACAAGCCACTGATATTGTTTATTAACAGAATAATAGGTTACCAATAAAACAAGTATAAACAGTATAAAAGTAATGGATATCAAATTCATTTTATATTTACCTAAATTTCATCTCTATAATTTCGCCTGATTAATATTGTCTCTGAACCATTCGTAAGCCATCTGAACGCCTTCTTCAAGCTCTACCTTGTGGGTCCAGCCGAGACCATGTAGCTTGTTCACATTTGTCAGCTTTCTCGGTGTTCCATCCGGCATATCCTGATTCCAGTATATTTCACCCTCATAGCCCACGATTCTCTTAACGGTCTCTGCCAGCTCTTTGATAGCAACTTCCTTGCCAGTTCCTATATTCACATGCTGTTCTCCGCTGTAGTTCTCCAACAAGAAGACACAGGCATCTGCCATATCATCTACATATAAAAACTCTCGAAGCGGCTTCCCCGTTCCCCAGAGCTCTACCTGCGACGCATTGCTTACCTT
Source organism: uncultured Lachnospiraceae bacterium (assembly GCA_964483545.1). GTDB lineage: Bacteria > Bacillota > Clostridia > Lachnospirales > Lachnospiraceae > JAAYYM01. Next base: position 2,912 of record CAZACC010000047.1, read on the forward strand.
GGCTTCATGGAATTTTCGGATCATGGCTGGCATAACATGTGAATTGCTCAGATCATAATTATCATACGGACCATACAGGTTAGTCGGCATACAGCTGATATAATCATCTCCGTACTGCCGTTTGTAAAACTTACACATTTCCAGTCCTGAAATCTTGGCAATCGCATAAGCCTCATTCGTCTCTTCAAGCGGTCCCGTTAGAAGGGCATCCTCTGAAATCGGCTGCGGAGCCATCTTCGGATAAATACATGTGCTTCCTAAGAACAGCAGCTTCTTTACACCGTGTGTATGTGCATTCTGAATGACATTACACTGTATCTGCATATTCACATAAGCAAATTCTGCAGGCATGGTATTGTTGGCGTTGATACCGCCAACCTTCGCTGCTGCAAGTACGACATATTCTGGCTTCTCTTGATCGAAGAATGCCGTTACTGCCGCCTGATTTGTCAAGTCAAGTTCTTTGTGTGTCCTCTTAACGATATTGTGATATCCTTTTTTTTCAAAATTTCTTACAATTGCCGCTCCCACCAGTCCTCTGTGTCCAGCAACATATATTTTGGCATTCTTATCCATCTCGTCAACCTCAGTTCTGATTAAATCCATTTATTTTTGATGCTGATCTCTGTATTCCTTAGAGCTTATGCCCGCAATTTGCTTCATATCTGAGTCAACCATCATCGCTACCAGACTCTTGAAATCCACTTTACGCTTCCATCCGAGTTCTTTTTCTGCCTTAGAGCAGTCGCCCCACAGGAACTCTACCTCTGCAGGTCTAAAATATCTTGGATTCACATCTACCAAAAGATTTCCGTTTGATTTGTCATATCCCTTTTCGCTGACCCCAGTTCCCTTCCACTCGATTTCGATACCTACCTCAGCAAATGAAAGTTCCACAAATTCACGGACAGTATGTGTTTCATTTGTTGCCAGTACATAATCTCCAGGTTTATCCTGCTGCAGAATTCTCCACATACCCTCTACGTAATCGCCCGCAAAGCCCCAGTCACGCTTCGCATCCAGATTTCCTAAGGACAGCTTCTCTCTCTCATCTGCCATAATAGATGCTACGGCTCTCGTGATCTTACGTGTTACAAATGTCTCGCCTCTGCGGGGCGATTCATGATTGAACAGGATGCCGTTACATGCGAACAGATTATAGGCCTCTCTGTAATTAATCGTAATCCAGTATGAATACAGCTTAGCCGCACCATATGGGCTCTTCGGATAGAATGGTGTCTTCTCACTCTGAGGTGCTGTCTCGGGAAGCCCTCCGAACAGCTCTGATGTCGATGCCTGATAAAATCTGCACTTTACTCCTGTCTTTTTGATTGCATCCAGTAAACGCAATGTTCCGATACCAGTTGTCTCTGCTGTATATTCAGGTACCTCGAAAGAAACAGCTACATGAGACTGTGCTGCCAAGTTGTAGATTTCAGTTGGCTGGATCTGCTCAATTAAACGATTTAAATTACTGGAATCTGTCAGATCTCCATGATGTAGAAACAATGTTTTATCTCTTACTTCTCTGTCATAATACAGATGATCGATTCTCTCTGTCGCAATTGAACTATGCCGACGAATGATTCCGTGTACCTCATATCCCTTTTCCAACAGCAGTTCAGCAAGATAAGAACCGTCCTGACCTGTAATACCTGTAATCAGTGCAACATTTCTCATGATCAATGCTCTCCTTAAATATTCTATAATTTCACTGCGTAGCAAAAATTAGTATACCCCAAAAATGTGCTTTTGTCCATATTCCTTGTAAAACCGAAAGAAATTCGTTATACTATGTTAGGTAAACTGGATTGCAGAGCGATGCATGTCTGATTCACTATAAACAAGACTGGAAGAGGGATAAACATGAAGAAAATAATGATTACTGGGTGTAACGGTCAGCTGGGGCGTGCCATTAACAAACAGTATGCAGACAGTACTGATATTACGTTACTAAATACAGATGTCGGAAATCCAGATGTAAAAGAACTGGATATTACAAATGTCGACATGGTGCTCAATTATGTAAGAGCAGAAAAACCAGATGCCATCATCAACTGTGCGGCATTTACTGCAGTGGATGCATGCGAAACCAACGTAGATGCTGCTTACAAAATCAATGCAATTGGACCTAGAAATTTGAGCATTGCAGCCACGGATGTTGGTGCTAAGCTGATGCATATTTCCACTGATTATGTCTTTGCAGGGAATTCATCTAGTCCCTATATCGAATTCGATACACCAAATCCGCAAAGCATGTATGGAATGACCAAGCTTGCAGGAGAGAACTTTGTGAAGGAATTTGCCACGGACTATTTTATCATCAGAACAGCATGGCTGTATGGAGACGGCAAGAATTTTGCAAAGACAATGCTGCGTCTTGCTGAAACACATGATGTAATCAAGGTGGTCAATGATCAGATCGGATCTCCGACGAGTGCTGCAGAGCTTGCAAAAATGATAGCATATTTACTGCCAACTGATAACTACGGACTGTTCCACGGTACCTGTGAGGGTATCTGTTCTTGGGCTGATTTCACAAACGAAATCTTCCGACTTGCAGGCAAGTCCACTACTGTAGATGCGGTTACCACCATGCAGTACATGGAGGAACATCCAGAGTCGGCAAAACGTCCGGCTTATTCAGTACTTGAGAATTATATGCTAAAGCTGACAACTGATTTTCAAATGGCTGACTGGAAGGACGCCATTGCCTCATATATAGGAAATATATAACAAACTGACTGGTGTAATGCTAATGACCAGAAATATATGCCAACAGATGTACAAGAAAAATCCTCACAACGATTGTTGCGAGGATTTTTCTATTTTATATTTGATTCACCGATTGTACTCCACTGACTACCAGAATACATGATTACCGATTACAACTCCTGGCTTTCCAGATCTGATATTTCTAAAATGCGTAGCAACTCCGATATAAGATGTGCCCGCCATAGCCTCCTGCGCTGCCTGAATACAAATTGCACGCGGTCCCTGTGCATATACAGCAGCAACTTTTCCACTGCCTGCTGGCCCAAACTGATTCTTGGCATAAACAACAGAATAAATGGTGTTACCATAGTTGCCCATCTTCAAGCGATTCATAACCACTGTGCCAACAGAAACCTGTCCAGCATATGTTTCATAACCCGCCTCACATTGTATCAACGCAGCCAAAAGCAATGTATCATTAACATCTCCTGCAACTGCACCATTATTCGTAAGTGTCGTTTCCGTGGTTCTGGATGCCTTAACCTTTGCTTTTTCTTCTGCTTCCTTTGCCTTCAGTGCCGCTTCTGCTTCTTCTACAGCTTTGATTTCCTTCATTGTCTGGCCTGTACCCAATTCACGTACAACTGTGACATACTTAGATGCCACATACCCAACCGTATCATCACTGTACTGAATAGAAATCCAGTCATCCATTTTTTCAACGACCAGTGCTTCATCATCAACTGCCAGCAAGCCATATACACCTGCTTCTTCACTGGCTTCCTTACGAACACGAAGCGAATCTGTCTCTACTATGGCGATTGCCTCAACCACACTGTCAGCCAATGCAACTGCATCTTGTCCAAATAACAGGAACTCGTTCTTTGCCCAGCCTGTCAGATTGCCGCTCTTGAACTTCGTCCAGTCACCACTCTGCTCTACAATCTGACCACCTGTATTTTTATATAATTTCCCGATTAATTCTGAATCCTCTGAAGCCTCTGCGCGAACATTTAACGAATCATCTACATTTGCCATAACGATATTGCCCCACGTAGATGATGTTGTAGCGTTCTTTTTATCCTGCTCCACAGCTTTCTTTTTCAACTGCGCTGCCTCTTCGCTGATTTTAGGAACTTCAATCACGATGGTCTCTGCATCTGTTGATTCTGGTGCAGTACTGTTATCACTGACTGATGTCTCTTCACCAACTGCAATTGAAACCACCTTGGATGCTCCTGCCTCTACACCGATTGCTGCAAATGTATCGCAAGTCATCATGGTACTGACAACTAACAATGTAAGAGCTGCTGCCGAAACATTTCTCAGCACACGTCTCATTTTTTTGAAATCCATCATAACCTCCACCAACAAACCCGTATTACCTGTATCATATATATTAAGATTATTACAAATTTGTTACATTGGTATTTTAGCAGAGAAGAGGTCACTTGTCAACTTCTATTCCATACTCGAATCAGCATTTAGCGGTTCTTTTCTGTCTTCTACAATATTTTGTAGCCACACTCCTTTTTTGACAAGAATAAACCCAATCATACATTTTATAATGTCAATAAACTGACATATGAAATAAATCGGTAATATATTATAGTTTGTATAGCGAGTCAGACCATAAGCCAATGGTATACTGACCACCCACATAAATACACTATCAAACAGAAATGTTACGAACGTCTTCCCTCCTGACCGGATTGTGAAATAACTGGCATGCAAAAAACCCTGTATTGGCATGAGACATGCTGTTATAATGATAAACCATGTCGCAAGATACCTGACCTCGCTGTTTGTATTATAAATCCTAGGAAACAGTGGCGATAAAGCTACCATCGCCCCGCCCGTAACCAGACAGACAGCCGTGGAGAAAAAAATCATCTTATATGCTGTCTCCTTTGCCTCCCTCATCTTGCCTGCCCCTAGTAACTGTCCTACCACAATCGCAACAGAGTTACCTAACGCAATAAAAGCAATGTTGAATATGTTGGAAATAGTCGAGGAAATATTGAGTCCCGCAACTACTGCTAACCCCCTAACAGAATAGCTCTGCATCAACATAGCTGTGCCCAGACCCCATAGTGTCTCATTCACCAGCAACGGGAGCCCCTTAAATGAGATTTTTTTTGCAAGATTGACCGACATTTTTAGGCTTCGCAGTGCACCCACAATAAAAGGATTCCTGTCTGTATGCCGGTGAGTCCATCGCATGACAATTGCGCACTCCACAAATCTCGAAATAACGGTTGCAATAGCTGCACCCGATGCCCCAAGTACGGGAGCTCCAAGCTTACCGAATATCAGGATATAGTTTAATACAAGATTCACAAATACTGCTACAATACCTGCTCGCATCGGTACCATAGTCTCTCCTGTCTCTCTCAGGGTACTGGCATATGCCTGTACAACTGTAAAAGGAAACAATCCGATTAGCATAATCCAAAGATAGTTTTCTCCACTTTGCAGTGTAACGGCAATGTCCCCAGTCTCACCACCCTCATGCAGATACAAATTAATAAGCTCTTTTCCAAATAACACAAATATGACAATCGCAAGAAGAGTTGCAATTCCGCAAACCAGTATCTTGAATCGAAATGTATCTCTGACTCCTTTATGGTTTTTCTGCCCTGCGAACTGTGCCGTAAAAATACCTGCACCCGAAACAGCTCCGAAAATACATAGATTGTATACAAAAATCAACTGATTCACAATCGCAACGCCAGACATCTGTTCTGTTCCGACCAATCCGACCATTACATTGTCGAGCAAACTGACAAAGTTCGTGATTCCATTTTGAATCATAATTGGCACTGCAACCGCAAGTACCATTTTATAAAATTTCTTATCTCCAATTAATTTCTTCATTATAAACTTCTTGATTTATCAGCACATGCTTTCATGGCATCCATGACGCTTGCGCGAAATCCTTTCTCCTCTAATACCTTGACTGCTTCTATTGTTGTTCCTCCCGGTGAGCATACCATATCCTTGAGTTCTCCCGGATGCCTGCCAGTCTCCAGCACCATTTTAGCGCTGCCTAATACCGCCTGCGCAGCAAATTCATACGCCAAATTGCGCGGCATACCTTCCAGTACTGCTTCATCTGCCATAGCCTCAATCAACATGAACACATAAGCGGGTGAACTGCCGCTTACCGCAACGACGGCATCCATCATATGTTCTGACACAACATATGCCTTCCCAAAGCTATTTAGCAGCGTCAATACATACCTCATCTCTTCTTCACTGACAGCTTCACTCGGGCAGACTCCAGTGCAGCCCTCCCCAACCAGTGCTGGTGTATTCGGCATACATCTGATTAGCTTCAGTTTTTTTCCAAACTGCTCCTGCAGCCAATTAATGGTCTTGCCTGGCGCAATCGTGATGATAATCTGATCCTCTCTGACTGCCTCTCTGATTCCCATTATCACATCCATATAAAACTGGGGTTTGACAGAAAGTACAATTACATCTGCCTGTCTGACCACTGTGAGATTATCTGTAGATACATAGATTCCAAACTTTTCTTGAGCCTTTTGTACTGCTGACTCAAAGGCATCTGCTCCTGTTATATCCTCCAGTGTAACGATTTTCTTTTCAAGCATACCACCAATCATGGCACTTGCCATATTTCCCAAACCAATAAATCCAATCTTCATCCTTCTATTCCTCCGTATTCTATTTGATACTACGCTGCCGCATGACCTCATACATCAGTATGCTTGCCGATACAGCTGCATTTAATGATTCAACCTGACCCTGCATTGGTATTTTAATACAGGTATCTGCATATTCCGTAATCGATTCACTGAGACCATTTCCCTCATTTCCAATCAAAAAAGCACTGCCGCCGCAATAATCCTCTTCATAATAAAACTGGTGCCCTGAAAGATGAGCTGCATAGATCCTAATATCCTGCTTCTTCATCTGTATAAGCGTATCTGGTAGGTTTTCTGTATAAGCAAACGGTACTCTGAAAATAGAACCCATTGTCGCTCTTATCACCTTTGGATTAAACACATCCGCCGTATTTCGATCCATAATAATACCAGTGACTCCCGCACCTTCTCCTGTCCTGATGATTGTCCCCAGATTACCTGGATCCTGAATACCCTCAAGAACCATCAGCAACGGTCGTGGTTCGACCAGCATCGCTTTGATGTTACTATTATTTTGCCTAATCACGCAAAGGATTCCCTGTGGATTCATAGTATCAGATGCTTTTCTAAACACAGAATCCTCTACTATCTCATAAGATAGTTTTTCTATTTGGTCTAAATACTCGCCCTTGTCATAGTAACTCTCTGAAACAAACACTTGATGAATACTGTCAATCGGAGCCTCTAGAAACATTTTTGTTCCTTCTGCGACAAATACACCTTGTTCTCTTCTGGCTTTGCTGCTCGTATTTAATTGAACGATATTCTTGATTTTAGCATTTGTACTGCTTGTAATCACAGCAATTCCTCCATTTCTCCTGATCAGCTTTCTTTTCAATTTTGACAAAAAAGCAACAAACAGGTGCACATGAACTTTATGCGCACCTGTTATCATGATTCTACATCAGATTGTATTTAAATTGATAAAAGCCTGCTGACTTCATACTGATACTCTGGAATGTTCTTCTGCATTGCCAAGGCCTCATCAATGTCAAAATCCTTATAGGTACCATCCTTCAAGCCTACAACTCGGTTTGATTTGCCCTGACATAACAGATCTGCTGCGTATGCACCCATCATGGAAGCATGAAATCTATCCGTACAAGTAGGTGAACCACCTCGCTGCATATAACCGAGAATGGTAGCTCTCGTCTCTACCCCAGTGGCCGCTTCGATTCTGCGCGCCATGGAGGTAGAGTGTCCGATACCCTCTGCATTAATGATAATATGGTGTGTCTTTCCTTTTTTTCTGTTGTTAATGATATTATTGATAATATCCTGTTCATTAAATTCATACTTCTCTGGAAGCAGAATGTCCTCTGCACCATTCGCTACACCGCACCAAAGTGCAATATATCCAGCATTTCTGCCCATAACTTCGATAATACTGCAGCGCTCATGAGAAGATGAAGTATCTCTGACTTTATCAATAGCCTGCATAGCTGTATTGACTGCCGTATCAAAACCTATCGTATAGTCTGTACACGCAATATCGAGATCTATTGTACCTGGAAGACCGATGGTGTTGATGCCATTGGCTGAAAGTGCCTGTGCACCTTTGTAGGAGCCATCTCCTCCGATGACTACCAGACCCTCAATTCCAAATTTTTTACATACCTCGGCGCCCTTCTTCTGACCCTCTAATGTCTTAAATTCCTCGCATCTGGCAGTACGCAGGATTGTACCTCCACGCTGTATCGTGTCAGATACATCTCTTGGTGACATATCAAATATTTCCTCATTCAGGAGTCCCTGATAGCCCTTCATGATTCCTTTTACTTTTTTGCCATTCGCGATTGACTTTCTAACCACTGCTCTGATGGCAGCATTCATGCCGGGAGCATCCCCGCCGCTTGTCAGAACACCAATTGTGTTCACCTCTTTTGCCATATCACGACCTCCTAAAAAAATACTTACGAACTATTCTACCCTGTTTTATGCTCCTTGTAAAGCGTACCTTACACAACTTTGACATTTTCTGCTCCATATAGCCCCGACAATCTGTCTACAAGTTCCGAATTGGCACATACACTTTTGCTCCTGGGTAGGCTCTTAATTTCCTTCGTAGACTCAATATAGATTACCACTGTATCATTCCCATCTGAACCATCCATGGTCAGCATCAGATCAGCCTCTTTTCGCAGGTAATCCTCTTTTGTTGCAAACTTGATCCATAGCTTTCGCGGAATGCTCTCAAATGGTGTAATCTTCTCACAGATTAACTTGGCATCCTTATCCTCTTCTGCCGAAACACGCCCATACACAAAGACTTTGCTGTTCTCTATCAGCCATCTGGAATTTTTCTCATAATCATTGGGCCATACAATGACTTCCGCCTTTCCTGTAAGATCTTCCACCATAAGAAAAGCCATGTTCTTTCCGGATTTTGTATACTTGACGGTTTTCTCTTCTATAATACCTCCGATTGTGACCTTGTCATTGTCCTTGGCTTTTGCAACTCCAGTTTCTTCATCAATCGTAAAATCAGCAGCATAGGCGGTGATACGCTTCTTCCACATTGCTTCATCTTCTTCCAGTGGATGACCGCTGACATAGATACCGATCACTTCTTTTTCAAAGCCAAGTATCGCTTCTTTATTATACTCACCAATATCCGGCATTTTTATTTCAAATTCGCTTTTGTCCTCTTCACTGGCTATATCAAACAAAGAAATCTGTCCGGCTATATTATTTTTTCGATTTCGAACCAAACCATCCATAATGGGCACATAGACCGCCATTAACTGCTTTCGTGTACCAGGCAGAGAGTCAAATGCCCCTGCTTTGATCAGATTTTCTATGACGCGTTTGTTGATATCCTGATCTGCCAGTCTCGTGATAAAGTCCTTAATCGTCGTAAAAGATCCACGTTCCTGACGTTCTGCAACGATCTCATTGATGACTGGTCTGCCGATTCCTTTGATTGCAGACAGGCTGTAGCGAATTCCTCGACTTCCTTCATCGCTTTCTGCTTCGGCAACTGTAAAGCCAACTCCACCCTGATTGATATCAGGAGGCAGGATCGGAATACCCATGGTACGGCATGTGTAAAAGTATTCATACAGCTTATGTGGCGCATCAATGACCGATGTCATCAATGCTGCCATATACTCTAACGGATAGTAATATTTCAGATATGCTGTTTGATAAGACACGACCGCATAGGCAGCTGCATGGGATTTATTAAATGCATATTTTGCAAAATCCATCATATCTTCATATATTTTACCTGCTGTCTTCTCATCAATTCCACGTGCTTTGCAGCCTGGAACACCCTCTTCCAGATTGCCATAGATAAAATTATTACGTTCTTTTTCCATGACAGACTGCTTTTTCTTAGACATGGCACGGCGTACGAGATCACTTCTTCCGAGTGTATAGCCTCCCAGTTCACGCACGATCTGCATAACCTGTTCCTGATAAACGATACAGCCATAGGTCGGTGCCAAAATCGGTTCCAGCTCAGGACAATCATAATGAATGGACTGAGATGAATTCTTGCCTCTGATATACTGTGGGATAAAGTCCATTGGTCCGGGGCGGTAAAGAGAAATACCTGCTATGACATCCTCTAGATTCTGTGGCTTCAGTTCCTTCATAAAGTTCTTCATACCAGCACTTTCCAACTGAAATACACCATCTGTACGACCTGTGCCGATGGAATCCAATACTGCTTTATCATTATAATCAACTTGATCTATATCAATTACCTGACCACTGCTGCGCTCTGCGAGCTGTACGGCATTCTGGATAACCGTCAGAGTTCGAAGCCCCAGAAAATCCATTTTCAGCAGTCCAAGTTCCTCCAACGTTGTCATCGTAAACTGCGTAGTAATTGAACCGTCTGAACCTCGAGATAATGGCACAAACTCATCCGCTTCCTTCTGACAGATCACGACACCCGCTGCATGCATGGATGTATGACGTGGCAAGCCCTCCAGTCGCTTGCACATGTTGATTAGATTATGAACCTGTTCATCCTCATGATAGAGCTTCTTAAAATCATTGTTCAGTTCAAGTGCACGATCAATGGTGATATTCAGCTCATTCGGTACCATCTTTGCCAGAGAATCTACATAAGAATAAGGCAGATCCATAACACGTCCGACATCACGGATCACACCTTTGGCGGCCAATGTACCAAAAGTAACAATCTGCACAACCTTGTCTTTTCCATATTTTTCAACAACATAATCTATAACCTCTTGCCTTCTTTCGAAGCAGAAGTCAATATCAATATCTGGCATAGATACACGTTCAGGATTTAAAAATCGCTCAAACAGTAAGCTATACTTGATCGGATCGATATTTGTAATCTCCAGACAATATGACACGATAGAGCCCGCTGCAGATCCTCTGCCAGGTCCAACTGCGATTCCATGACTCTTAGCGTAATGAATAAAGTCCCATGTAATCAGGAAATAGTCCACAAATCCCATGCTGTGAATGGTATCTAGTTCATATTCTAAACGTTTCTTTAAATCATCCCCGTATCCCGGATACCTCTTCTCCAGACCATCAAAGCAAAGCTTGGTCAGGTAGGACCACGCATCATACCCCTCTGGAACATCGTATCTCGGTAGTTTTGTGACACCAAATTCTATCTCAACATTGCAGCGTTCTGCAATCTTTCCTGTGTTTTCAATTGCTTCCCTTGCATATGGAAACAGAGTCTGCATCTCTTCGGGTGATTTCACATAGAACTGTCCACCTTCATAGCGCATGCGATCCTCATCCTGCAGCTTTTTGCCTGTCTGTATACAAAGAAGAATATCGTGAGAAGGTACATCCTCTGCATAAGTATAATGAATGTCATTCGTTGCTACAAGTGGTATATCCAGTTCCTGACTCATACGAAGTAATGCCTGATTTACCGTTTTCTGTTCTGGGATTCCATGATCCTGCAGCTCTAGAAAATAATTGCCTTTTCCAAAGCAGGTCTCATATTTGAGGGCACACTTCTTTGCTTCCTCATACAGACCCTTTTCTATATAACGTGGAACCTCTCCTGCCAAACAGGCAGACAATGCAATGATGCCCTCATGATATGTATTTAAAACCTCCATATCTATACGAGGCCGGTAGTAGTAGCCCTCTGTAAAGCCCTTGCTGACGATCTTCATTAGGTTTTGATAGCCTGTATTGTTTTCAGCAAGCAGAACAAGATGATGATAACGCTCCTCACCACCTGTAATCTCTTTATCATATCTGGAATTAGGTGCAACATAGACCTCACAACCTATGATTGGCTTGATCCCTTCTGCTCTTGCAGCACGATAGAACTCAATCACACCATACATCACACCATGGTCGGTGATTGCTGCTGCTTCCATACCCAGTTTTTTCACCTGCTGTACATATTCTTTTATTTTATTAGAACCATCCAGCAAACTGTATTCTGTATGTGTATGCAAATGCACAAATCCCATCGTGTCTTGCTCCTTCTTGCCCTGATTTCCAAATCGCTATTTACATAGTATAGCACAAACGTTTGGGTTTATAAATAAGAGATGATAATTTGTTTGTAAACTTGTTTGTAAATGAAAAACACCCAGCCAGATTTCTCTATTTATAGGAAATCTGACTGGGTAATTCTACTGTATCCTATTTCAGTTCTTACAGGTACTTCTTAAGACTTTCTGTCTTGTTCAGTGCTTCCCAAGGCAAGTTCAAATCGTTACGTCCAAAATGACCATATGCTGCTGTCTGTTTGTAGATTGGTCTGCGCAGGTCGAGCATCTTAATGATACCTGCTGGACGCAGATCAAAGTTCTCACGAACGATCTCAACCATCTTTTCATTGGACACTTTGCCAGTTCCAAAAGTATCTACCATGATAGATGTCGGCTGTGCCACACCGATTGCATAAGAAAGCTGGATCTCACACTTGTCAGCAAGACCTGCTGCCACAATGTTCTTAGCAACATAACGTGCTGCATATGCTGCAGAACGATCAACCTTGGTGCAGTCCTTACCAGAAAATGCTCCGCCGCCATGACGTGCAAATCCGCCATAGGTATCCACGATGATTTTACGTCCTGTTAAGCCTGCATCTCCGTGAGGTCCGCCAATGACAAAACGTCCAGTCGGATTGATGAAAAACTTGGTTTCTGCATCGATCAATTCCTTTGGCAGAATCGGATCAAATACGAACTGCTTGATGTCCTCATGAATCTGTTCCTGTGTTACATCCTCATCATGCTGTGTAGACAATACAACTGCCTCTAGACGGAGCGGCTTGCCGTTCTCATCATACTCTACTGATACTTGGCTCTTTCCATCGGGTCTTATATATTTCAATGTTCCATCCTTACGTACCTTGGTCAGCTGTCTTGCAAGCTTATGTGCAAGAGAGATGGAATATGGCATATACTCATCTGTTTCATTGGTCGCATAGCCAAACATCATACCTTGGTCTCCAGCACCGATTGCCTCTATTTCAGCATCGCTCATTTTATTTTCTTTTGCTTCAAGTGCCTTGTCAACACCCATCGCAATATCTGATGACTGTTCATCAATCGCACAAAGTACTGCACATGTATTTCCATCAAAACCATACTCTGATTTTGTATATCCAATTTCCTTAACGGTATCGCGGACAATCTTCTGAATGTCTACATATGCGTTTGTGGTAATCTCACCTGTTACAAGTACAAATCCTGTACAGGTTGCTGTCTCACATGCTACACGGCTCATTGGATCCTGTGCCATCAGAGCGTCTAACACTGCATCAGAGATGGCATCGCACATTTTGTCAGGATGTCCTTCTGTAACTGACTCTGATGTAAATAATAATTTTTCCATGCTGGTTCCTCCTTAAATGAACTTAAATTTTGTGTAAAAAAATAGATCCGCTTTAAGCGGACCCGATACTCAACTGACAATCAAATCCTCTTATTGTTCGATTCTTTAACTCGCTCAGGTTGGCACCTTCCTCGCAGGGGGTTGCCGTGGCTTCACAGATCCTTTGTATCTCCACCACTCTGAATAAGAGAGAAATATGAAATTAAATGTCTA
>CAZACC010000048.1:0-16094 GCA_964483545.1 uncultured Lachnospiraceae bacterium
CGCCGTACCAGACGCAATATACGCCTCCGGCACAGCCAGCGGCTCCCGTCCAGACGCAATATACGCCTCCGGCACAGCCAGCGGCTCCCGTCCAGACGCAATATACGCCTCCGGTACAGCCAGCGGCTCCGATGCAGACACCCCCCACTGCGACCCAGGCTGCGTCCGCACCGTCTGTCAGGCTGTGCCCTGCCTGCTCCGCTCCCTTGCATGAGGATTCCAGATTTTGCACCGAGTGCGGTGCAAAATCAGAATGAAAGGAGGAATGGAATATGTTTTGTGAAAATTGCGGTAAAAACCTTCCAGACGGAGCTAAATTCTGCAACGGCTGCGGCGCAAAGATCGAGCCAGAGCAGCCTGCCTATACAGCGGCGGCGGAGCCTGCTCTGGAGCGTCCTGTCCCGCCGCCCCCAGTCTACACGCCGCCTGCGGCGCAGATGGCCTATGCGCCGCAGCAACCCCCGGTCTATTCCCATCAGCCGGGAAGCGAGCCGCTTCGCGTCGGGCAGTACATAGGGATGCTTCTTTTGATGTGCGTACCAATCCTGGGTGTAATCCTGCTGTTTGTGTGGAGCTTTGGCGGCTCGGTCAATCTAAATAAGAAGAACTATGCGCGGGCAATGCTCATCGTCTGTGCGATAGGTCTTATACTCTCTATTATATTTGGGGCCGCTCTCACCAGTATCATCGGAGAACTGCTCGGCGGCATGGGCGGCTATTATTAAAGCCACCCATGGAAAGGGGGATGACGATGGAAAAAATACAATGGCAGATCAGCGTACCCATATTCAGAAACACGGTTATTTTGAAGCAGTTGGGGATTGCCATCGGCATCCCCTTCGGCCTTGTCGCGCTGGTCATCGGGCTTGCGTCGGGCAAAAGCGTCTATGCGCTCTATGGGCTGGGGCTCATTGCCGCATTGCTATTTTTCACCTGGCTTTTCATCATGGCGGTCTATCGGGGAAAATATGAGGCGGAATTTGTGCTGGACGACAAGGGCGTACTCTGCCGCACGCAGGCAAAACAGGCAAAAAAGAACCGAGTCGTCAATGCCTTGACGGTTGTGTTGGGGCTTTTATCTGGCAAACCGGCCGCTGCGGGCGCAGGGATGCTGGCGCAGTCGCGGCAGGAGGTCTTTCTTCGATGGAACCACATTACAAAGGTGAAATACAAACCGAAAAGCCGCACCATCCTTTTAAGGGGCGGCTGGACGGAACAGATTGCGCTGTTCTGTGCGGATGAGAACTATCCACAGATCGAGCATGAGGTTATGCTTAGGACAACGCACTTGAGGAAGAAAGGCTGATGAATTCCAGGTTACAGAACATCCGAAAAGCGAGCAGATACTAGAAGTTTTTCAATCTTTTAAGTAACCGCATATGATTCAGGCATTAGTTTTGTTCAACGGCAGTCATGCGTACTCGGTTGATGGCATTTGCCACGGGTGGGACTGCAAGCAGTATGATTGTGACGATGCCCTCCGCATAGATGTAAATACCATTATAAACCATTGTATAAGCAATCGCATTCCAGCCATCCCAGGCATATTCGCTCCAGAAGAGATAGCCAGAGAGACTTGTGAAGACCCAACGTCCAGTGATACTGACAATATAGCCAATCAGCAGACCGTGTTTTCTCTTACGGAAGAACCCACTCAGCCCCAGACAGCCAAAGGCAAGAAAGTAATCCAGAACCACCTGCATCGGATAATAGATGATAGGTTCCAAAAGCAACTGCAGAACTCCGAATCCGATTGCAGTACAGATTCCCGTGGTGGGTCCATAGAAATAGCCGATCAGACAGATGAAAAGCATAGAAAGCAGGGTGACAGAACCGCCGAACGGAAATTCAAATACCTTGATGAGAGAAGTAACGGTTCCAAGTGCCAGTGCGACACCACAGAAAGCCAGACGACGCACGTAGAAATGATTTGATTTTGACATAAAAAAATCCTCCTTTGTGAAATGGGAGGGTTAGCCTTAAAACTGCTTGCCTACGCCGGTATTATCCGGTTCAGGTCATGAGGGTTAGTCACCATGGGTGACGGTCTCAGCAAAAAAAGCTCCCCTAGCATTACATGAATGTGTTATACTATCAGCGTGAGTAAAACAAGATTGATTGAATTAGCTCTGCTTCATGCACAACTATATATTGAAATGATGTGGATGTCAAGATGTGATTGAAAAACAGAAGCACAGATTTGATTGAAAAACAGAAGCACAGATTTGATCGAAAAACAGGAGAACAGAATTTATGAGAATCGGAATGGGATATGATGTACACAGACTGAAAAAGGATTGCGACCTTATTATAGGTGGTGTTAATATACCATATGAAAAAGGATTATTGGGACATTCGGACGCAGATGTAGTGGTGCATGCGATTATGGATGCCTTGCTAGGTGCAGCAGCGCTGGGTGATATCGGAAAGCATTTTCCAGACACGGATCCACAGTACAAAGGCATCTCCAGCATTACCCTGTTAGAGCGTGTGGGGGAGCTTCTGGAGCAGGAGAATTTCTTCATTGAAAATATTGATGCAACGATCATTGCGCAAGCACCGAAGATGCGTCCGTATATTGATCAAATGCGTGAGAATGTGGCCAATGCATTAAAGATTGATTTGAGTCAGATTAACATTAAGGCAACGACGGAAGAGGGTCTTGGATTTACCGGAAGCGGTGAGGGTATCAGCTCACAGGCAATCTGTATACTGACAACAGCCGTGGATATGATCGAAGCAAGTGTTGCAGGTGGCATCCCAGATCGATGCGCTGGTTGCAGCGGATGTCAGAGAGATTGAGGTACAGACACAACCAAAAAGAATGTCATAAAGTAAAAGAAGGTACTGAAAGATACAGTTATGTTAACTGAAAAACAAATTGACAAAATTCCCACAATTGCATAGACTGTAACTATTCAGAGCCGAGTAAGATCCAAGGAGTATGAGAGTTAACATTATATTTGGAGGCGTGTGAAATGGGTTATTTCAAGCGTGTCAAGGAAGAAATCAGAGTCATCAGGGAGCGCGATCCTGCGATACACTGCGCCATGGAGGTTTTCCTCTACCCGAGCTTCAAGGTGATGATGATGTATCGACAGGCACACAAACTATATAAAAAAGGACATTATTTCTGGGCGCGACTGATCTCACAGTGTGCGGCAAGAAAGACTGGCATTGAGATCCATCCGGGAGCGGAAATCGGAGAAGGATTTTTCATCGATCATGGTCATGGTGTCATTATAGGTGAGACAACCATCATTGGCAATAACGTAACGCTTTACCAAGGTGTCACACTTGGCGGAACTGGTAAGGAACACGGCAAACGTCATCCGACCATCGGGGATAATGTCATGATCAGTGCAGGAGCAAAGGTATTGGGATCCTTCACGATTGGAGAAAATTCCAAGATCGGTGCCGGCTCAGTCGTACTCGAGGAGGTTCCTCCAAATTCGACTGTGGTAGGTGTGCCGGGGCGTGTCGTGAAGCGCAACAACGTTGCTCTGCCGCAGGACGATATGAATCAAGTTGATCTGCCCGATCCCGTTCAGGAGGATATCCAGAACCTGTGTATGGTAAATACAGAACTGACGAACAGACTGTTAGATCTGGAAAAGGATATAAGACAGCTACAAAAGGAAGGACACAGAAATGATACTTTATAACACACTGACTAAGAAAAAAGAAGAATTTGTACCAAATATAGAAGGAAAGGTCAGCATGTACACCTGCGGACCGACGGTATATCACTTCGCTCACATCGGAAATCTGCGTTCCTACCTGATGGAGGATGTGCTGGAGAAGACCTTCCGTTATCTCGGTTATGATGTGAAGCGCGTCATGAATATCACGGATGTAGGCCATCTGACGAGCGATGCCGACAGCGGTGAAGACAAGATGTTAAATGGTGCAAAACGTGAGCATAAGACCATTATGGAGATTGCAAAGTTCTATACAGATGCATTTTTCTCAGATTGCAAAAAGCTAAATATTAAAAGACCCGATGTAGTGGAGCCTGCAACAAACTGTATTGCAGAGTTTATTCACATGATTGAGGTATTGATTGAAAAGGATTACGCATATGTAGCAGGAGACAATGTATACTTCGATACATCAAAGCTGTCTGCCTACTATGTATTCGGTAATCAGAGCGAGGATGAACTGCTGATTGGTGTCCGTGATGATGTGGCAGAGGACACGAATAAGAGAAATAAAAATGATTTTGTACTGTGGTTCACACAGTCTAAGTTCGAGGACCAGGCATTAAAATGGGAGAGCCCGTGGGGACTCGGTTACCCAGGCTGGCACATCGAGTGCTCTGCCATCAGTATGAAGCATTTCGGAGAAAGTATGGATATTCACTGCGGCGGTGTGGACAACATCTTCCCACACCATACAAACGAAGTGGCACAGAGTGAATCCTATGTGGGTCACAAGTGGTGTAATTACTGGTTCCATGTACACCACCTGAATGACAAATCAGGCAAGATGAGTAAATCCAAGGGTGAATTTCTGACGGTGGATCTGCTGGAGCAGAAAGGCTATGATCCGCTTGCTTACCGAATGTTCTGCCTACAGTCGCATTACCGTAAACCATTGGAATTTTCCTATGAACAGCTGGACAGTGTAGCCGCAACCTATCAAAAGCTGCGCACAAAGACCAGCTCTTATGCCGCAGAGGGTACGGTAGACAAAGAAGTATTTGAGAATTACAGAAATAAATTTGCGGATACGGTAGGCAATGATCTGAATACCGCTATGGCGATTACCGTTGTCTATGATTTGGTCAAGGAAGATACAAATGATGCGACAAAGCATGCGCTGTTAGAGGACTTTGACAAGGTCTTATCATTGAATCTGACCATTCCCTATGAAGCAGAGGAAGTGGATGATGAGCTGACCGCTTATGTAGAGGGCAAGATTGCAGAGCGCAAGGAAGCCAAGAAAGCAAAGGACTTTGCAAAGGCGGATGCAATCCGTAATGAACTGCTTGCAAAGGGTATCATCATTGAAGATACGCGTGAAGGTGTGAAGTGGAAGAAGAACAAAGCATGAATCAGCAAGAATTACTCCCATATATCAGACAGCAATTTGACTTAAAAGAGGCGGATATCCATACATATTCGCCTCTTACCCTTGCTTACATCGGTGACAGTATCTATGACCTCGTCATGAAGTCTGTCGTGGTTGGCAGGGCAAACTGTGCAGCAAACAAATTGCACAAGCAGACGAGCGACCTAGTCAAAGCAGGCACGCAGGCCCAGATGGCAGAGCTGCTGCAGGAGTATATGACCGAAGAGGAGCAGACCATCTACAAGAGAGGACGCAATGCGAAGTCCTATACAACGGCTAAGAATGCTTCAGTGTCTGATTACCGCAAGGCAACCGGAATGGAAGCCGTCTGCGGGTATCTGTATCTGCAGGGAAATACAGAGAGAATCGTAGATTTGTTAAAGCTTGGCATGCAACTGTACGGGAAAATATAGCAATTCGATAAAATCGATATCAAACATGGACATAATAGTAAAATATGCAAGGAGAGCAGAACAGGCATGGAAAATGAGCGCTATGAAGAATTCTTAATCGAGGGACGAAATGCTGTCATTGAGGCATTCCGAGCAGGGAAAACAATAGATAAGCTGTATGTGCTGGATGGATGTCAGGACGGACCGGTGGTGACGATCAAGCGAGAAGCCAAGAAGCATGATACTATAATCAAATATGTGGAAAAGGAACGACTTGACCAGATGAGTACGACTGGACATCATCAGGGAGTGATTGCACAGGCGGCAGCCTATAAGTATGCAGAGGTGGAGGATATTTTGAAGAAGGCAGAGGAAAAAGGGGAACCGCCTTTTATATTTCTGCTAGATAATATTGAAGACCCACATAACCTCGGAGCCATCATCAGAACTGCCAATCTATGCGGTGCGCATGGGGTGATTATCCCGAAGAACCGTGCAGTCGGGCTAACAGCAGTTGTTGCAAGAACCTCAGCAGGTGCACTCAACTATACACCAGTTGCCAAGGTGACCAATCTCGTACAGACGATGGAGGAGCTCAAAAAACGCGGACTTTGGTTTGTCTGCGGAGATATGGATGGGGAGCTGATGTACCGATGCAATCTGACCGGGCCCATCGGACTGGTCATTGGTAGTGAGGGCACAGGTGTTGGACGCCTGATCAAGGAAAAATGTGATTACGTTGCAGGGATTCCCATGAAGGGCAACATTGATTCCCTCAATGCATCAGTCGCAGCGGGCGTACTTGCTTATGAAATCGTTCGACAGCGCATGAAGTAGTGGCTTTAACAGAAAGAAAACAGAAAGAAATCAGATAGAAACTAGACTGAAACTAGATAGAAATCAGATTGAAACAAGATAGAAATCAGATAGAAACTAGATAGAAACTAGATAGAAACTAGATAGATTATATTAACATAAAAAGTTTACATAATGATTCATGCGGAGTACCCATGGACAGAAAAAATGATTATGCGCAAAGTTCAGACGAAGAATTAATCCTGCGGTTGCGTGAGGGGGAATCACCCGTCACCGATTTTATCATGGATAAATATAAGAACCTAGTACGCAGCAAGGCAAAGTCCATGTTTATCCTCGGTGCAGATAATGAAGATCTGATCCAAGAGGGCATGATTGGACTGTTCAAGGCCATTCGTGACTACGACAGCGGCCGTGATGCCAGCTTCTACACCTTTGCAGATTTATGTGTATCGAGACAGATGTATACCGCCGTACAGGCAGCAGGCAGGCAGAAACACATACCTCTGAATTCTTACGTGTCCTTATATGCGAATATGTCAGATGCGGAGGGCGAGGGCACTGTTCTGGTGGATGCACTGCAGTCGGTAGTCGATAAAAGTCCAGAGGAACTTTTCTTTGATCAAGAAAATGTCAATGTATTGGAAGAGCAGATAGACAGTACCCTCAGCTCCTTTGAGAAGCAGGTACTTGATTTGTACATCACTGGGATGAGCTATATTCAGATTGCAAAGGTACTCGGAAAAGATGAAAAATCGACCGATAATGCACTGCAACGTATTAAGAGTAAAATCAAGAAAGAAATCCTGAAAAAGGGATAGACAATTCCATCTCGAATATGTTAGAATGACCTTCGGTGAGATATTCACGATGCTGTTATAGCACAGTTGGTAGTGCGCTACATTGGTAATGTAGAGGTCTCCAGTTCGATTCTGGATAACAGCATGATAGAAAACGGCCTAAACCTGATTCATTCAATGGTTTAGGTCTTTTTAACAAAAGGGGGCTGGGATGATGGAATTCAGACCATGTATAGATATCCATAACGGACAGGTCAAACAGATCATCGGCGGCACGCTGCAGGATCAGGGAGATCAGGCAGTAGAGAACTTCACATCGGTCAAGGGAGCAGAGTATTATGCCGATCTATACAGGCAGAATCATCTAAAGGGTGGACATGTTATTTTGTTAAATGCGTCGGACTCTGCGCTGTTTTCGGCTACAAGAGAACAGGCGATGCGTGCGTTGGCGGCATATCCGGGCGGGCTGCAGGTCGGAGGCGGTATCACAGATGCCAATGCAGCAGAGTATCTGGATGCCGGAGCATCGCATGTGATTGTGACTTCCTACATATTTAAAAATGGGCAGATCAGATACGAACACATAGAGAAGATGAAGCATGCAGTAGGAAAGGAACATCTCGTGCTGGATGTTAGCTGTCGAAAGAGAGACGGCAGATATTATGTTGTCACTGACAGATGGCAGAGGTTTACCGAGGTACCTGTCACAGCAGAGCTTCTGTGGGAACTATCTTCATCCTGTGACGAATTTCTCGTGCACGCAGTAGACGTAGAGGGTCGCTCAGCCGGCATCGAGGAAGACATCGTAGGAATACTGAGAAGCTATGTAGACCAGGCAGAATTATCAGCCACGCCACTTCCTGTCACCTACGCTGGTGGTATTGCAACCTATGGCGATATCACGAGGCTAAAGACACTTGGACACGACAAAATACATGCAACCATTGGCTCGGCACTGGATCTTTTTGGCGGACCACTGGATTTTCATAGAGTGATTCAATCTTTTGAACACTGAGAGGTGGGATAGTAATGCACACAATCATGATTGTCGATGATAACGAGTCAGAATTAATCATTGCCCAAAAAGCACTGGAAAAGGACTACATCATCATTCCGATATCAAACAGTAAACAGGCACTGGCACGACTGGCCAAGGCAACGATCATGCCCAGTCTCATCCTACTCGACATTGCCATGCCAGGCATCAATGGTTTTGAGATAATCATGAGACTAAAGATAAGTGAGAAGGCAAAGAATATTCCAGTTATATTTCTGTCTGGAAGTCCAGATCATGCGACAGAGCTTGAAGCATACAGACTGGGTGCTGTAGACTTCATTCGCAGACCTGTAGTTGCAGAACTGCTGCACAAGCGTATAGAAATGCAGATGAGAATGATTGATCATCAGAAACAGATGGATGAATATAATCAGCAGCTCCAACAGATGGCATCTTTCCAAACGCAGAATGCCATGAGAATGGAATACTTTATCATAGGGATTATCACCGACCTGATCTCAGAAAAAGACGGTTACTCAGGCATGCATTGCATCCGCACGTCTCAGTATATGGGCATTTTGCTCAAGGAGATGCTGCTGAGCGGCATCAATTTCGGCATTCCAGCAGGTGATTATGAAATCGTCATTCTTTGTTCACAGCTGCATGATATGGGGAAAATAGGTGTTCCAGACAGTGTACTGCAAAAAGAAGGAAAATATACAGACGAAGAGTTCATGCAGATGAAGAACCACACACTGTTAGCCGCTCATGCGATACAGAAGTATGCGTATCTGCTGCCCAACAGCACGTTCCTCAACTATGCCTATCAGATGGCACGCTCCCATCATGAACAGTACAGTGGCGCAGGCTATCCAGACGGACTGGCGGGCAACCATATCCCGATTTTGGCGAGGATACTGGCGGTGGCAGACGTATACGATGCCCTTGTATCGGAAAGAACTTACAAAAAAACATTTTCCCATGAACAGGCATACAATATCATCACACAGGGCTCTGGACTCCAGTTCGACCCTATGGTAGTGGCTGCGTTCCAACGCATACACATGGAATTCTACGAGGTTTCACAGCAAAATGTGAAGAAGCTGGCACAGCAACAGATGCAGGAAAATCGTGTCGACGCATAATAAGTCAGACGGTATCGAAAATGTTTGTGAAATTTACTGTAAAATTTGCTGAAAATATCGTTTACTTTTTGCCAATTATATGCTATCATGTTTTTGTTGCGAATAGGCGCAACCATAATTATTATTTTGGAGGATCTCAGAATGAACAAAGGTACAGTAAAATGGTTTAACAACCAAAAAGGTTACGGATTTATCTCAGACGAGGCAGGAAACGACGTATTCGTACACTACTCAGGACTTAACATGGACGGCTTCAAGTCTCTTGAAGAAGGCGCTGCAGTAGAGTTCGAAGTAGTTAACGGCGAAAAGGGACCTCAGGCTACTAACGTAACTAAGCTTTAATCTATTCGTTTTTCGATGTGCCTTTTTCTATAATATATAATTTGTAAGCTATTTGTACATGATATTATTAAGAAAATAAGCCAGACCACGTAAAACAGATTAGCAAAAGACCTATTCGATTGATCGGATAGGTCTTTTTGCAACCGTGTCAGCTTACTTGGAATTATTTAATGTAAATTTTTTAGTCAATATGATATACTCGATATATGCAGAGGCAGTCTTATACAGACTCCTGCCAAAAGTAACAGAAAGGAATTTATCATGAGCAGCAAAAAAAGAAGAAAGAAAAAGAACAATCGCATGAGCATCATGTTTGTACCAGAGACTGGCGGCAAGATCAGGACGATTAAGTCCTCAGTCAATGCGATCATCAGGACTGTAGTGACAGTAATCGCAGTATTGGCCATTCTGATCAGTTACTGTATCTTCACTGTACAGATCGTGCGGGATGCATATGGTAATCGGAGTGCCGGCAATGCAAAGCTACAGGTCGTAGTAGATGAAAACACATCACTGAGAAATGAAAATGCAGAGCTGTCGGCAGTAGTCAATGACCTGAATGATTCACTGGCAGCGATGGAAAAGGAAGCCCAATTAGAGGAAGTGACACGCAGTGAACAGGCAGTACCAAAAGGCTTTCCGCTAGACGGGTCAGCAGTACTGGCAACACAGCAGACCATACAGAATACGGAAGAGACACATCCAGAGGATGTCAATCAGGTTGCATTTATGACAAATATCGGAACTGCGGTTATGGCAACAGGTTCTGGTACGATAGAGGCAATCGAGGAGGATCCCACCTATGGTCCTGTGATTCGGATCAATCATGGCAACGGCTACGAGACGATTTACTATACATCTGCCACGATACGTGTGGAGCAGGGTGCTCAGGTCAATAAAGGCGATGTGATTGGTATCATGACGACAGAGGGAGAGCTGCTGATATACGAGATCAAGCTGGACGGGCAGTTCATCGACCCAATGACCATGATGGAAATCGCAGGTTGAAATAATACAAAATCATAAGGAGTAGATAGTTATGAAAAAGAATGCAAAGGCATCACAAAAGTCGGTATCAACCATTATTGGAGCAGATACGATCATCGGAGGATCCGTTACAACAGAAAACTCAATCAGAATCGATGGCTCTATTGTCGGTGGACTCACATCCAAGGGAACAGTCATCATTGCACCCACAGGTAAGGTGACAGGAAATATCGTGGCTGATTATCTTGTAGTGGCAGGTACGATTGAGGGCGACATGTGGATCAGGGAGAGAGCAGAGTTTGCAAACACCTCCAATGTCAATGGAGATATCACAACCACCAGATTGATTATAGAAGAGGATGCACAGTTCCATGGTATGAGTATTATGGAAAGAGAGGTGCATGTACCGGAGCTTTCCGAGATGATGGACACGCAGGACACAGCAAATGCGGAAGCATCATCTGAAGAGAATCACACAGAGGAAGAGGAATCAAAGGTTGTCACGGATCTTGAAACAGATGCGGCAGCAGTATCGTCACGGCAACAACAGTAGGAAAAATAGGAAAATTATTACCAAATTTGACCATTTGTTTTTATGAAAAACTACCATTGTATATCATTATGGATTTTGTATAATTAAAAGTGGTGTTAAAAAAACGCTGAAGGCGGAATTGAACATGGATCACAGATTTGACCAGAGTAAAAAGAAGCTCAGACTAGGTGATATCTTAATCGATCAGAAAGTGATTTCCGAAGAACAACTGAAAAAAGCACTAGAGCTACAGAAAAGTGGTGGCAGAAAACTCGGTGAGACCATGGTGGATGCAGGCATTACGACAGAGGAAGCCATCGCACATGCACTGAGTGATCAGCTGCATCTGGAGTATGTGAAGCTAGTCGGCATACAAATATCAGATGAGATTATCAATCTGGTTAGCTCTTCTGTTGCCAAAAAGCACACTGCCATACCATTGATGTATGATAAG
This sequence comes from uncultured Lachnospiraceae bacterium, assembly GCA_964483545.1. Classification (GTDB taxonomy): domain Bacteria; phylum Bacillota; class Clostridia; order Lachnospirales; family Lachnospiraceae; genus JAAYYM01. Next base: position 11,539 of record CAZACC010000048.1, read on the forward strand.
AATAATGCAAATGTCCTAAAGGTTGCGATGTCAGACCCAATGGATATGGGAGCGATAGATGACTTTACGATCGTGACGAATATGCAGATCGAGCCTGTTGTAGCGACAACACATCAGATTTTACTGTATATCGACCGTTATTATAGTACTGCAGATGTAAAAAATGCAGCCGATGAATATGCCAAGGAAAAAGAGGCGCAATTCAAAGAAGATGATACGCTTTATGATGAGGACATCAGTAGTTCTCCAATCGTGCAGCTGGTCAAGACCATGATCGAACAGGCTGTGCGGCAAAGGGCGAGTGATATCCACATCGAGCCTCTCGAGGATAGAGTCCGTATCCGGTACCGTATCGATGGCGCCCTCTATGAAAAGATGACCTACAGTCCGAGATTGCTTCCAGCCATCACTGCCAGGATCAAGATCATCGGTGGGATGGATATCTCTGAAAAGCGCAAGCCGCAGGACGGCCGTATCACACAGGTGGTAGACAGACAGGAGTTTGATATCCGTGCATCTATCCTGCCGACAGTGTATGGTGAGAAGACGGTTATGCGTCTGACCTCCAAAAGTGGACTGACAAGAGAGAAGAGTCAGCTGGGCTTTCGCGAGGATGAATTGAAACAGTTTGACCACATATTAAAGAATCCACATGGTATCATTCTCGTCACAGGACCGACAGGAAGTGGTAAGTCCACGACTCTGTATACGGCACTTAGCGAGTTGAATACAGAAGATGTCAATATTATCACAGTTGAGGATCCTGTTGAGGCAAATATCAATGGGATCAATCAGGTACATGTCAATCAGAAGGCTGATTTGACCTTTGCGACGGCACTGCGTTCCATCCTGCGACAGGATCCGGATATTATCATGATCGGTGAGATTCGAGATGGTGAAACAGCAGGCATCGCAGTACAGGCATCCATTACTGGTCATCTGGTTGTCAGCACTCTGCATACGAACTCGACCTCGGCCTCGATCGGTCGTCTGGTAGATATGGGCGTGGAGTCCTATCTGCTGGCAGACTCTGTAGTAGGCATCATCGCACAGCGACTCGTTCGCCGTCTGTGTCCAAGCTGCAGAAAAGCGGTTCTGGCAGATGAGGAGCAGAAAGAACTGCTGCAGGTGGACAAGGATCAGGACTTCACGATTTACGAGCCGTGTGGATGTGTACAGTGTGATAATACTGGATATAAAGGACGTATCGGTGTCTATGAGATTATGGAGGTCACACCTGAGCTGCGGCCGCTGATTTCTCACAAGGCATCTGCTGAGGAAATCAAGCAGGTGGCTTTGTCTCAGGGCATGCATACGCTGCGTATGAGCGCCAGCCAGTATGTAAAGGACGGAACGACATCGATTTCGGAAATGATTAAGGTATCCTTTGATGCGTAGTTCGACAATAGTTCACGTAACCATTAAGCACTTGAGATGTCGAGTTTTACAGATTGACAGAAGATGGATAAATATGTATAATTTGTATTTATTAAGTCTTTGCATGGTGCTTTTCAGATACAGATATTGACAATCGGGAGATGCGGATGGATCTTGAAAAGATATTAGAACAGGCAATGAAGCGTGGCGCATCGGATGTGCATTTTTCGGTCGGAAGACCGATTATGATCCGTGTGGATGGCACTTTGCTGGAAATGAATGAGAATGTACTCAGACCGCGTGATGTAGAAGAGGCTATGCTGCCTCTGCTCAATGAATCACAGCATGAGACCATTGCAAAGACGGGTGAGCTGGACTTTGCATACTCTTTGCAGGGGGTCGGACGATTCAGACTGAATGTATTCAAACAGCGTGGTACCTATGCGGCTGCACTTAGACTGCTGCCTTTCCAAATACCGACACCGGAGATGCTCTCGATTCCGAAGGCAGTCATAGAAATGACGAACAAGAAGCGTGGGCTGGTACTCGTCACAGGACCGACAGGAAGCGGTAAATCTACGACATTGGCATCTTTGATCAATGTCATCAATCATAAATATGCAGGTCACATCATTACCATGGAAGACCCAATCGAGTACCTGCATAAAAGTGACAAAGCGATTGTCAATCAGCGAGAGGTTGGACTAGATACCATGGGTTATGCGCCAGCATTACGTGCTGCACTGCGTCAGGATCCAGATGTCATCCTTCTCGGAGAGATGAGAGATCTGGATACGATTGCAACGGCAGTGACGGCAGCTGAGACAGGACATCTGGTATTCTCGACATTGCATACGATCGGTGCGGCGAGTACGATTGACCGTATCGTCGATGTCTTCCCGCCACACCAGCAGGAGCAGATCAGGATCCAGTTAGCGACAGTGCTGGAATGCGTTGTATCACAGCAGCTGCTGCCACTAGATGGAGTAGAGGGTGGGCGGTGTGCAGCATTCGAGGTCATGATTGCCAATCCTGCGATTCGCAACCTGATGCGTGAGGGCAAGACCTTTCAGATCCCGTCCATGATGCAGACGAACCGTAAATCAGGCATGATTACAATGGATGATGCCCTGTATGACCTATATATTTCGAGAAAAATCAATGAGGAAACAGCACTGACATTTGCTCAGGATTATGCTTATCTGAGCCGTAAGCTACAGTAGGGAGAAGTGAAATGGCTAGTTTTTCATACGAAGCGGTTGACCAGCTGGGAAAAGTGAAAAAGGGCAGCATCGAGGCAGATACTAGAGAAAAGGCATTTGCAGATCTGAAGTCACAGGGTATGATGCCGATGTCGGTCGTAGAGCAGTCGGCGATGACCAAGGATATTAATCTCAATATTGGCGGGAAGCCAAAGGCGAGAGACTATAGTGTGTTCTGCCGACAGTTCGTGAGTATGACACAGGCCGGTGTTACCCTAATCGATGCGTTAAATATGCTCGGTGAGCAGACAGAAAATAAAAAGCTAGCAAAGGCCATTAAGGAAATACAGGTCGATGTCGAAAAGGGAGAGTCTCTGACCTCAGCGATGAGGGCGCAGAAGTTCCTGCCTTCATTATTGTGTTCGATGGTAGAGGCTGGTGAGGCATCTGGTAGTCTGGATGTGGCATTTGACCGTATGGCGACACACTTTGAAAAGGATAACCGTATCAAGGCCATGGTGAAGAAGGCTGCCATTTATCCGATTATTGTATGTATTGTGGCGGTCGTTGTTGTCATTGTGATGTTAACCACAGTCATTCCGAGCTTTACAGATATGTTTGCGGATATGGATATGGAATTACCTGCGATTACAAAGGGTGTCATGGCTGCCAGTGATTTCATGATGGCAAAGTGGTATCTTGTCATAGCAGTCGTAGCAGGTGTGGTCGTTTTGTTTAGGTGGTTCAAATCGACCGCAGCAGGTGAGATTGTGTTTGCGACAATCGGAATGAAAATGCCGCTATTTGGGGCACTTACGATCAAAACGGCTTCGGCGAGATTTGCAAGGACCGTCAGTACGCTGCTGGCAGCAGGCATCTCTCTCGTCGATGCAGTGGAAATCACGGCGAATATTATGGACAATAAGATCATCCAAAATTCTTTGCTGGCATGTAAGGATGAGATCATGCAAGGCGTTCCTCTGTCTACACCATTACAGAAGAGCGGCATCTTCCCTCCGATGGTGTATCATATGACGAGAATTGGTGAGGAATCGGGTGATATCGAGGGACTGCTTGAAAAGCTAGCTGACTATTATGAAGAGGAAGTAGAGATGGCGACACAGTCCTTGATGGCAGCCATGGAGCCATTGATCATCGTAGTATTAGCAGGTGTGGTTGGCGTCTTAATAGGAGCTGTTATGGCACCGATGGCGTCGATGTATACAGGACTAGATAATTTATAGTGACAACATGAATTAACCACCTTGGAATAGGGCTGAGGTGATTAAGATAAAAACAAAAAATTCAAATCAAAGGAGAAATGGATTATGAAGAAGACAAATAACAAAGGTTTTTCACTCGTCGAGCTGATTATCGTGATTGCGATTATGGCAGTATTGATTGCAGTTTTGGCACCACAGTTCTTGAGATATGTTGAGAGATCAAGAATAGCAAGAGATAATTCTGCAATTGGAGAGATTGCAACTTCAATTAAAGCAGGTATGGCAGATGAAGGTATCAACTCAGGAATCGTTACGGCTGGTGGTACAGTAACTTATGCAGCTACCGTAGCAGCTGCTGGTACTGCTACAAATTTTGCTTTTACAGCGGGAGACAATAGTGGTTTGGATAATGAATTAATAGCATCTGTGGGAACCCCGGTTAATTTAACTTCAAATGCATATTCAGGTACAGCGCCAACTATTACTGTTACGGTTGCTGCAGGTGTAGTTACCATTCAGTGTACAAATTATACAACAGATGGTATTAATTTTGGAAATCAGCCTTTATAGGATAAACAGTGTTGAAAGGACTTCACCATGCAGCCTGAGTTAATCGCATTTTACATAATCATATTCCTATATGGAATCATCATCGGAAGCTTCCTAAATGTCTGCATTTATCGAATTCCGAAGGGTGAAAGTATCGTGAAGGTGCGGTCTCATTGTATGGCTTGTGGATATCAGCTGAGGTGGT
>CAZACC010000049.1:0-15534 GCA_964483545.1 uncultured Lachnospiraceae bacterium
CTGTTCTTGATGTAATAAAAAGTGCTGTAATCAAATATGCGAATTTGATACGGGGGTCACAGTATCGTGTATACTTATTCTTCGAAAGAGTCCGATCATTGTCTTGTATGCAAAACTCTTTCTGCATACAATCTACAACTCTTTCAAAGCTTCCAGTCTCGGAGAAGTCATACTGATCTCTTACCGTACCGTTTGCAATACAAACGCACTTTGTGCACACGCGGGAGATCAACTCTAAATCATGAGTGATGATAAAAATTGTTTTATGCCTTCTCATTTTCTCAAAAATATCTACACAACTCATCAGACTTTTTAGATCAAGTCCCGCAGTTGGTTCATCAAATACAGCAATCGGCTTTGGCGAGAAATATGCCATCAGCAGAACAAGCTTCTGCATCTGACCTCCGGATAAAGAAAATGGATGTTTATCCCGCAGTGTTCACATATCAAATTCTTTCAGAACTCTTTCCACTTCCTCAAAAAACTCAGGCGTTTCCTCTATGCCGTATTTCAGTTCATTCAGTACTGAATTTGTAAAGAATTGAAATTCTGCCTCCTGCATGATGAAAATACCTTTCTGCTGCAAATTCCTTTGCGTTTGCGGTATGCCATCTATAAAGATCTTCCCAGATATCGGTCTTATCAATCCAGTGAGCAGTTTGCCAAGCGTCGTCTTTCCGCTTCCATTGGAACCTACAATACCGATCACATCGCCTGTTTTGGCTTTCAAAGAAAGATGCGAAAGAATAGAATCCTTTTTTCTATGATAGGAAAATGCAAGTGATTCACTTGAAATGATTGTTTGATCTTTAGAATTGGGAATCTCACTTTGTTTTTGTTGTACTTTCTGTGCGGTTTTTATTTTTTCTAGCGAAAGTGTGCGTAGCCTTCTATGCTCCAGTTCTTCTTCCGAAAGCATCATCATATCGGAAGCAGCGATTCTTTCTGTAATCCTTCCCTGATCCATGAGTATGAATTCATCGGCAATATCTTTCAAATAATAAAGTCGATGTTCACTAATCAGTATTGTTTTCCCCAGTGCCTTTAATTTCGCTAATAGCGCAGACAGATGACAAATTGCAGAAAAATCAAGATTGGCTGTTGGTTCATCCAAAATCAACACATCAGCATCTAACGCTTTTGCCGCAAGAATAGCGACCAACTGTCTTTCCCCACTGGAGAGTTCAAACACATTGCGATCCTTTAGCTTTTCGAGCCCCAGTTCCTGATAAGCCTGATTCACACGTGTGACAATTTCATCCCGAGAATATCCAAAATTCTCGAGCCCAAAAGCCACCTCGGCTGAACTATCTGTAGTGAAAAACTGACTTCTCGGATCCTGAAATACGGATGCGACCTCTTCTCCTACTTCTCCTACAGATCTTTCCATCACATCCTTACCATTCAAAAGACAAAATCCTTTGATTTCGCCCTCATAGAACTGTGGAATCAGATGGTTGACACAACACAGTAATGTCGTTTTTCCACATCCGCTGCTACCGCATAATACGACACAACTACCCTTTTTTACAACTTGATTGATTTCAGAAAGTGTATCGTTGCATTCATTTTGATAACGAAAGCTCAAATCACATACAATTTGATCTTGGGACGATTTGTCCATCTGGTTTCACCTCTTGCTTACGAACTATCTAATTGGATTTGATTACGATCTATGTTGGTTAGTCTTTGCTAACTTAGGAATGATAGCAGATACCTTTTCTCTTGTCAAGTGGTAGCGCTTCATAAAATTTTGAACTTTTATATCAAAATTCATAGTCGTTTCTTGTTAAAAATTAGCAATTGCTACTTGCGCCTATAAACCTTATATGTTACGATATTTTTAAGCAAAGAATTTACCATCAATTCCTTAGTTCATCTGATTAACAGAAAGATGTCCCTAGCCCCTTATCACCGAACAATATTATATCAATTCCAAATGAATAAGTGACGGTGGATATTAAAATAGATGCATTTCATCTGATTTTTCTTTTGGTAAATCTATATTTTCCTTTACCATATCCTGTTACCGTTTCAATAATCTTGGTTTGTAGCATATTTTTTAACACAGCAGATGCTCTTGTAGTTCCAAGCCCAGTAACCTTTTGCATATCAGATCTTCCAAAAATACTCTTTGTTCCAAATTCTATGAACATTTTTTGAATGTATTCCACAGTTTTCTTAGGCATTTCCTTTATTGCAAATCCGTAAATATCTGAAACCGCAATATTCTCTTCTTTTGATTCAATGTTCACTTTCTCATCTTCAATGTTCACTTTTTCGTTTCTAATGTTCAGTTTGTGATCATCCTGATACAATCCACTCACATGTAAGGATCTGTTATGAAGCTCATTTTCTTCATCACATAACAAATTTCTAAGAAACAATTCCAAATATTCTGTAGTCTCATGAATTCCTTGGGTCAAATTATTATAATTGGCTCGCACCAGTGCGTTTCTAAAATAAAAAGCGTTTTCTGCAAATGCATTATTCGTTGCATCAAATCCTAATGTACGAAGATATTTGATAAAGAAAACTGCAGTAGTTCTTGTATTACCTTCTCCAAAAACATGTAGTTGCCATAATCTCGAAACAAAAAGTGTAAGGTGATGAATTATCTCATCAATTGTTAATCCCTTATAACTATAGTTTTTTTCCTGAGAAAAGTCATAGTCTAATGCGTCCCGAAGTTCCGATGCGCTTCCGTAAAGAACAGTCTCTCCATCCAATATCCATTCCTTTTTCGTAATATTATAATCACGGATTCTGCCGGCATGTCCATAGATATCTGTAAACAATTTTCTGTGTATGGAAATATACTCAGTTGGACTAAATGTAAAAGCCTTCTCTGAAAGTATCTTTGTTATTCTCAATGAAACCTTATCTGCTTCTTCTGTCCTCTCATCTTCTCCCAAATGTGGATTTTCTTCATAATAAGAATCCAGTAATCGCCCCACTTCATCTATTGATATTTCACCTTCAATATTTTGAATAGCAGTATCAATCAAATACTTCGATGGTTTTAATCCATCAACTGCCTGCAACCCGATAGCAGTATGCCAGGCATATCCCTTATCTCTTTTATTTGGTTCTGTTTGTCTATAATATTCCTTAAACGGATCTTGGTTCATGCGACACCTCCATAATTAGTGTTTTTTTATAAAGTGATGTTCTTCATAATCAGTAGAACTGCGTTCCATCAACAATCACCTTCCATTTCTTCATGAATTAATACTCGTCAGGAATAATAATTGCTGCGATAAAATATGCTAAAATCCCCGTTCCAGTACAGGCAAGTAGCACAAGTAAAAGTCTGATAATCGTAGGGTCAATATTTAAGTACTCTCCAATTCCACCACATACACCACAGATAAATCTATTTGTTCTTGATCTGTATAATTTTTTCGTTCCCATCATTTCTTCCTCCTGTTATTCATTCTCAAAACTTATTTGTATAGTTCCAATACCACAGTTGATATCCATTATATAATCAGAATTGTTATCAATATGTTTCTCACCTTCAACCCCTCCAAAGGTAAGCGTTCCCACCATAATTGTTCCGATACCGCATTCTATGTCATAGTCATACTGCTCCTTTGTATCATGATTGTCTACCACCTCGTAATTGATGACAAATCTTGGGTCAGAATATCCTCTCTCCGTAAATTCTCCAGATTCGTTTATGCTTTCCTGAAGGCTTGTTTTGATAATAGCCGCAACCTTTTCCGGTGTTCCAAGTTCTACAATAACCTGATTTTCATTCTCCGGTCCTGCCTCGTCAAAATAATTATTATAATACTGCAAGGCTTCTTCTCTCTCGCTGTCTTGAATATTGCCCAACAGATTTTCCAATTTTTCCATAAATTCTTTTCTACTCATCGCTCACGCCCTCCTCAAACATCATCGTTATTCGCTTGGAATAACTTTGCCATTCTGAAATATATAAATTCAACTGCAACCTTCCCTTTTCCGTCAGCTTGTAATATCTTCTATTACGTCCACCAAATTCCATATCGTAGACTTCCAGACAATCATCTTTTTGTAGCCTTCTAAGTACTGGATAGAGGGTAGACTCTGAAATATCAATGACCTCTCTGACTTCCTGAGTAATCTTATAACCGTAAGTTCCTTCTATCTCCTTCGCCACAACCGCTAAGACAATTGCATCTAACAGTGCTGCTCCAGTGTTAAATACCATGCTATCATCTCCTTTTCCATGTGTCTTTCTTCCTTTCCAAGTATATTGTTTAGAAATTAATATTATCTATTTTTCAATGTGATTCTATATATAATACTATACAGCGTATAATATTATATGTCAATATATTTTGTGTTAAATCGTTTTCATAAAATTTTGAACTTTTATATCAAAATTCATAGATATATCATGTCATGTCAAAAATCAACAACTGCTACTTGCGCCTGCAAACCTTCTGTGCAAATGGGATTGCTGATGATGTATCTGAGGATATGAAGGAATTCCTTGATTTTCTGAAGGAAAGAAGCACAAAGAACAAGTTCACAAAAGAACTTGCCGATGCCGTGGATCAAGTACGGCGAAATGAGGGTGATTCATTAAGATTGATTTCGCTGATCCAAAAGAAGATCCAGAAATCAAAAGTTTTGGAAACAATCGCTGACGAACTCGAAGAAACCCCCGACAGCATCCGTTCCATTTACGATTTAATCAGGCAGCATCCTGATAAATCAGCAGAAGAAATCCTGGAATGTATGGATTGTTACTGCTGCTAGCAATTTGCTGAGGAGAGTAATACAATCTGTACCCGATATCTTATCCATCCAATTTGATGCAATTCCGGTTTCACATAATAACAGCCGGATTTCCAATGAGGATTTCCGACTGTTAAAAAATAGGTACTCTACGCCACTACAACTACCTCATTTGATCTTAGCCTCAGCTTCCCACCTTTTATTTCACTATGATCCATATTGGACAACAGGATTTTCCCTAAATAGGATTCCGCCTCTAAAAGAGCCTCTTCTTCCCCAAAATTTGCCGCAACCAAAATCCTAGTTTCATCTAATACTCGTTCATATGCAAAAATAGTATGATTCTCTTTGTATTTCTGATTACAGCTTCCGTAAGTAAATACTTCTTTGTAATCCTGATTCTTTCGAAATGCTATCAGCCTCCTGTAATAATTCAATACAGAGGTCTCATCTTCTTCCTGTACCTTTACATTGATTTCTTTATAGCTAGGATTTTCTGCTAGCCAGGGTTTCCCCTTTGTAAAACCTCCATAAGCTTCCTCACTCCACTGCATGGGAGTTCTTGCCTGATCGCGGCTACGGTCCTGACATAACTTAAGTGCCTCTTCCTTTGACAGTCCAGCCCTCACTGCCTTTGTATACTCGTCATGGGTGCTGATATCGTCATATTCTTCAATCGTTTCTCTCGAACAATTCCTCATTCCAATTTCCTGCCCCTGATAAATAAAAGGCAATCCTCTCAAAAGAACACTCACAGTTCCTAGCATCTTTATTCCTGCTTTATTTTGGGCGTGTTCTGGAAGGTATCTGGAAGCACCACGGGGTTCATCATGATTTTCAATAATGTTTGAATAAAATCCAATTTCTTCCACTTTTCGTTGTGCTTCTAATGTCAGATTTCTCCATGTCACAAAATCCATATGAGGTGCATCATACCAGCCATGTTCTCCCTTCGTAAGCACTTCTCCCGAAAAATCAAACATACTTGAAAAATGTCCGTTTTCTCCTATAAATTCTTCCAGCTCTTCCTCCTTCATATCGAAAACTTCCCCAACCGTAAAAGCATCATAATGTTCAAAGGTATTTTTCTTTAATGCGTCAAGCATTTCTCCAACACCCTTTGTTTCTTCTACCATTTTTGAAAATCGGACCAATCCATCCGTGCCATCTGACGGATAGTTTGGAAAACTCAATTCTTTCTTTATGTTAATAATTGCATCAATTCTAAATCCTGCGATCCCTTTTTCCAACCACCAGTTTATCATTTTGTATAATTCTTCTAATACTTTGGGGTTCTCCCAGTTCAAATCGGGCTGCTCTTTCGCAAATGCATGTAGGTAATAAAGATCCGTTCCTTTAATCGGTTCCCAAGCTGATCCTCCAAAATAGGAACGATAATTACTAGGTGGTGCATTATCTTTTCCTTTTCTAAAATAAAAATAATCGGCATACTCTCCATAAGGATCCTTTAATGCCTTCTGAAACCACTCATGTTGGTCAGAACAGTGATTGATTACCAAGTCCATGATTACATACATTTCACGTTTTTTTGCTTCTAATACTAATTCATCAAATTCTTCCATGGTTCCAAATTCTTCTGCAATTGCATAGTAATCTGAAATATCATAACCTTGGTCTACAAACGGTGATTTGTAAATAGGAGAAATCCAAATCATATCAATTCCTAGTTTTTTCAAATAATCAAGTTTAGATATGATTCCTCTTAAATCCCCAATTCCATCTCCATTTGTATCCAAAAAACTCTTCGGATATATTTGGTATACTACCTTATCATGCCACCACTTTTTTTTCATTATGTCCCTCCGTTGTCTTATTTTACTGTAATATTCGCGTTTTTCATCATAAATACAATCCGTAAAATAGAGCACAAAAAGTGATTCAAATCTACTTCAAACAAATGAATAATCTTTAAGAGTAGTCTATCGCTTTTGTACTTTTATAGCCCACCGATTCTTTCTTTTCCAAGAAATAAGTCTATCGCATTTACATGGTGAATACCCTCTTGCTGATCCCTGTATTGATCCAAAGAAATTATATATCTAGGATATCCATCCTTTATATCTCTAAATGGTCTATATTCTCTTTCCTTTATTCTTTCAGTTGATTTTAAATTTTCTCCTTGAAGCGTATATGAAACTTGAATATATGCATAATTTTGATTGCAATCTCTTACAATAAAATCACACTCTAATTTTTCAATTTTTCCAATACTCACTTGATAATCATTACTAACTAAATACAGATAAACAATATTCTCAAGAGATGGATGGACCAAAACTTAATTGATTCCTTTTGCTATTAATTCATTAATGATTCCTTTTATGATAAAGGATTTGCCACATCTTCTTATCCCCGTAATGACTTTTATTATATCCGAGTCAAAAAAAGGACGCATATATCATTAAATGAGGATTCATGGTACTAATTTTTACTTTTTTAAATTTTTAATACCCTAAACTCTGATTTATCAAATAATGCGAGGATTCCTTAGTCTAATCCTCAAGATCTTGCTGGAACATTCCTTTTGTTTCTTTACATTAATTGTAAGCCATCAATTATGCTGACTTACAGTGTTTCGGACATCTGTTGCCCCTAAAGAATCATGGTGTTAAATCCTAAAAACGGGGAGTGGTAAAGTTGCAGACAGTTGGAATTATAAATTTGCCAGCTGACATTATCTAAGGAATTACTCAAGTGTAAAAGAAGCAAGGCTTGCACTTCCATCACCGATATAGGTAAAATATAGTGCATGTATTCCGTCTGGTATCATGATATCTGAAGCGTATTCTTTCCACGCATTGGAGTATACAACTGGTATCTTACCAAGAGCAGGTCCATTCCAAGAAGTCTTAATTTCAAAATCACCTTTACAATAACCACGGACTTTTATTTTGATTTTCTTAATTCCTTTACAGTCAAAGTACTTAAAACCAGCTGTAGCAGAATTTTTCATATTTGCAATAAAGCCCTCCTCTTCATCACCATCTTTTCCATCCTGTGTAATCTTTGGAAATAGATTGTTCATCCATGACCCTGTACAATCCGTGTAAACGGATTCCTCATCGCAGAATAGGTTACAAGCAATATAAGTATGGTATTCACCAAATCCCTTTAAGGGACCACCATTAGGTCCACACGAGGTGATTTCCACTTGTGAAATTGTTCCATCATCCAAGAAAAAAATCTCTTCCAAGCAAGCTTGTCTACTATAATTGATTCCATTGGTGTGCCTATGATAGAAGATATACCAATGTCCATTTATTTCAACAATACTACCATGGTTGTTGCCTCCATAAGCCATGGGTTTATCTGCAGGTTTATAGGATCCAATGCCTATATCGGAATTGCTAACTATCGTTCCACGATATTCAAATCCTTTCGTAGGATATTGACTGGTCGCATAGCATAACTCATGCATAAGAATCGAAGAATAAATAAAATAATATATGTTACCTTTTTTTCTAATAGAAGAAGCCTCAAAAAATTCATGTCCCTCAAAACCGCTTCCTTTACTATAAGGCTCACTAGGTGCTACGATAACAGGATCTTGAGTAATTGTTATCATGTCCGTATCAAGAACCATTGCCATAGCCCCACTTCTAGATTGATTGCCAATTGGACAAAAGCCCGTATAAAGATAAACCTGATCTCCTTCTACCAGTACTCCAGGATCAAATTGAGGTTCATCACCTTCTTTTTCTCCCAATCTCACCCCGTCTGGATATTGTACATAACCATAAAACTCATATTTGCCTGCTGGTTTATCGCAGACAGCAACAGATACAACAGAGCGCTTACTATCAACATAATACAGATAATACCTTCCGTCTGGTCCAACAGCTACATCAGGAGCATAAAGACAGCTGTCTCGGTCTTCATTATCCTCTACATCTGTAGCTTTTAAAATAACTCCCTCATAGCGCCAATCGGCTAAATCATCTACTGGTGCTGACCAGCAAACATAGTCGTTTAGGCAGTAAGCATGCCCATTAAAACGGTCATGAGAGCCATATACATAGACTCTGTCATTAAATACATAAGGCTCGCCATCTGGGATGTATTCCCATGAGGGAAGATATGGATTCAATCCTTGCTTTTTCATACTTGACACTCCTCCAAATAATCGTGACGCAGCAGGTATTACCTGCCCCTCTGCTTCTCTTTCGTTTCAGTTCAGCTGCCTCTGCTTCCCACTGCACCCGTTTTAGATTGCTCCTTAATATTTTAATGCACAAAGAACGGACGACCCGAGGAGGGAGGAGGGGGTACTTGCGTTTTGTTTTTATCTCTTCGTTGTCATTATAGCTAATTCGATAGGAACCTGCTACTGATATTTTGCGCATTCGTTTATCTTTTATCATCGCATTTCTCTGAAAATCAGTAAGGTCTTTCCCTTATATTCCATCGATATTACAATTACTGATGATTCTATCCCAAATATAATAACCATGAAGAGCTTCCTTTTGAAGCATTTCTTCTGTTCTTACTGGCAAAATGATTGCTTCTAGCTCTGGTATAGAATCGATTTTTTCATCTAAATAATTCTGTATTCTATGCCTTAGATCTGAATCCCAGCTATGTCAGCCAATTATTTAAAAAAGAGTCTGGAAGTACCTACACCAAATACCTGACCAACATGCGTATCGAAAAAGCAAAAGAGTTATTAACAAGTACAAATATGACCTTAAATGAAATCAGCGATTCTGTAGGTTTTAATGATTATTTCTACTTCTTGAAAACTTTCAAAAAATTTACCGGAGTAACACCTGGAAAATATATTTCAGTTCAATAATCAAACCACAGCATACTTCTCAAGATGAACTGATGCTGTCTCCCATTATTTGTTTTGCATGTTTCTTGGTCTGCGCAATCATCTCTGAAAGTTCCAAAATATCAATTTCTGCTTGTCGAGAACAGTCTACAATTGCAATAGAGATAGTAGCTAATGGAAATTTCTCAATAAATCCACTTCTGTTTTTTGAGAGAATATAGCCATTTTTCAAATCTTCTTGATTATAAAGCTTCGAGATGGATTCCCGAAAGAGAAATATGATATTTTTGCAGACCTGTTCCAAGTCCTTCTCATAAGAAACAATCACAAAATCATCTCCGCCGATATGGCCTGCAAAATCCTTTTTATGTATGTTCTTTTTAATACATGCTGCCAACAGCTTAATCATACAGTCGCCGTTAGAAAAACCGTATGCATCATTATATGCTTTAAAATTATCCAAGTCCAGATATGCGACTGCAAATTGCCTCTTATGTCTGATTGCCTCCTGCATTTCATTCTGCACCATATTGTTTCCTGGAAGTCCTGTCAGCGGGTTGGCTTCTGTCGCACGTTTGATTTGAATATCAATTGCTGTATTCAGCAGCTCTTTAACGGTTACTGTGCCAATATATTGATGCTTATCTGTGACAACCACAGCATCATATTCAGTCTCTGAATTACGACTCATGGCTGCCTTCGAGACCTCATCTATCCTCATATTACTTTCAACCTCTAGGTATTCGGACAACATAAGATCTGATACCTTTTTATTTCTATTCAGATTATATCCGTACTGCCCACTGAACCGCTCACATAGGTATGCACGAGTCAGAATTCCACATACTCTCTTGGCACTGTCTACTACATATACCTCTTTAATGTCCTTGATTTCATGCATCATATTGTAAATATCTACAGCTTTATCATCGCAAGTGGCAATATTGGATGGATGACATATGGTCTCAATTCTATCAAATACAGTCGGCTTCAAATTATACTTCATACTATTATTCAACCCTTTGATTGTAAGCTTCTGTTCATATTCCAATTCTATAAACTCCTCATTTGGCTTCGCCATATAGTATCCCTGTCCATAGCCAACACCAAGCTGGATTAATGTCTCCAGTTCCTCTTTTGTCTCAATTCCTTCACCAATCACCTTAATATTTGCTTCTTCACAAAACTGTACAGTTGCTTTGACTGCTGATTTACGAATCTCATCTTGATCAATATCACGTACCAGATGCATATCTAGCTTGATGAATTCAGGAGCAACCTCACATATGCGGTTCATTCCTGAATATCCAGATCCAAAATCGTCAATTGCAATCTGAAAGGTTTGATTTTTATAATGCCGTACGGCTTCTCTGAATATCTCCATCTCTTTGATTGCGCTTTTTTCAGTGACTTCGAAAATAATATCCTCAGGCTTCAATCCATACTTTTTTAATTCCTTACATGTAAAACCTGATTTCAGCTTCGGATCATGAAGGATATTAGCATCTACATTCAGAAATAGTTTTGCACCTAATGGTTTTTGGCTTGCATTTTTTAGTGCCGTTGACCGACATAGCCTCTCAAATTCCCAGAGCTGCATGGTCTCTCCTGCTATCTGAAATAATTCTTCGATATTGCAAGGACACTTCTCCAGTGTTGCTCTGCTCAGTGCCTCATACCCATAAATATTACCATTCTTTAATTTTACAATAGGCTGGTATACCGTCCGAATACGCTCCTTTTCCAAAATTTCATTGAATACTCTGATTCGTTCCATTATTCATCCTCGTCTTCTCATTTGTCTCAAGTTTATTTTCATTTTTCTATTCTTTAAGTAGATTAACAATTCCAGCTGCATCAAACCATCTGCCTGCCGTAAAATGAATGTAAAATTCACGTAAAAATATCCTCAAAACGTTATTGAGGATATTCATTCATATTTCATATGATAATTTCTTTCGCTATGTCTGCAGTAATTACATCCGGTTTATTAATCAACCAAAGTCTTAAAGACCTGATCTGGATTCTCTTCTTTGTACTTTAGTAACCATCCATTTGCCTGAGTATCTCTTTTATTTTTCCAACTAACGTAACATCTGCCAGCAACCATTCCACCGTATCGAGCGACTTGCAATCTAACCACCTTGCTGCTTCGTGCTCTTTCAGGATCAAATCTCCCTTTAAAACCTCACACCAAAAACAATCCATTGACAAATGAAAGGTTGGATAATCGTATTCAACCGTATCAATCAATTCTCCAACCTTGATTTCTGTATCTAATTCCTCTAGGATTTCTCTTTTCAAAGCCTCCTGTGAGGTTTCCCCTTCTTCGACTTTCCCTCCTGGAAACTCCCAACCGCCTTTAAAATCTCCGTAGCCACGCTGTGTTGCAAAAATAATGTGATCTCCCTTTTCATTATTTGCCCTGATGACTGCCGCCGCAACTCGTATCGTCTTCATGTCCTATGCCTCACTTACTATATATTCGTACCGCTACTGATATCCCTATTTATCCCTATTTGTACAGTCCGAACGCCAGACTAAAGCATGAACGCAGGTGCACAAACTATTCTAATACTGCAGAGATAATTAAACGATGACTCCCCACAAAAATCGGTGTACAAGTAATCAGTGTCAGATTCTTTCCTTCAAGCTGTTCGATGACTGAGACATCCTCTGGCTCCACGACAAAAGAATCTGTTACCCGATAAGTGTATGTTCCATCCAATGTTTCGATTTCAATTTCATCATCCGCTTGCACTTCATCGAGACGATTGAAAAATCTTCCAAACACATAGTTTCTATGACCTGCAATCGCACAATTACCCTCTTCTCCTGGAAGCGCTGTTTGTTCCATATGCCCTAGTGCACTACTAATGACATGATTGTCGCTTCCCTCTTTAACAGCTTCTTCTAAATCTATTTTGGGAATTCTTAAGACTGCTAATACACTTCCACCTACTTCTGCGGTCGGTTCTTCAACAGGATAACTGATTTCTACCGTTTCTCCTTGTATCTGAATGGTTCTTTCTACGATTGTTTCCGCCTTGACTTTCTGCTTTTCAAAGTCTTTCAAATCATTTTTTCCTGCGATATAATCTGAAATCTGTATGATTCCAACAATCGCTATCATGATGATTCCAGAAAAAATCATGACCCTGCTGATCATGATTCTTCCAGAATTTTTATATATTTTTTGATTCTTTTTACTCTTCTTCATTGTCTTCCTTGTTCTTTTTACTAAGATAGATTCCTCCACCAATCATTGTGACTCCAAGGAGTACCACGATAGCAGATCCAACTAAGCCGCCCGTCTTAGGTAGTCTCGCTCTACTTTTTAGTTCGCCATTTTTAATCAGCTGTTGAATCACTTCTTTCATTTCGTCTGAGGCATCATCGAAGTAGTTGGGATCCTCTTCCAATAAACGAATGATTTTTTCATGAAGTTTTTTAATTGCTTCCTCTCTTTCTGGAGAGGCTGGTTTTTTGAGAAGTTCTTCTATCTCTTTAATGACTTCCTCTGGGGTCATTTTCTCCACCACAATCCTACTTCTTACATTTGATGGAGTGCTTGGTTTATTTGGTTCCTCTGATTTAGTTGTTGTACCAGGTGTCACTGGATCCTCTGGTTTGGATGGTGTTGTGGGTGGAGTTATAGACGGTGTCGTGGATGGTGTGTCTGAAGATTTTGTGTTTTCTACAGTAACATCTTTATTTCCACTGGCTGCCGTTGTAACTGAGATATTACCTGCTTTTATGTCATATCCCTCTGGTGCCTTGGTTTCTCTCAGAATATAATTAGTACTTGCAGCCAATCCATAGAACTTTAACTCACCACTTGGATTTGTGGTGCCCGTCGCAATTAAGTCTGTCCCTGTTGCATCATATAATGCAAATTCTGCCCCTGGAAGAAAAAGGGTACTGTCCTCTTGGTCTACTTTCTTAATTGTAAAATAATGTCCACTTCTCAAGCCTCCAGAACCGCTGGAGGATAACACTGCGCTTCGTGTCATTGTCGAAGTTCCTGATGCTGGTATACTTCCTTCTCCCGCTTGAATGGTATTCGTAAAAGAAGTTACACTGGCCACAGAGGCATCAATTCCAACCCAGTACTCTAAATAAAGGGCTTGATTGGTTGTCTTTAACAGCCTCATCGTCATTTGTTCATTGCCATTTTCATCTTTTGAAAAAGCAATTTGGTAATCCATGCCCTTCACAAGTTCTGTTGCTGTTTTTGTAATATTTCCTGTGCTTAAATTCACTGTTCCTGTAAAAAGATGAACTGTAGATGGAACGTAGTGCATTCCTGCTGATAAGGTATCTCTCAGCAAATAATTGATTGGTAAAGTAGCCTGATTTGCATTCAAAGGAATCGTATATCCAATGGTTTCCTTATCTAGAATCGCTCCTGATTTCCCAACTACCTTTGCGGGAATCGCACGATTTTCCGTCACTTCTGGAGCAGTACCTGCTTCTGCGAAATTTAAAGCCACTGTATTCCCAACACTGATATTTGCATTTGTTTGAGAAAAAGCTCCTTCAAATGCTGATGAATCTACATTGACTTTTGTACGATAGGTGATTTCACCATACTCTCCTTCCGCTAAATCTGGTAAGTAAATGGTAAAAGAACCATCTACAGTATCTGTTGCCTGGGTAAGCATGTAATACAACCCACCAACGTCTGTGGTTGTAATCTCCGTAGATGACGATGTGCCTAAATTATCATATTTCGTGTAAGATAATGAATTAGGGTCTATTACCAGTGTTGTTCCCTTTTGAATGCTATCTGTCAGAGAAACACCCGTCATGTCCATTTTATTTTCGTTGACAGTCACCTTCCACGCAATCTCATGTGTGTTGTAATCATAAGAAGATGACTCTTTTTTTAGGACATTGCTTTGATAGTTTACATTCGCAGTCGTACGATCATATTCTGTAGCACCTACCATTAGAATCGCTGTATTCGTATATGTTTTGTTCGCATTATTTGCATAAGTATTTTTTTCAGTCTCGTTCAATTCCGTTTCATAAGTAAAGGTAACTGGCACTGTAATTGGACTCGAGCTGAAAGTAAAATTCGCTGTGCGTTCTGTTTCCGAAAGTACTGTAGTATCATCAGCATTTTGAATTCCAATTGTTGACGCTGGTCCCGTCACTGTGATTCCCGAGGAAGGTTCTGTCACTGCACATGAGTCTGTCACATAATGTTGCCCTGCTCCTAAAATGTCCTGAATGGTAACATCTGCCAGACTTAATCCATTTTGATTAAAGGTGACTGTCCAAGTAATTCTCTTTGTACTCGGATTATAGGTGCCAGATTTGGAGAGAATCGTAGAACTTGCACCCGACTCTTTCTCTAATATAGGACCACTCAAAGAGGTATTACCAGTTCCTGGTCCATTATAATCTTTCCAGTCATAGCTCAGCCATGCTTTATTCTTGGGTTGTGTTTGATTTTTTTCAAGGTACTGTGAATAATTAGTTATGATGGAGTTGTAAGTAATTGTCACAGTATCTGGATTTGTAATACTGCCTGATGAAATCGCAACGTCAATCAAGCTTTTAAGCGGTAGTCCAGTTGTTCCATTTAAAGTTGCTTTCGTACTTGCCGTGCTAGTAGAAAATGTAAAAGTTGCATCTGGAATAGATAAAACGCTCGATTCAGATGCCCCTTCGGCAATCTTATAATTTGCGCTCCCTGCTACATAATTTAACGGAAAATCTAACTCGTCATGTAAATTGATTTCATTCATATGTGCATAAAATCCATTCAAATGAATCGTGATGGTCCAAGGTATGATTGCAGTATTATTCCCCGTATCAGGCACTATCGTCCCAGCATCTTTTTCAAACCACTTATTTGGTGTCGTAACTTCTTTTGTAACAGAATCATCTCCGATCGGTTGCCCCTCTGGATCTGTTACATACACATGATTTCCAACGTTTGTTGTTCCACCACCATTTCCTGCAATATTACCTGCTAATATTTGATCAGTCAAAGTTGTCTG
>CAZACC010000050.1:0-15529 GCA_964483545.1 uncultured Lachnospiraceae bacterium
AGCTACATAAATGGATTGCAGAGGTACTTGCAGTTGTACTTTTGATACAAGGCACTATCTGCTTCCCGCAGGGCTATGCGGGTCTGTTTTTGCGTACTGTTTATGCCCAGACGACTGCTGAGAAGATACGAGAAGCAGAAGCTCAAAAGCAGCAGACAGAAGCTCAAAAGCAGCAGACAGAAGCGCTCAAGCAGCAAACGGATGCCAAGAAAGATAGCCTTGAGGATTCCAAAGAAGAGTTGGAGGGCTATTTAAGTAAGCTGAACGGTGACTTGACAGAAATCAGCGAAAATTTGAGCAATCTTGAAACAGAAGTAGCGAACAAGGAAGAAGAAATTGAAAAGACACAGGCAGACTTGGAGGATGCACGTACGCAGGAAGCAAATCAGTATGATTTGATGAAACGCAGAATCAAGTTTATCTACGAAAAAGGTGAAACCTCTTATTTGGAGGCGTTTTTAACGGCGACCAATTATGCGGACTTTCTAAATAAAGCAGATTACATGGAAAAAGTAGAGGAGTATGACCAGAAAATGCTCCAAAGCCTGATTAAGCTGAAGGAAAGCATTATGGCCAAAGAAGAAACGCTCCAGGTCGAGATGAAAGAATTGGAAGCTTTGCAGGAGAAGGTTGCAGAGGAAAAGGGTAAGGTTGTTACCTTGGTGAACTCTACTTCGGGCAATATTGCAAGCAAAAATGGACAGATTGTTGCTGCTGAGGCAGAGGCATCCGCATATGAGATGGAAATAGCAACAAAGGAAGCAGAACTAGCAGCGCAGGAGGCTAATTTAACAGCATTACGCAAACAACTGGCTGAAGAGCAGGCTATGTCTAAAAAGGCGGCCAGTATGGCATGGCGTGATGTATCAGAACTGACTTATGAACCGACAGATCGTGATCTGCTGGCATGTTTGATTTACTGTGAAGCTGGAAATCAGCCATACGAGGGAAAGGTAGCAGTCGGAGCAGTTGTCATCAATAGAATGCGAAGTGCCGCATATCCGAATTCAATGGTGGGCGTTATTTACGCAAACCGTCAGTTTTCACCGGTGGCCAGCGGACGACTTGCTGCCAGACTGGCGCAAGGAGCCACAGATTCCTGTTATTCTGCGGCAGATGACGCAATGAACGGATCGACTCCAGTAGGCAATTGTCTTTACTTCAGAACAGTGATTCCAGAGATTAACGGTCAAATCATCGGAGGCCATGTATTTTATTGATGGCAATACTCGGCGGTGTAAGCTATTCTCTGGCTTCAATCTCGGCCTGCAGTTTTTCGAATTTATCCGCATAAATGATATCCAGCAAAGCACTTAATCGTAGCAGCGCCACCTTCAAGGTTTCGACAGAGAGACGTCCGGAATCGAGCGCTTCAGTGAATTCATCAAGATCTACTACTTTGACAAAACCATCTGGATACACTATGACATCTGCCAATAGATCGGTAAAAACATAGGTATTATCTGACTCGGAATAAGAATAGTCGATAATATCGCAATACCAGTAGATTAGTGTATGATGCTCGGTATAGAACTTGCTTATCTTATAACCTTCTTTTAAGAAGTAGCAGGATAGCCCGTGGTGAAGGTCTTTTTTTGGCTTGAGGGCACGCCACTTTGTCACAATTATGTTATCATCCATATAGATGATTACATCATCCTTCAGTTCAATACATTCTTCGGGTATAAGGCGTTTACGAAATAATAATGGTTTCATCATGATGCACTCCTATACAGAATATTTTAAATTGAGCATATCAAAATTCTTTTCAAAAGTCCACAAAAGTCAAGAAAAAAACGGATGAAAATATTAACAGAAAATCATGCGAAAAATTTTGACATTAGTGAAGAAAATGATATAATAGACAAGAGTGTCCTTACTAAGGGGGAAACGCAATGAAATATAAGCGAACCGTATATCATTCCCTTGCTTTGATCACGCAATTTGGAATCAATATGCTGGTACCCATTTTTTTATGCACATTTGTCGGCATTTTTCTTGACAGATTGTGTAATACCACATTTATCGTGATTATCTTATTTTTCTTGGGAGCTGCTGCAGGATTTCGCAATGTTTACATTTTCGCAAAGAAGGTCTATGAGAGCCCGACAGAACGTGATGATGTGATAGCTTCTGGAAAAGAAAAAGAGGTAAAGGATGAAAGATAGATTGTTTGGTAAGGACAGCGTACTTGGTGAAATGTTGATTGGAATTCTGTTCTTCGGCACTTTTGTTCAAATTGTGGGACTGATCTTCTTTCAAGAGAAGGTGTTTTACGCCATTGGTCTGTGGATTGGAGTAGCGATAGCAGTGGCTGCGACAATACACATGGCATATACGATGGATAAGGTGGTCGAGGCAGGCGAGGGCAAGGCACCCGCAAAATTGCGCTCGTATGCAATGCTCCGGTATTTGGTCATCGTTATGGTAGTTATGGCAGTGTATTATTTTCAAATCGGCAATCCGCTGACCTGCTTTGCGGGCATCATGGGCATCAAGATCGGAGCCTATCTGCAGCCGTTGACTCATAAAATACTAAGGAGGTGAATCGCTTCAATGAGTAGTTACGCTCTGTTATCGAAGGACAGTAATGTTGATTTCATGATCAAAGGTCTATTTTCTTATGATTTTTTCGGACATACCGTATGGATAACAACAAGTCATGTATGTATACTGATTGTATTACTGCTGATTATCACTTTTGGCATATTTGCAAACCGCTCAATCAGAAAGGCAGCTCAAGTACCAGCTTCAGAGATGAAGGTACCAGGAACATTTCAGAATATTGTTGAAATTGTTGTAGAAATGCTGGACAATATGGTTACAAATGTTATGGGTAAGAATGCCCCTAAATTTGCAAATTATATCGGAACGATTTTCATTTTTATTCTAATCAGCAACTTGTCTGGTTTATTAGGTCTAAGACCACCTACAGCTGATTATGGAACTACCTTACCATTAGGTCTCATAACCTTTTGCCTGATTTTCTATAATAAAATCAAATATCAGAAGGTGAGCGGATTTCTGAAGGGACTTTGTGATCCATGGCCTATTTGGGCACCTATCAATGTCATCGGAGATGTGGCAGTGCCAATATCATTATCTTTGCGTTTATTCGCAAATGTACTATCTGGTACAGTTATGATGGCACTATTTTACGGATTGCTTCCCATTTTTGTAAAGGTCGGTATTCCAGCAGCACTGCATCTATACTTTGATGTATTTTCAGGCGCAATACAGACATATGTGTTCTGTATGCTGACAATGACTTATATTACGGATGCAATCGGAGAATCGTAATAAAAGTCCAAATAAAACAGGTTTTGATTGATGTACTAATAAATAATATTATGAAACTTAAGGAGGATTTATCATGAATCAAATTTCAGGAGAACAATTTATATTAGGATGTTCAGCTATCGGAGCAGGTCTTGCATTGATCGCAGGTATCGGACCTGGTGTAGGACAGGGTATCGCAGCAGGTCATGCAGCAGCTGCAGTCGGAAGAAATCCAGGTGCAAAGTCTGATATTACTTCTACTATGCTTTTAGGACAGGCAGTAGCCGAGACAACAGGTCTCTATGGTCTGTTGATTGGTATGATTCTGTTATTCGTTCATCCGCTCAGCAATCTCGGATTTTAAACTTCTGAGGAAATAAAGAAAAATACCGAAAGGAGGCAAAATCTTGGAGACATTATTGAATGCCGCATTATTGTCGGCAGAGCCGGGAATGGAACGATTGTTCAATCTGGATTTTCAAATGATACACGATGCGATACTAGTTGCAATTGCCGTATTTGTTTTATTTTTGGTCATGTCTTACTTGTTGTTTAATCCTGCAAGGGATTTGTTAAAGAGAAGACAGGAAAAGATACAAAGTGACGTTGATACCGCTGAAGCTGATAAAACAGAAGCTCTTTTATTAAAGGCAGAATATGAGTCTAAAATGAAAAGCATAGATCAGGAAGCAGAGGAAATATTATCTGTAGCACGTAAAAAGGCACTTTCCAATGAGGTAAAGATTGTAGCAGACGCAAAGGAAGAAGCTGCCAGAATTATTAGACAGGCGAACGCAGAAGTAGAATTGGAGCGCAAGAAGGCTGCTGATGATATGAAGAGAGAAATGATAGAGATTGCATCGCTGATGGCTGGAAAGGTTGTAGCAGCATCTATCGATACTACGGTACAGAATATTTTGGTGGAAGAAACATTAAAAGAAGTAGGTGATCAGACATGGCTAAGCTGATATCAAAGACATACGGTGATGCATTGTATGAACTGGCAATCGAGCGAAACATGATTGATTCCCTGACAGAAGAGGTGTGGGCATTAAGAATGATTCTGTCGGAGAACGCTGATTTTTCAAAATTAATGAATCATCCGAAGATTGTACGTGAAGAAAAAGAAGCAATCATGGAAAAAGTATTCAAAGGCAAAATGGCTGATGAGCTGACAGGATTTCTCAAGATTATGATTGCGAATAATCGCTATGCGGATGTAGTATCGACACTGGACTATTACATAGCTTGTGTTAAGGAATTAAAAAATATCGGAATTGCTCATGTAACAGCGGCAGTTCCATTGAATGAGATTCAGAAAAGCAATGTCAGACAGCGTCTGATAGATACAACAAAGTATGTAGAGATGGAAATGAACTACGAAGTAGATGAAAGCCTGATCGGCGGTGTTGTAATCCGTATTGGGGACAGAGTGGTTGACAGTAGTATCCGAACTAAGTTGTATGAGCTCTCTAAGGATTTGTGTAAGATTCAATTACAATAATGGCTCAGTTGGAGACGTTATTGATTAAACTGAAAGCAGAAAGGTGCGTAAGATCCATGAATTTAAGACCAGAAGAAATAAGTTCGGTAATTAAGGATCAGATTAAGAGATATGCCGACCAGCTTGAAGTATCCGATGTGGGTACGGTCATTCAGGTTGCGGATGGTATCGCACGTGTACATGGCTTGGAAAATGCTATGCAGGGAGAGCTTCTGGAGTTTCCTGGCGAAGTGTTTGGAATGGTATTGAACCTGGAGGAAGATAATGTAGGTGCTGTATTACTTGGTGATCACAAGAACATCAATGAAGGTGATATGGTAAAGACAACTGGCAGGGTCGTAGAAGTTCCAGTAGGCGATGTGATGTTAGGACGTGTAGTAAATGCTCTTGGTCAACCCATTGATGGCAAAGGTCCCATTCAGACAGACAAGTTCCGTCAGATTGAAAGGGTTGCTTCCGGCGTTATCACGAGAAAATCTGTTGACACTCCGTTACAGACAGGTATCAAGGCGATTGATTCCATGGTACCAATCGGAAGAGGACAGAGAGAACTGATCATCGGTGACAGACAGACAGGTAAGACTGCAATTGCCATCGATACGATTATTAATCAAAAGGGACAGAATGTAAAATGTATTTACGTAGCAATCGGTCAGAAGGCATCGACTGTTGCTTCAATCGTAAAAACACTTGAAGAGCATGGTGCAATGGCATATACAACCGTTGTGGCAGCAACCGCTAGTGAACTGGCACCTCTTCAGTATATTGCACCGTATTCGGGATGTGCGATCGGTGAGGAATGGATGGAGAATGGAGGAGATGTACTGGTAATCTATGATGATTTGTCGAAGCATGCTACGGCATACCGTACACTTTCTTTACTTCTGAGACGTCCACCTGGTCGAGAGGCATATCCAGGAGACGTATTTTATCTGCATTCCAGACTGTTGGAACGTGCAGCAAGAATGAGCGAAGAATATGGCGGAGGGTCTTTGACGGCACTTCCAATCATTGAAACGCAGGCAGGAGATGTATCAGCTTATATTCCGACCAATGTAATTTCTATTACAGATGGACAGATCTATCTGGAGACAGAGATGTTCAATTCTGGTTTCAGACCGGCAGTAAATGCAGGACTTTCCGTATCACGTGTTGGTGGCGCCGCACAGATTAAAGCTATGAAGAAGATTGCAGCACCTATCCGTGTTGAGCTGGCACAGTATCGTGAGCTGGCAGCATTTTCACAGTTTGGATCAGAGCTGGATGCTGATACAAAGGAGAAGCTGGCACAGGGCGAGCGTATCAAGGAAGTTCTGAAACAGCCTCAGTATAAGCCGATGCCAGTAGAGTATCAGGTTATCATCATTTTTGTGGCTACGAATAAGTTCCTATTGGATGTACCTACAGACCGGATTACAGCATTTGAAGACGAATTTCTGGAGTTTATAAAGATGAAACACAGTGAGATTTCGGAATCAATCAGGACATCAAAGGAAATATCAGAGGAAATGGCAGAGACTTTAAAGAAAGCAATTACAGACTTTAAAACTGGTTTTCTGAAATAAACGGAACTTGATCATGTGAAAGTAAAGGTAGGGGAACATCATGGCCTCAATGAGAGATATCAAAAGACGTAAAGTCAGTATACAGAGTACTCAGCAGATTACCAAAGCCATGAAGCTTGTTTCTACTGTAAAGCTGCAGCGTGCAAAGACAAGGGCAGAGCGCTCAAAGACATATTTTGAATGTATGTATGAGACGGTTACTTCAATGCTTGCAAAGTCCGGTAACATCAACCATCCTTATTTGGTTCCGGGTGCATCGCAAAAGAAGGCGGTCATTGTCATCACATCCAACAGGGGTCTGGCAGGAGGATATAATTCCAATGTCGTAAAATTGTTGACCCGAGGTTCATTACCAAAGGAAGATGTGGAAGTATATGCAATCGGAAAGAAGGGCAGAGATGCTCTTAAACGGTATGGCTATGAGATCAAGGCGGATTATCCCGATGTGATCAATGAGCCGATTTACCCCGACGCAGCAGCAATCAGTGAAACAATCTTGAGATCCTTTGCGGATGGCGAGGTCGGAGAAATTTATCTGGCTTATACGGCTTTCAAGAACACAGTAAGCCATATTCCGACATTACTGAAATTACTGCCCGTTGATGTGAAGGCTGCATCTGAGGATGAAAACGCAGGATCTGCAGATGACAGAGCACCGATGAATTACGAACCGGAAGAGGAAGAAGCACTGAATCTGATCATTCCGAAGTATGTGACAAGTCTGATCTACGGAGCACTTGTAGAAGCAGTAGCCAGTGAAAACGGAGCCAGAATGCAGGCAATGGATTCGGCAACGAGCAACGCTGAAGATATGATAGACCATTTATCATTGATGTATAACAGAGCACGACAGGGCTCTATCACACAAGAATTAACTGAGATCATAGCAGGGGCAGAGGCTATATCATAATTTTATGCCGCGAAGCAGATCTTAGCCCCGTCGCGCGTTTGCACGGCAAACACGTGACATGCTTAAAATTCGTCAGAATTTTAAGCTGCGAAGCAGATCTCAGCCAATTAAGGAAATAGCAACCAGAAAAGGAGTGGTAAACAAAGATGGCAGATAAGAACATAGGTAAAATCACTCAGATTGTTGGTGCGGTACTTGACATTAAGTTTGCGGACGGACATCTTCCGGAAATTAATGAAGCCATCAATATTACGACAAAAAACAACGGATTATTGGTCGTAGAAGTATCACAGCATCTGGGAGATGATACAGTCAGATGTATCGCTATGGGTCCGACGGACGGACTGGTTCGAGGAATGGATGCAGAAGCAACTGGTTCCGCAATCAAGGTTCCAGTCGGGGAGAATACGTTAGGTCGTATCTTCAATGTCCTTGGACAACCCATTGATAATAAACCAGTACCTGAGAATGTGGAGTATGCTCCGATTCACAGGAAAGCACCAGAGTTTGAAGAGCAGTCAACATCAGCAGACTTGTTAGAGACAGGTATTAAGGTAGTCGATTTGCTTTGCCCGTATCAGAAGGGTGGTAAGATTGGACTGTTTGGTGGTGCGGGAGTAGGTAAAACCGTACTGATCCAGGAGTTGATTCGTAATATTGCTACAGAACATGGCGGATATTCTGTATTCACTGGCGTTGGTGAGCGAACAAGAGAGGGAAATGACTTATACCATGAAATGCAAGAGTCAGGTGTTATAGATAAGACAACTATGGTATTTGGTCAGATGAACGAGCCACCTGGAGCCAGAATGAGAGTTGGTCTATCAGGGCTGACCATGGCTGAGTATTTCCGTGATAAGGGTGGTAAGGACGTACTTTTATTCATTGATAATATTTTCCGTTTTACACAGGCAGGATCTGAGGTTTCTGCTTTGCTCGGACGTATGCCTTCTGCGGTTGGTTACCAGCCGACACTACAGACAGAAATGGGTGCTCTGCAGGAGCGTATCACATCGACCAAGAATGGTTCCATCACTTCTGTACAGGCAGTATATGTACCTGCGGATGACTTGACAGATCCAGCACCAGCAACGACATTTGCCCATTTGGATGCAACAACGGTATTGTCACGTTCTATTGTAGAGTTAGGTATCTACCCAGCAGTAGATCCTCTGGAGTCAACATCTAGAATTCTTGATCCGAGAATTGTAGGAGATGAGCATTATAAGGTGGCCCGTGGTGTACAGGAAATTCTTCAGAAATACAAGGAGCTGCAGGATATTATCGCTATCCTTGGTATGGATGAATTGTCAGAAGAGGATAGGATCGTGGTATCAAGAGCTAGAAAGATTCAGAGATTCCTGTCACAACCGTTCTTTGTAGCGGGGCAGTTCACAGGCTTGGAAGGACGTTATGTTCCAATTTCTGAGACCATTCAAGGGTTTAAGGAAATATTGGAAGGTAAGCATGATGATGTGCCTGAGAGTTATTTCTTAAATACAGGAAACATTGATGATGTACTTGCCAAGATAAAGGAGTAAGGTGATTCAATGGCAGATGAAAGAGCATTTAGCGTAGAGGTGATCACTCCAGATCGAGTATTTTATGAAGGTGAAGCAATTATGCTTGAATTATGCACAACCGAAGGAGAGATCGGAATTCTGAAGGGCCATATACCGATGACGGTGGTGGTTGCCCCAGGACTGATGCGCATCAGAGAATCAGAGTCAGAAACAAGGATAGCTGCTTTGCATGCAGGATTTATTGAAATTTTGCAGGAAAATGTTAGAATCATGGCAGAGTTGGTGGAATGGCCAGATGAAATTGATTTGAACCGTGCTGAGGAAGCTAGAATCCGCGCAGAGAGAAGACTGGGTGAGAAAGCATCTGGAACGAATCTTGCACGTGCGGAACTGGCACTGAAAAAATCAATTGTCAGAATTGAAGCAGTTAAGAAGTAATTCAATAGATTTCTTTAAAAGAGTCTGCAGAGCAATATGTTGCAGACTCTTTTGCTTAGTAAGAAGCCAGACCTCGAATTTCAGACCTCAAACTTTAGATAATTTTTAGTTGAGGTTTTAAGATAAAAACAGTACAATAAGCGTATAGGTGGACACACATTGCCTATGCGCTTATTAGGAATTGAAAAGAGGAAGCACATTGGAGCAGTTAAGCACCGTCTTAGAGGAATGCATGTCGGAACAGCTCGGGCAGATAATTCTGAGCAATTCAAAGGAAAAAGAGAAAATCAGTAAAGTAAAGATTAGACCGGTTATGCTAAAAAACCAGTTATTCTTTCAAGGTACAAGCTATATTGGAACCAAAGTGCTTCATAAAAATTATACAAAGGAAGAGGCTATCGGGTATATTCTCGCATATTTTGGTAAGACTTTTAAACAGATAGAGATAACAGTGCCTGGAATGCAAATCACAGGTCTGACCAGTAAGCGTGGAAGTATTATGCTCAAGAAAAAGAAACTGGTACAGTATGAAAATCAGGTAGGTATCACTGATTTGTCCCATAATCGTAAGAAGAAGTATTTGATAGAGGAAGGTACATACGTACCATTTATGGAAGATCTTGGAGTTATGAACAAAGATGGAAGGATTATCCGTGCAAAATATGATAAGTACAAGCAAATCAATCGATTTCTGGAGTTTATAGAGGATATTGTTCCGAGACTTCCTGTAGACCGAAGAGTACAGATCATAGATTTTGGATGTGGAAAATCTTATCTGACCTTTGCGATGTATTACTATTTGAAAATCATCAGAAAATATGATGTATGTATTGTTGGACTAGATCTGAAGGAAGATGTGATAGAACATTGTAACCAATTGAAAAATCAATATGGTTATGATCAATTATCTTTTGTATGTGGAGATATTAGTACATATAATGAAGTAAATCATGTGGATATGGTTGTGACTCTGCATGCCTGTGACACAGCAACTGATTATGCACTTGCCAAGGCAATCAAGTGGAACGCATCCGTGATTCTGTCTGTTCCGTGCTGTCAGCATGAACTGAATGGGCAGATACAGAACGATCTGCTGTCACCGGTATTGAAATACGGTCTTCTCAAAGAAAGAATGTCTGCGCTGATTACGGATGGGATTCGTGCAAATCTGTTGGAACAGAATGGCTATGAGGTACAGGTGTTGGAATTTATTGATATGCAGCATACGCCAAAGAATATTCTGATCAGAGCTGTGCGTACTGGACAGGCTGATTGTAGAGAAGAAAAGACACAGCTTCTGATCAGTGAGCTTCATGTGAAACCAATGCTGGAAGAGCTATTACGTGATCATAGACAGAGAGAGTAACCAATGAAAAAAGCAATGATTAAGATAGGAGTATGTATTGTAGTATTCTTAGCAGCTGTATTCATCATCAGTATGATTATGAACCGTGGAAATACGGATTTGACGGCTGAGGTAAAGCCTGCTACATTTCCTCTTGTTTATATGGAAGTGAATAATCAGTATATTAACTGTCTTCATGGCTATGCCTCTGACATGGAGGGTAATTATCTGCGTGATTCCATAACGCCTTTACAGGAAAGCAGAAGCCTGCCAATCAAGATTAAAACCTTTGGTCCAGCCATCAAGAGCCTCTCTTATGAAATCAGAAGCATGGATATGCAGCGTCTTGTTGAGAACGCAGAGGTCAAGGACTATACGCAGGAGGATGCAAATGGATATGTATCAGCTACGTTGTATCTAAAAGACTTAATCAATCCAGAAACAGAGTACTTACTTGTATTAAAGCTGAATGTCGGAATGAGTCAGGAAATACGTTATTATACACGGATTATTAATCCAGGAGAACTGTATCTGACGGAAAAACTGGATTTTGTAAATGAATTTCATGAGAAAACATTTGATAAAGAAAAGGCTAAGGATCTGGTCAAGAATATGGAAACCAATGCGGAGGGGGATAACTCCAGCTTTGGATATGTAGATATTCATTCTAATTTTGAGCAGCTGACTTGGGGTGACCTGAATCCTCGTATTGTGACAGATCCAGATTTGAAAATCAAGGATATGGATTCTGGAAATGCATCTATTGAAATAAGTTATCGTGTGGCTGTCAAAGAAGACCTGTTTGATGTGAAGGAGTTCTATCGTGTCAGACGGGGCACGGAAAGAATCTATCTCATGGATTATGAAAGAACGATGGATCAGATATTTGATCCTGATCAGACGGTTCTAGTCAAGGATCAGCTGTTGCTTGGCATTTCAAATGGAGAACTCCAACTGAGTGAAAGTACAGAAGGCGGCATCCTGTGTTTTGTGAAAGGACATTCTCTTTATAGCTATAATAACGCTACTGGATATCTAGCACGATTGTTTTCGTTCTGGGACAAGGATAATGACGATGCACGCACACGCTATAATGAACACGGTATCAAGGTCTTATCAATTGATGAAGCAGGCAATGTCAGATTTATGGTGTATGGATATATGAACCGTGGACAACATGAAGGTGAAGTTGGAGCGGTTATTTACTACTATGACACAGTACTCAATTCCATTGAGGAGGAAATCTATATACCCTCAACAAAATCGTATGAGCTGCTGAAGCAGGATGTTGATTGTTTGTCTTATGTGAGTAAGAGAAATATGTTGTATATGATGATGGATGGAACAATCTACGAGATAGATTTAATTACTGGCATGCACAAAGAGATGGTTACGGGACTGACTGAAAACAGATATGTTGTATCAGAGGATAATAGTGTAGTAGCATGGCAGACGGGTGATAGTATTTATTCTTCAGACATAATCATGCTGATGAACCTGAATGGCATAACACCAGTTGAAGTAAAGGCAAATACTGGAGATACAGTAGTTCCTTTAGGATTTATGGGGCAGGATTTTATATATGGAATCGCAAGGAAAAGTGATATTGCAAGAGACTCCATGGGCAGGACTGTATTCCCGATGTATACAGTTCGAATTGAAGACAAAGAGCAGAATACCCTGAAGGAATATGAACACGATAATATTTATGTGACAAATATCAATATCAAGGACAATGTCATCAATCTGGAGCGACTGCAAAAAGATGCTGAGACGGGAAACTATACAATCATTGCGAATGATCAGATTATAAACAATTTGATAGAGACGACTGGCAAGAATGTACTAAAAAAGGTCGTAACTGCAGAACGTGATACAACGATACAGGTGACCTTGACCAGAGAGTCTTCCTATAAAATGTCCAAGCTCCTGACACCTAAGCAGGTCTTATATGAGGGCAATCATAATGTGAGTTTGGATAAAAATAAAGATATGGCAGATAGATACTATGTATATGCACATGGTGGAATTGCAGGTGTTTATACAGACGAGGCAGAGGCAGTGAATGAAGCAGTTCGCCAATATGGTGTAGTCGTAGATGACAGCTGTACATATGTATGGGCATATGGTATCAGGGCTTCATCGAGGGAAATAGAAGGTATTGAGGCAAAGCAAGCAGGAGAAGGTGAAACTTCATTGGCCATCTGTCTAGATGTAATGCTTAAGAGTGCAGGTGCATATAAGGAAGCTTCAGAATTATTATCCTCTGGAAAGAATGCTATGGAGATTCTGAAGGACAATACAGATGCACATATTCTAGAGTTGACAGGTTGTTCATTAAATTCTGTATTATACTATATTAACCGTGGCGTCCCAGTCATGGTAACGATCGGTAATGATGAGAGCTTATTGATTGTCGGATATGATGAGAAGAATACGATTCTATTCCGCCCGACAGAGGGAACGGTTGCAAAGATGGGTATGAATGATTCTGATAATCTCTTTACCCAGTATGGAAATAAATATATCACGTTTATCAAGTAAAAGTTCGGACGTCTGAACTTTGAGAAAGGAAGTAAGAGCATGGATGAGAGAATCAAAACACTGGCACGTAATCTGGTGAACTATTCCTGTAAGGTAAAGAAGGGGGATAAGGTCTATGTGCATTATATCGGAGAAGCCACGGAGGATCTTGCAAGACAGTTAGTCAAGGAAATCTATCATGCTGGAGGGCAGGCGTTTCCACACTATACGAGCCAGAAGGTGCAGCGGGAAATGTTGATGAGCTGCAGCGAAGAGCAGCTGAAAATCATGGCTGAGGTCGATGCGCTGGAGATGTCAAAGATGGACTGCTACATCGGAGTCAGAGGCACGAACAATGTATCAGAGTTGTCTGATGTTCCGCCAGAAAAGATGTCTTTATATGAAAGACTGTATTCAACACCAGTACACCATAAAATTCGTGTACCAAAGACACGATGGGTCGTACTACGTTATCCGAATGAAGCTATGGCACAGCTGTGTGGCACTAGTACAGAGGAGTTTGAGGATTTCTATTTTAAAGTATGTAATCTGGATTATTCCAAGATGGATGAGGCAATGAAGAGCCTGGTAGCTTATATGAATCGTACAGATCGTGTGCGTCTGGTAGCAAATGGGACAGACCTTTCATTTTCAATTAAGGATATTCCGGCGATTGCCTGTGCTGGTGAACTGAACATCCCAGATGGAGAGGTTTATACAGCGCCAGTGAGGGATTCTGTGAATGGGGTCATCACGTATAACACGCCATCCTTGTATCAGGGATTCACATATGAAAATGTATCTTTGACATTTGAGAAAGGTAAGATTGTTAAGGCAACTGCAAACGACACAGAAAAGATCAATCATGTGTTTGATACGGATGAAGGTGCAAGATACGTGGGTGAGTTTGCAATTGGGGTGAATCCATATATCACGAAGGCGATGAAGGATATTTTATTTGATGAGAAGATCATGGGATCCATTCACTTTACACCAGGAATGTGCTATGATGAAGCACCAAATGGGAATGAGTCAGCGATTCATTGGGATCTGGTGTTGATTATGACTCCAGAGTACGGCGGTGGAGAAATCTACTTTGATGATGTGCTGATCCGTAAGGATGGGATGTTTGTGGTGCCAGAGCTAGAGTGTTTGAATCCAGAGAGATTGGTATAGAACTGAATTAGGTGATTTAGGTTGAGAGGAGCAGGGACAAATACAGCAAACGCACGTCACACCTCGATGCGTCGTCCCCTATGATTTTGAAAAAATTATGTGTTCATATTTCTGGATTGAGAATAATAGTATCAGCCCAAGTAATCCACAGGAGATTATCTCTCCGATTCCTACAGTCAACATAAAGTATGGAATAGAGCCTTCGAAGTGATAGACATAGGACAGGATGTGGGGGATAATCAGAGTATTAGCAATGATAGGTGGCAGAGGTGTCAGTAGCTTAATCAGAGTGGTCACAGTGTGGCCGCTCTTTTGCTTTGCATTTACAGTATCGGTGCTTCGGTTAGTCTGTAAGCGGTCACTCAGACGGCGCAGCAGATAGGTACCGATGGCTCCAATCAGGGTGGCGAGACTTCCAAAGATCACATCGAGAGGCATGCAGCCAGTTAGGAGATTGCTAAGCAGGCAGCCGATGAACAGACCGGGGATGGCAACTGGGGTAAAATAAGGCAGAATGGTGAGTGCTTCTGAGAAGCGTACCTGAACGGCATAGTTTGCAAGACCAAATGCATTGGCAAGATAAGTCAGCACGATATAGATAGCGGCAATAGCAGCAGCCTGTGTAGTAATCAGTACTTTTTTGTTTTTCATATGTAGTTCTCCCTGTAGTTTTGTTTTTTCAGCAAGTTGCTTCTGTGAGGAAGGTTACGAACTCACGATTGTTATCATACATGATTTCTGATCAGAAATCAATCCCAATTTAGCAGAAAATATATAGTGAAAAATATATAGCCAGAAAATAAATAGCTATGATTACAAGAACAGCCCCATAGGAATCAATCCTACGGGGCTGTCGTTGTGGAATGCCTATGATGCATTCAGATGGTGATTATTTAACTTCGATTTTCTTGATTTCCGGTTCTGTAGGATCTTTCTTCGGGAACTTCAGTTCCAGAATACCCTTTTCATAGGAAGCATCAATATCCTCAGGGGCTACATTTGGAACACGGAAACTTCTCTGGTAGGACTGGTAACGTCTCTCTCTGCGCAGATATTTCTTATCGTTCTTTTTATCTTCGGATTCCTCATCGTGAATAGCACTGATTGTCAGGATATCCTGCTTCAAATCGATACTGATATCTTCCTTGTTGAATCCTGGAAGCTCAGCTTCCAGTACATATTCACCGTCCTTCTCAACTAGGTCTGTATGGAAGTTGTCTGAGAATCCTACATTTGAAAAATCTGAAAAGAAGTTCTCAAATGCTT
>CAZACC010000051.1:0-15055 GCA_964483545.1 uncultured Lachnospiraceae bacterium
GGATCATCCAATACAATAAACGGCTTCTCTCCAGAAAACAGCACATCAATCAAGGCAAGTCTGGTGCAAATACCGATCATCTCCTTATAGCCCTCGCTGTAAAAGTTCAGGTCTCTTTTAGCACCAGCCGCATCCACCTTGACATTGAAATGGATATCCATGCTTGCGGATCCCTGGAGCGGTGTACAAAGCCTCTGAATGTACTGATCAAAGCTGTTACGAAGATCGCCAAAATAATGTGTTGACAGGCTCTCCTTTGCTTTTTGCAGATACTTTGCTGTGTCCTCTAGCACTGCGCAGCGTTCTCGCTTCTGTTCCAGCTCTGCCGTAATCCTATCACGCTCGCTTTCCAACTCCACCCGTTCATCGAGGGTTCGATTCATCTGCTCTGAGCGCTTTTCCAGTTCGCTGATTTCTCTTTTGGTATCTTCTATTTGATAACCGATTTTGCCCTCCTGATTCTGCAGCTCCTGCAGAGATTCCATACTCCCTGCAGTATTGATTCTGGCATCATTCTGTTCGTGTATATGATTTTGTTCTTCAAATAAACGGACAGATTCACCAATCCTGGCATAGTCCTCATCTGCCTTTTGCAAAGCCTGTTTTCTGCTTTTTAGTTCATTGATACATTCACGTACATCCGAAGACTGCATATCTGTAAAATAGAACCTCATCATACCTTCGATTTCAGCCTCATAAATCGCTTTTTTCTGCTTCATACGTTCTATATTTTCCTGAATCACACTACATTTTTCCGACATCTCATGTGATTTTCTTTCAACTTGATTATTAATAGCTGCAGAGCGTCTGACCATAACAAAAAACACTGTCAATGCCACTGCCCCTGCTACTGCTGCTGTAGCACAAATAGCCAAAGACATTGATTGAAAGAAACATGTAATTGCTGTTGCAAAGAGCATCAGAGACACAATCCCCATGATGTACCCAATTTGTTTTGAATGATCGGTTTGTATTCCCGTCTCCTCCTTGTAAGCCTCCTGATAGAAAACACATTTTTCTGTTTCTGCTTCGATCCTTGTATTTAATTCGTTCAAGGAATTATACTCTTCCACCTTTTTGCGGAGTTCCTCCTCTGTAAGTACGTGTCCCCTAAAAAAATCCTGTAGTACTTGTCTTGAGCTCTCTATCCTTCTCTTGTCTATACATAGCTGTTCATAATGCTCCATTTTGGCTTTTTGGGCTTCATAACTACTTGCTGTAATGACTCTCCGTTTGATATCCATCAGTCGATCATTCAGCAGATTCAGTTCCTCTTTTTGACTCTTCAGCCGCTTCTCCCATACTGGCATCGCTTCTTCTATTCCTACCGACTTCTCCAGTTCACGTTCAATACCAGAGAGCTTTGTTTCCAACATCCCAAGGCTTCCTCTATTTCCAGTCTTCTTATATACTTTTACTGCATTTTCAAGAATCGACATAGCATCTTCATAATGGTTGATATCATTGTCGTCATCCAGCAAATGTGACAGCTTGGCATTGATGCTGTCGTTGGCTGTGATGTTCTGCCCCAACTGTGGAATATATACGCTCCTCTCATACCCCTCCATATTGATCCCGAACAGCTCCTCACCTATTGCAGATGTGTAGTTATAACTTTCCAATCCTGTATGCACATTATATAAGACAAATGTATCATCCCTATCCTTATCGCCAAAAAATCTTTCAATCCGATAGGATGTTCCATTATGTTCAAAGGTCAGGCTTCCCCCGTATGCGCCTCCTTGCCACGGCATATATTTTTTTCGTTCATTTTCCAGTACAGAACGCTTGGTTGTAGATGTCATTCCATAGAACATTGCTTTCAAAAATGCTGCAAGCGTCGTTTTGCCCCAGCCGTTCTCATGGTGTATCACATTCACGCCCTGCTGAAACACATGGTCATAATTGCTTAATTTTCCAAAATTCTCGATGTGACATGTTATTAACCTCATCTACTATATCCTTTCCGCCTGCTGTATTCTATGGTATTACAGACTAATCAATTTCTTCCCCTGACAGAGTCCTGATCCCATTTAGAATGATCTGTGTCTTTCGCTCCTGCGGCAGTTTTTCTGACAGAACCATCCGAATGAACTCTCCCTTTAGAGAAACATCATTTTGATAATCTTCTATATGAATATCCAGCTTCGTCTGATCGTATATTTTCAAGAAGAAATAATCCCCTGCAAAACGACTGAGCAAATAGTCAGAATCCTTAGGTGTATCTACCTCTACATTTCCCTGTAGCAGCACCTTGACCAGATTCTCTTTCCCGATTCCAGACAACTGCTCTGCGACTGCTGCTTCGATCTCACCTGCGGTCTGTAGTCCTGACAGATCTACCAGCACTTCAAAAAGTGTCCTTCTGGCAAACGGAATAAATTGTGATTCTATCTTACCATCCTTTACATCTAGCAGAACAAATCCCTTTTCCCCACATTCATCAAAGCCTCTCCCCTCGAGACAGCCACTATAACAACAGATTCCTCTTTTATCCAGCGGCTCTATCTGATAGCTGTGCAGATGCCCTAATGCCAGATAATCGATACTATTATCTCTCAATTCACGCAAATTGATGATCTCTGCTTGATCCTTACCAGAATAATGGGATACCTGACCATGCATCATTACGATATTCAACAGATTGGAATCAAGAACCAGCGTATTGCATACCCTCAGGTGGTTGTCCGCACTCAGCTCCACTCCGCTGATTGCAATCGCTTCCCCAGAGTAAGTATATGATTTCCACTCTTCATCGAACAGATACAGATTGTCGGGCAGCGCCCCTTGTTCAAAAGAAAGCCATGTTTGATCATGATTGCCTCGGACATAATAGAAGTCTATCTGCGGATGTCCTATAATCTGCTCCATAACAACACTGCGTGTCCGGACAGCTACCCGCCCTGTATCAAACAAATCTCCCACAATCATGATTGCCTTAACATCATGAGTCCCAGCATATTCAACTAGATCGCAAAATGTCAGCAACAGTTCATTCTTTCTAAGTTTTGCCTGTTCTTTTGTCAGATTTGCTTCCATTCTGGAATCCAGATGGATGTCAGCACAGTGTATCAGTCTCATTTGCTTATCTCCTGTAATCAAACTGTTATTTAGCCAATCGCCTGTTTGAAACAGCCCAATCATATCATATTTTTCCTTGAAAAGCAAACATATGTTTTCTTTATTCTGCTTGACAACTCCTACCAATGTATAGTAATATTTTTTTAAGTATACATAGAGTTATAATAATAAGGAGTGATATGGTTTGGATACCGATGGTGTCATGCAATTGTTTTTTTTAGTTGTTCTTTTATTACTATCTGCTTTTTTCTCATCTGCAGAAACTGCGCTTACTACTGTCAATAAACTTCGCATACGTACTTTAGTCGAAGAGGGTAATAAACGTGCCGCAACCGTTACTGATCTTCTGGAACACCGTTCCAAGATGCTGAGTGCCGTTCTCGTTGCCAACAACGTAGTGAATATTTCTGCTTCTTCCATTGCGACTACACTTGCCATCCGGCTGTGGGGCAATACATATGTTGGAATCGTGACTGGAGTCTTGACACTCATGATTCTTGTCTTTGGAGAGATTACTCCCAAAAACCTAGCTACATTATATTCAGAAAAGATTTCTCTTACCTATGCTCCTGTCATTCTATTCATTATGCGAATACTGACTCCAGTGATTTTCATTGTAGATACGTTTTCAAACGGTATCCTGTTCCTGCTCCGAATTGATGTCAATTCTATAGATGATTCTATGACTGAAACGGAACTGCGTACCATCTTGGAAGTCAGCCATGAGGATGGTGTGATTGAAAAAGCAGAGCGTCAGATGATTTATAATGTATTTGATTTTGGTGATTCTCTGGCAAAAGACATCATGATTCCGCGTGTCGACATGTCCAGCGTGAATGTAGAGGCTACATGGGTGGAACTGAGGGAAGTCTTTATGCAAGAGAAGTATACACGTCTTCCTGTCTATGAAGAATCCACGGATAATATTATCGGCCTTGTGAACGTCAAGGATATTCTCTTCTATGAAGATACTGATCAATTCAATATCCGCGATGTCATGCGTGAGGCTAATTTCACATTTGAGTATAAGAAAACATCAGAACTGATGCTTGAGATGCGAGAAAGTTCCATTAATATGATTATGGTGCTAGATGAGTATGGTGCTACTGTCGGTCTGATTACGTTGGAAGATCTACTGGAAGAAATCGTTGGTGAAATCAGAGATGAATTTGATGATGATGAACGAAATCTGATTCAGGAAGTTGGTGATCGTGAATACTTGATCGAAGGTTCTATGAAACTGGATGATATCAATGATGCATTGGAATTGACCAATAACCTGCTACTAAAGTCTGATGATTACGATTCGATTGGTGGCATGATTATCGAGCAGCTTGATCGTCTTCCTGAAGAAAATGAAACCGTTGAACTGGATAACGGCATCCATCTGCAAGTCGCTGAAATGGATAAGACCCGTATTGATAAAGTATATATGACGCTGCCTCCCGTCGAAATCGACGAACTCGCAAAGTCTGATATTGATCTATCTGAAACCAGTCATTAACAACATATATAAAAAAGGTTCTCAACATTGAAAATTGTTGTGAACCTTTTTTATTTCTATTTTTCTTTATTCAAAATTCCTTAAATGGGCAATCCCATCACAAATCCTCTTTGCTACCTCTGGTTTGTTCATAACGTACAAGTGTACCCCATCCACATCATGTGCCAATAAATCAACGATCTGATTCATTGCATATATAAGTCCAGCATCAGCCATCGCCTTGGGATTATCCTCATATTTATCTAGTATAACCCTGAGTCTAGGAGGAATGGATGCCCCACAAAGACTACCCATACGCTCAATCTGTTTCTTGCTTGTCACTGGCATGATACCTGCTTCGATCGGTACTGTAATTCCTGCTGCTCTTGATTTTCTCTCAAACTCATAAAAATGCTCATTATCAAAGAAAAGCTGTGAAATCAGATGTGTGGCTCCTGCATCCACCTTTTTTTTCAAATTCGATATATCCTCATCCATATAAAAGCACTCTGGATGCACCTCTGGATAACATGCGCCACTGATTTCAAACTCTCCGTGTGAGGCTATATATTCTACCAGATCACTGGCATATTCAAAATCATGCTTTGGCTCTATATCAGGATTCCGATCTCCACGTAGTGCAAGTATATTTCTGATGCCTGCATTCTGAAATTCCGAAAGCAATGCATCGATTTCCTGCCTTGAGTTATTCAAGCAGGTTAAATGCACTGTCGGAATGATGCCATGCGCCTTAATTTTTTTTGCAATCTCAATAGTGGGATTTTGAATCCTTTTGTCTGCACCCAAAGTACTCGTGCCGCCAGCACCGAACGTCACACTGATGAATTTAGGTCCCAGTTCTGCCAACTGATCCAGCAGACTGTCTATGTTCTGAAAGTCAGCTTCCCTCTTTGGTGGAAAAATCTCAAATGATATTGCAGCTTTACCTTGGTGAAATGATTCGCTAAGTTTCATAATCTACTCTCCTTGCCCTTTCATGATTATACTATCATTTGCAAAGACGGGCAAGGATTTCGTTATCATTTCTTCAATTACTTCGATTACTTCAATTACTTCAATTTTTTTCTTCAATTATTACATAGCATCTACGATCATTTGAAGAGCATCTAAAATATCCATCATAGCGCTGTTTAATGATTCTGCATCCTCTTCTGTAATAGATTCCTGTGTGATTTCTCCCATCTGGCTAATCACATCTGCCGCATTTGCCATCGTTGATTCAATATCTGCGTCTGCTTCTACTTCGTCTTGATTGTAAAATTCTGCTACCGCTTCATATGAATCTACCAAAGTTACATAGTTTTCTTGAAGAGCTGCAAATGTTTCATCAGATACAGCTTCTCCCACTGCTTCCTCTGCGACTTCCTCTGTTTCTTCCTCTTCCACTGCTACTTCTTCTGTTTCCTCAACAGCTGCGGTGGAATCTTCCTCAGAAGAACTGCCGCATCCTGTTACAAGTACTGCCACCATTGCCACTGTCATTAATACTGATAATAATTTCTTTTTCATAA
This sequence comes from uncultured Lachnospiraceae bacterium, assembly GCA_964483545.1. Taxonomy (GTDB): domain Bacteria; phylum Bacillota; class Clostridia; order Lachnospirales; family Lachnospiraceae; genus JAAYYM01. The sequence goes on from CAZACC010000051.1 coordinate 6,097, forward strand.
TAAAATCTCCTCGTAGTTTTCATTTTTTGTTTTTTGTTTTATTGCTTTGTTAGTAATTGCACACATAGGTAGTGAAACGCATCAAACCCAAATTCGATCTTCTGTGTCTTTCATCTTTCCACATGCCTTTATGAGATCAAACAGTGCTATGATCTCAGGGATCAATGTCCAGCTGAAAACCAAATACAGAATACCTCTTTTGATTTTTTTTGCGTAAAACATATGCACACCGAAATTCCCCAAAAATAAAGCTAGGATAATATATAGGTACTTATTTACTTTTACTTCACCGATATGCTCTTCCTGTGTCTCATCAAGACGCATTTCTCCATCATTTGTTACCATATTCGATTGATCTCCTTTTTCTTATATTCCTAGATTACGAATGGTGTCTGCTGTCTTTGTAACAAGTTCCAAACATTTCTTCTTCGTATCGCCAAATGCACCTGACATTCCGCTGAAACCTTGAGTAACCTCGTCAAGTACCATGTTTGCAACCATCTTATCGACACCCGCTGGCTGTACCGAACGCTGTACGCTATAATTACCCTTCGTGCCCAAAATTTGAACCTGATTGTTTCTATCAAGCTGCGGAAAAACTATGACATACGCAAAGCCATTCTTCACATAAGAAGGCTGACCCGCTTCAAACTTAACATCTTTGATCTTCTCATAAAGTTCTTCCATACTATAATTGCCCTTTAAATTCAGTTTCTCAATTTTGACGCCAAACATTTCTCCAATTCCCATGCATATTCCTCCTTATTTTTTCTATTAAGCACAACTCTTATTTTATCATCCGATTTTGAAAATGGAATTTACAATTCTGTAATTTTGAATGCAATTTTGTAGTTTAAGAAAGTCTTAAAAACAATACGGATTTTTCGTGATATACTATTTACATAGAAATACAGGAAATCTACAAGAGGGAGAGATAGGAGGCGATTCATTATGATAATTTACATTTGTGATGATACAGAGAATGACTGCTTGCGTCTAAAACACAACCTGGACACCTATCAAAAAACAATACGTGCCAATTATCTGATCTCAGAGTTCACTGTTACCACTTTTTTCTCTGGTGAACAGCTTTTACAAACATGGAATCGGAACAATATAAAACCAGACTTGCTTTTTCTTGACATCTACATGACAGGTGAGAATGGTATTGATGTTGCACGTAAACTACGAAATGATGGCTTTGATGGCGGCATTATTTTTACAACCTCTTCAAAAGAACATGCAATGGCAAGCTACGATGTAAATGCTCTTTATTATTTGCAAAAGCCTTATACACATTCCCACTTTTTGAATGCCATGGATAAATGCAAATCCATCCTTAACGCTTCGGCACGCTGCTTCCGCGGCTTCATCAGACGGAAAGAATACGTGATTCCTTATCACGAAATTGTATGCTTCGAAATCTCAGGTCATTCCGTGATTCTTCATCGAATGGAAGACAGCCTGACATTCCACCTCTCTATGAAAGAAATTTTATCTGAAGTCTCAGATATTTCCTATTTCCTGCCCTGTGGCAAAAGCTATTTAGTCAATTTAAATTATGTCGATACCTGCATTGATTTAAACTTTATTTTAAAAAATAATTTTATAGTGCCCATTCCTTACCGCAGCAAAAATGATGTTATAACGGCTTGGCAGATGTGGAATCTCCAATATAATAAAAAACCTTGAACAGATTGATCTGATTTTATCTATTCAAGGTTTTCTTTTACAGTTCTATGACCTTTACAAACTCTTCATATTCTTTCATGGTCTGTTCAAACTTCTCGGACAAACGAATGAAATTCTGTTCCTTAGAGATCTGCTCTAATTCTGCAAACAGATTTCCCAGATGATCCGCTCCAAAAGAATGCGTCTCTCCCTTCAAGCTGTGAACCTCAGATGTAAACAAGTTCCAGTCATCTGTTCCATGCTGCAGATTTTGATATAAGACAGAAAGTCTGTCTTGCTTTTGGGCATAACCTTCAGAAAAATTCTTCAACAACACCTTGTAAAACTCTAGATCATTATCTGCGTATGCAATTCCCTGTCCAACATGAATACCATACCGTTCTAATGCCTGCATCTGTTGTTCACCATGTGCTTCCATAAGATAGTTACTTATCTTTTTACGTAGTTTTTCAGGTAAAATTGGCTTTAGGAGATAATCCTCATAACCAGACGATATGGATCTCTCACGGACTCCCTCCACTGCATTTGCAGTGAGCATAATCGCTGGTGAGAAACGGTTTTTTCCAGTTTCACTTTCCCTGATTTTCTTCAAGGTTTCAATACCATCCATACTAGGCATCATATAATCTATAATCAGCAGATCATAGTGATTATGATCACACAGAGTCACTGCAATCAACCCACTGTCAGCTGTATCAAGATTCAGCTTCATATCTTTCAGAAAGTGATTAATTGCACGAATATTTTGCGGATAATCATCTACGATTAAAATCGATTTTTCTTTCGTTGCGGCTTCTAATGATGGATTGCTAATTGATTCCTCCGAAGATTTTATCGAACTTTTCATATGCTGTTCCTGCATTTTCTCAAGCTCAGCTGTTGTTTCAGGAATAAAAACCGAGAAACTGCTCCCCTCCTCAGGACGGCTAAAAAGAACAAGCTTTCCACCCATTGCCTCTGTATATTTTTTTACAATAAAGAGACCTAAGCCGAGCCCATCATGATCGAATTGATTTGCCTGTGCTCCCCTTGTGAAGCTATCAAAAATCAACTGTTGTTCCTTCTCAGGAATACCAAGTCCACTATCTGTCACCACGTATCTAATACAGTTTTTTTTCTCTCCATTGATTTGCATCACAACATCCGACAGGATTTCAAAAAAAATTTCACCCCTCTCCGTATATTTAAATGCATTATTTAAAAGATTGGAAAGAATTTGCCAAAGCTTGGTCTTGTCCCCATACAGTTTCTTGTCTGTATGCTCACTAATACTCATTCCATCCCATTTTATCTTAAAGGTAAGCCTTCTGTTTTCGGCCACATTGGAATAAACACTATCAAGGCGTCCCAAGAATGCCTTGAAGGGAAAATCCTTCTCCTCCAGCGAAATTTTTTCTTGTTCAATACGGGATAACTGTATGACTTCCTCCACCAGAGAAAGCATCGTCTGACTCGTTTCCTTGATCATATCGGCATATTCTATCACCGTATCCTTCTCACTGTTTTCTATAATCATTTCATTCATGCCGACAATCACATTCAAGGGTGTACGAAGTTCATGACTGATCTGCATCAAAAACTTGGTCTTGGCCTCATTGGCACTTCTTACCTCTTCCAAATACTTCGTATGCTCTGTAAGGTTAATTAAGTATACCATCGAACCGCTTTTCTGTTCATTTTCGATAATATCCTCCATACGTAACTCCCAGCTATCCTCTCCAAGCCTGAAAATACGATCCTCTTTGCGTAAAGTTTCCATGATTTCTTTCTGATCCATCAATCTGTCCCCCACCTTTAACTGTGGCAACAGTTTCTTGATTTTTTGGTTCGTAAAAACAACATTTCCTTCTATATCTATGATTAGCAGCCCTTCTTCTCCATGATTCAAGGCATTGTCCATTGCGGCATCCAAAGATGCAAAATATCCATACTTCACCAGTGCAATCATAATACAATACATGGTAACTACCAATGCAAAACCAACCGGATTATAGCTTCCAAAAACTTCCATCATTTTCAGAATCAGCTCAAGCAATAAGCTGCTAAGTCCCACCGAAATATACATAATCCTCTTTTTCTGTATCCGGTCACTTTTCTTATAGCGAATGACTCCAGAAACAATAATCACAATAAATACAGTAAAAAAATGAATATAATGGACAAACCAAAGAATGCTGCCTGCACAATCAATACGATTGTACAGCCCATCCCTTTCAACCGTCATAGAAGAATAAAATAATGTGTGATATTCCGCTGTCAGGACACCCACCATAGTAAAGGTATTAATAATTCCCTGCACAATATATACAAATCTTGGAACTTTTAAGTTGATAAACTCCTGTGCAAACCATAAGAGAGCCATTAAAAATCCACACTGTCCAAAATACTGAACCACAAGCCCGTTTAAAGCCGCCCCTACCGTCTCTGAGTGAATCAACTCCAGATGCAATCCAATCACAAAAAATATGCAGAATAAATCAAACACAATAAAAGCAAGCTGTGCCTTACTGGTCCTCTGCTTAATGATTTCAGCGCACATCCAAAGCATCAACAAAAATGCAATCACATTGGTGACATATAAAATATAGTACATATCTAATCTGTGCCTCCTCTTTTTACTACACTGTCGATTAGATTATTATAACAATAAAAACCCCATCTTCACAGTATAAATCGACTTTTCAATACTGATCAGATAGGATTTTTATTTAAAATCTATTGCTAATACCGATACGATTACCAGATATTAGCAAAACGGATTCTCCGTCTTGTATAGCATTGTCTTTGGCTGATTGAAACCAATTTCATCAACATCTACGCCAATGTATTTGAATACCTCATAAAGAGCCTTGCCAAAATGTCCAAACGCCACGGCACCATGATGAGGATAACCGCCTTCAATCAATACGTGACGGTAAAAACGTCCCATTTCAGGAATCGCAAATACACCAATGCCACCGAAGGATTTCGTTGCTACAGGAAGCACCTCGCCCTGTGCGATATAAGCGCGAAGCTTGTTGTCCGCCGTGCTCTGCAGTCTGTAAAATGTGATTTCGCCTGGAACAATATCTCCCTCAAGCGTACCCTGAGTTACTTCCTCTGGAAGATTTCTTGCCATAATCATCTGATACTTCATTGAACAAGACGAAAGCTTCTTGGAGTTCGTATTGCCACAATGGAAGCCCATGAACGTATCCTGATGTGTGTAGTTATAAGTTCCCTTAATCGACTCATTGTACATATCGGCAGGAACAGAATTGTTGATATCAAGCAATGTAACGATATCATCACTGACACAAGTTCCAATATACTCACTCAATGCACCGTAAATATCTACTTCGCACGAAACAGGAATTCCGCGACCCGTCAAACGGCTGTTTACATAGCAAGGAACAAATCCAAACTGTGTCTGGAATGCTGGCCAGCACTTACCTGCGATGGCAACATGCTTTCTGTAACCCTTATGCGCTTCGATCCAATCAAGCAATGTAAGCTCATACTGTGCTAGCTTTGGAAGCACCTCTGGTTTCTGATTTCCTACACCAAGCTCTGACTCCATATCCTTTACGACATCTGCAATTCTAGGATCACCATCGTGATTCTTAAATGCTTCAAATAAATCAAGCTCTGAGTTTTCTTCAATTTCAACTCCAAGGTTATATAATTGCTTAATCGGCGCATTACATGCGAGGAAGTTCAGTGGTCTTGGTCCAAAGCTAATAATCTTTAAATCTGAAAGGCCGATGATACCTTTTGCAATCGGCACAAATTCCTTGATCATGTCTGCACATTCATCTGCTGTTCCTACTGGATACTCTGGAATATATGCCCTAACATTGCGCAGTTTTAAGTTATAACTAGCATTCAGCATACCGCAGTACGCATCGCCACGTCCACCAACGAGATCATTCTGAGATTCCTCGGCCGCTGCAACATACATTGCCGGACCATCAAAATGCTTTGCAAGCAGGGTCTCTGAGATTTCTGGTCCGAAATTACCAAGATAAACGCAAAGTGCATTACAGCCTGCTTTCTTGATATCTTCTAGCGCCTGTACCATATGAATCTCACTCTCTACGATACATACTGGACACTCGTAAATTTCTGCTGCGTCATATTTCTTTGTATATGCAGCAATAAGCGCCTTGCGTCTGTTAACAGACAACTCCTCTGGGAAACAGTCACGAGAGACTGCTACGATACCAATTTTAACTTTTGGAATGTTGTTCATTTTTTTATCCTCCTATGTAAATGAATTTAAATTTTTAGATTCTCTCCTACAAGTCCGTTGTATGCGCCTTCAATTGCGGCATCCTTATGTCCAATCAACCACTTGTTTCTTGCAAATAGTAACTGATCCTCTGGTGTATACTCCGTACCCTTTTCAATGTCCGTATTCGTACCCTTCGGCAAAACCACAACAACCTTAAAGCGGTTGCCATTCACATTGCAAGGTGCATAATGCAGCGTGGTTGCATAGCACTCTACCGCTGTTCCTGCTGGAATTAAAAATGCCTCCATCTTGGATGTATCATATGTAAAATCATCCGTTATATCCTGCTGGCTACCCCAAAGCATAATCGCATCCGTTACAGCAATATTTATTTCTGAATCTCTATGGTATTCCACCGCATTGAGCAACTCATTGTTACCATTGCAATATCCGATCTGAACTGGCATACCACCATACAAGCTGTCCGATACCGCCTTGGCCTCTGGACAGACCTCCAACTCTGCAGCAGAAGGAACGTAGACCACATCCTCTGGCAGCGGAGTGTCGCCCATCCGTTCAATAATGTTGCTGAAATCAATTCCTTTGATTACTTTTCCGTACTTTCTAAAAGATGGGTCATTCACACTCAAAATTTTCATGACAAGAACTCCTTTCTAAGATTTTGTTCAATGACTAAACTAATTATCTTAATGCTATCACTTGTTTGAAATACCGTCAAGTTGTTTCTTTTAAATCCAGTTTGATTTCTAGTTCATCCAGCTGTTTGTCATCTACTGTCCCTGGTGCTTCTGTCATCAGACAGGAGGCATCCTTTACCTTCGGAAAAGCCATGACTTCACGAATACTGTCAGCCTTCACCATTAACATAATCAAACGATCTAGTCCGAATGCCATACCTGCATGAGGCGGTACCCCGTATTTAAATGCATCCAGTAGGAATCCAAACTGCTCATATGCCTGTTCTTTTGTGAATCCAAGCTTCTCCAACATCTTCTCCTGTACGTCATTCTGATGAATACGCACACTGCCGCCACCAAGCTCTGTTCCATTTAATACGATGTCATAAGCCTTTGCACGTGCCCTGCCCATATCCGTATCAATCAGCTCCAGATCCTCTTCCATTGGCATCGTAAACGGATGATGCATCGCCTTGTAACGATTTTCTTCATCACTCCACTCAAACAATGGGAATTCCGTAACCCATAAGAATCTAAACTCCTTCGGATCGATCAGATCCAGCTGTTTTGCCACCTCGATTCTGAGTGCCCCAAGAACATCCCAAACGATTTTATTCTTGTCAGCAGCAAAAAACAGCAGGTCTCCCTTTTCTCCGTCCATAGCAACAACTAGTGCCTTTTGTTCATCCTCTGTCATGAATTTGGCAAAGGAAGATTTATAGGTACCGTCCAGCTGTACTGACAGATAAGCCAGTCCTTTTGCTCCGTACCCCTTTGCAAACTCAACGAGTGCATCAATTTTCTTTCTTGGCATTTCTGCCTGCCCCTTGACGTTGATACCCCTAACAGAACCACCGTTCTCAAGAGCTCCTGTAAATACACCAAACCCACAGTTCTTTACAACCTCTGACACATTCTTTAATTCCATGCCAAAACGCAGATCTGGCTTGTCTGATCCAAAACGATCCATTGCTTCCTGCCATGTCATACGATCAATCGGAAGCTTAACATCTACATCCAGTATCTCTTTAAATATCTTCTGAATGGCTCCTTCATTAACAGAAATGACATCATCTACATCCGCAAATGACATTTCCAGATCTATCTGTGTGAACTCAGGCTGTCTGTCTGCGCGAAGATCCTCGTCACGGAAACACTTTGCCAGCTGCATATAACGGTCAAAGCCCGAACACATCAGCAGCTGTTTGAACAACTGTGGTGACTGCGGAAGCGCATAAAATGTACCAGGATGTACACGACTGGGTACGAGGTAGTCTCTGGCGCCCTCTGGCGTGCTCTTGCCTAGAATCGGAGTCTCTATCTCCAGAAATCCATTGGCGGCGTAGTATTCACGCATCTTCATCGTGATCTCGCTTCTGATTCTCAGATTTCTCTGCAGATCAGGTCTGCGTAGATCCAGATATCTGTATTTTAATCTCAGTTCTTCTTTTGTTTTGCTGTCCGTCTCTATCGGAAATGGCGGTGTCTCTGCCTCTGATAATATTCTTAGCTGTGTTGCCCTGACTTCAATATCGCCTGTAATTAAATTATTGTTCTGAGCACCACCTCGTTGCTCAACCTTACCTACAACGGCAATGACGAACTCACTACGAATTTTTTCCGCCTTTGCAAATCCATCCTCTCCGATGTCACTTCCCTCAAAGATGATTTGCAGGAGTCCTGAACGGTCACGTAGATCTGTAAAAATAATGCCGCCCTTATTTCTTGATTTTTGTACCCAACCCATCACAGTTACGGTCTCGCCGATATTGGCAGCCGACAACTCTGTACACCGGTGGGTTCTTTTGAGTCCCTTCATTGATTCAGCCATAATTCCATTTCTCCTCATGATTCCATGACACGTTGTACAACATACGACGTACCATTGGTAGTATTTACTGCTTTAACTCTGTATGGTAAAAATCCTTAATATTTTCTGCTGCATAGCCCTCGTTCATCAGCTGTTCCTTCTGGAATTTCCTATTTTTATTCATCTGAGATACCAGCACCTGAACACCCTGTGCCCGCTCTGCCATTGCCTCCTTCATCACCTCACAGACACGTTCTGCTCCTGCTCCCTTTTCAATCAAAAAAGCCTTTTTATTTGCCGCCTGTGGAGCCTGATAATTCTGATCCATCAGAATCGTGATGATACGCTCGAACCCGATGGAAAATCCGCATGCTGGTGTCTGATTACCTGTAAACTTGCCAATCATCTCATCGTATCGGCCGCCTCCGGCAACACTGCTTCCGAACTCTGCCATCTCAATTTCAAATATTGTTCCTGTATAGTAAGACATGCCTCTGACCAATGTCGGATCAAATACGATTGAAAACTGTCCTGACATTGTTTCCT
>CAZACC010000052.1:0-14957 GCA_964483545.1 uncultured Lachnospiraceae bacterium
AGTTTTCTTTTTCGTCCGATGTCAGTCATTGAAAAAGTCTTCAGCATGACGTATTATCTCCTCTCTGCTGACCTGTCTGTACAGATATCATCAAAACAACCTGCCACTTATTTCATCACACAAGCTTTGCACCTATACATTAGCATATTTTAGCACAATCAATAAAAAAGAACAAGAAGCAATCAACCTTCACAGCTTAGTTCATAGCTTAGTCTTCATAGCTTAGTCATAGCTTAGCTGCATTGCTCAGTTGCTCAGTTACTCATCTCCGTCTTCCATGTATCTTCTTCTCAGTTGTCCACAGGCACCGTCTATGTCTCGACCCATTTCCCGCCTGATGGTTGCGTTGATCTTGTTTTTTTCAAGCTTTTTCTGAAACCTTACAACATCTGCATGCTTAGATTCCTGGTAACTGCGCTCTTTGATTGGATTGACGGGGATCAGATTGACATGGCAGTTCATGCCTTTGATCAGACTGATTAGTTCAGACGCATCCTGGTCGGTATCGTTGACGCCTCCTACCAGACTATATTCAAATGTGATTCTTCGTCCCGTCTGGCTGAAATAGTAGTCACAGGCATCCATGACCTCAGCAAGAGAATACCGGTTTGCAATCGGCATCAGCTCTTTTCTTTTCTTATCTGTCGCTGCATGCAAAGACAATGCTAACGTCATCTGCAGCTTTTCATCTGCCAGCTCACGCATCTTCGGAACCAGCCCGCATGTGGATACAGTCAGATTCCGTTGGCTGATATTGAGTCCGTGCTCATCAGTCAACATATGAATATACTTCAATAATGTATCATAATTATCGAGTGGTTCCCCAGATCCCATAACCACCACATTGGACACCCGTTCCTTTGTATACCGTGTAATTTCATAAATCTGAGACAGCATCTCACCTGCTGTCACATTTCGTTCCAGTCCATCTATGGTGGAAGCACAGAAATGACAGCCCATACGACAGCCCACCTGTGATGAGATACAGACAGAGTTGCCATGCTGATACCGCATCCACACACTCTCAATCATATTTCCATCCTGTAGAGAAAACAAGAACTTTCTTGTCCCGTCAATCTGAGATTCCTGCACGGTTTCTATCTTTACTCCATGTAGTGCATAACGCTGCTGCAATTCCTCTCGGAATTTTTTTGACAGATTTGTCATTTCGTCAAAATCCGTCACAAGCTTACTATGCAGCCATTCATAAATTTGAGCTGCCCGAAAGGGCTTCTCTCCCATTGATGCCATATCACTTTTCAGTTCTTCAAATGTCAGTGATAATATATCTATTTTATCCATGATTTCATCCTAACCACTATTGATTTCTAATCAGCCTAGCCATAAAAAAGCCATCTGTGTCATGTTCGCCAGGCAGTAACTGCAGATACCCCTGTTTTGTCGTATGGCTATGCAGCTCTTCTGGCAGATATGGATCAATCGAATCAAGCTGATAAGAATAGCGGTTCACAAACCACATCAAATTATCTACATTTTCCTCCTGATTCACGGTGCAGGTACTGTAGATCAATGTTCCTCCCGGTTTCACGTAGTCCTGTACGATATTCAAGATATCCCTCTGCAATGCTGCCAACGCACTTGACTGCTGTGCTGATATATGATACTTAATATCACTTTTGCGTCCGATGACGCCCAGCCCCGAGCAGGGCAAATCTGCTATCAGAATATCAGCCTTTCCTTTTGATGACTCGTCATACACAAGAGCATCCTGTATAACTGTTTCTATATGATTAAACTGGCATCTTTTTATATTATCCTTAATCAATTGTGTCTTGCTTTCCGACAAGTCCCTAGCTTCCACATGTCCTGTTCCTTGTAATTGGTCTGCGATACAGATTGCTTTTCCGCCAGGTGCTGCACATACATCTATTACGTGATTTCCTAGTTTCACATCGGCTATCTCTCCAATCAGCATGGAACTCACATCCTGTACCTGAAATAAGCCCTGTCGAAACGACTGCAGAGAACCAAGGTAATCATATTCGCTGATCTCGTATGCGCCCTCTGGATAAGGAAGCTTAGTAACCTTCACATGTTCCTGTTCCAGCTGCTGTTCCAATTCTGCTGGACTCACACGGCTCTGGTTACAGCGAATCGTCGTTCGACTGCTTTGTAGAAATGACCGCAGCATCTTCTCCGTCCTGTCAAACCCATATTCCGTTATCCATTTATCTACGATCCATTCTGGCATAGAACAGGTCACAGATAAATACTGCCTAGGCTGCTTCTTTACATCTGGATATTGTATTTGAGTCTTATTTCGTTCAATGTTCCGAAGAACGCCGTTGACAAATCCCTTCAGATTATGAAATTTCTTTTTTTCCGCCAACTTGACTGCCTCATTGCATACGGCTGAGGCTGGTACGGAATCCATGAAAAAGAGCTGGTAGACACTCATGCGCAAAATACATAAGATCACCGGCTTCATTTTTACAGTCTTCGTCTTGGAAAAAAGATCAATGATGTAGTCAAGCAGAATACGGTTCTCAATGGTTCCCTCGGTAACCCTCTTCATAAAAGCACGCTCCTGCTGATCCAGATATTGATACTTTTCCAGTACATCCCGCAGCAGAATATGCCCATATTGACGGTCATTCTGCTGTATTTCAAGCAATATACCCAAAATCAGTTCTCTGGTATTGATACCCTTAGTCACGTTTTCTGCCTCCGCCAAACAACAATACGAGTCGTAACAGCTGCAAAATAGAACTTGCTGCCGCCGCAACATAAGTTAAAGCCGCTGCCCGCAGCACTTTTCCAGCACTCTTCAGTTCTCCTGTTCCAAGAATCCCACCACTTTCCAATACTGCCAGTGCTCTTTGCGAAGCATTGAATTCTACAGGAAGCGTAATGATCTGAAACAAAACAGATATGGCAAACACCCAGATACCAATTGTGACAAGTCCTGAGAAGGAGCCAAAAAACAAACCCAGTAAAATAATCGGGATACCAAGTCTGGATCCAATATTCGCAGCTGGTACTAGTGTGGTTCGCACACGCAGAGGGAGATAATCCTTCTGATCCTGTATGGCATGTCCACACTCATGTGCCGCTACACCAATAGCAGCTACTGAAGTAGAACCATAGACACGGTCAGACAGACGGATCATTTTTCGTTTAGAATCATAATGATCTGTCAGCTCTCCTGATACTCGCTCTATTCCAACATGATTGATGCCTGACATCCGCAAAATCTTCGCTGCTGCTTCCGCACCTGTCATACCTGATGCGCATCTGACCTGTGAATACTTGGAATAAGTTGCATTCACCCTTGCCGATGCCCAGATTGAAAGAATCGCTCCAATCAGTACCAATAGATAGGTACTGTCCATATAATAGAAAAAGGGATTATAATACATTTTGCTGTTCCTCCTTACTCTTCAAATGCAGTGCCGACAGTCACAGGGTATCCTAGTAAAAAGCATGCCGTAACCATTCTCTTCTTACCCTCTAACTGGACCTCGAGTAGTTCTAAAAGTCCATCACCTGTATTGACAATTATAGATTGCTTCGTCACCTCTGCTACGGTACCAGGAGTGCCTGTTGCTTCTCTGTCCAATACCTTTGCCTTCCAAATCTTAAATGTCTTACCATTCAAGTAGGTGTATGCACTCGGCCATGAATTCAGACCGCGTATCAGACGTTCAATTTCTACTGCACTTTTACTGAAACGGATATGACCCATTTCTTTTGTCAGTCTCTTTGCATAGGTTGCTTCCGTACTATCCTGCACTGTTGCATGAAGCTCACCATGCTCAACAATATCAAGCACATCCGTACATAATACTGCTCCAGCAGCTGCCAGCTTATCATACATGGAATCGCCCGTGTCCTCCGATGTAATCGGAACGACTGTCTTCAAGATCATATCCCCCGTATCCATGCCCTCGTTCATCTGCATAATTGTCACGCCTGTTTCTTGATCACCATTGATTACCGACCACTGAATCGGTGCCGCGCCTCTGTACTTCGGCAATAGAGAGGCATGCACGTTAATACATCCATACCTCGGCATGTCCAGTATTTCCTTGGACAGAATCTGCCCGAATGCAGCAACTACAAATATATCCGCATCCAGTGTTTTCAGTTCTTCCACAGCTTCTGGCGCTTTAATCCGTTCTGGCTGCAGTACCTGTATACCATGCTTCAACGCACATTCCTTCACAGGAGAAAACTGCACTTCTTTGCCTCTTCCCTTTTGTTTGTCTGGCTGAGTCACAACAGCCGTCACCGTATGTGAGCTTTCAATCAAGGCGTTCAATATACTCTCTGCGAAATCCGGAGTTCCCATAAATACGATTTTCACTCGTCCTCGTCCTCCTCTTCGTCACCATATACATCTCTGACATCCATCAGTTTTCCCTCTACTCTGTCTACATACAACTTTCCGTCTAGATGTTCTAGTTCGTGGCAGATTGCACGTGCGAGTAGCTGTGTTCCTTCTAATTCATATGGCTGCATCTCTTCGTTTAATGCAACAGCCTTGACATAGTCGGGTCTTGTCACAACTCCGGTTTTGCCAGGTACGCTCAGACACCCCTCATTTCCAGTCTGCTCACCAGAGGTCTCCACAATTCTCGGATTCACGAGTACATGTGGTCCATCTCCCGCATCTATGACAACGATTCTTTTTAAAATACCTACCTGTGGAGCAGCCAGTCCAGCTCCCTCTGCTTCATGCATTGTCTCGAGCATATCGTCGATCAATATCCTTAAACGAGGTGTCATTTCTGTAACCTCTTTGCATACCTTTGTCAGTACCGGATCACCGATTTCTCTAATTGTTCTGATTGCCATCTAAAAACCTCCGTTAGTAAGAATTCATCGGGTCAAAGTCGAGCTGTACTCTGATCTCTTTTATTGCATCTGTTTCTATATACTGTTCCAGTCTGTCCTTGCACATTGTCAGGGTATTGTACTCTGCCGATTTTACATAAATCATTCGACGATAGACATCGCTTATTTTTTTAATAGAAGCTTCTGCTGGTCCAATGACTGAAAAAGCAGTATTTATTATATCATATTTCGACGAATGATTCATCTCTTTTGTGAGATCATGAAGTGCAGCTGCCAGCCGTTCACTGTATTGCTCCGTCTGTTCCTCATTTGCACCCTCAACCAGCACTGCCAACATATGCCCCGCCGGCGGATAATTCATCAGTGTCCTATAACCGATTTCCTCTTGATAAAAGCTTTTATAATCCTGATTCGCAGCTGTTATGATGCTGTAATGCTCTGGATGGTAAGTCTGGATCACGACTTCCCCTGGCTTCTGTGCTCTGCCCGCACGTCCTGCAGCCTGTGTCAGCAGCTGAAAGGTTCTCTCTGCCGCACGGTAATCATTTACATTCAGTGAAAGATCAGCTGCCAGTATCCCGACCAGCGTGACATTTGGAAAGTCATGTCCCTTTACAATCATCTGTGTGCCAACCAGAATGTCTGCTTCCTGATTTGCAAATGCACTCAGTATCTTTTCATGTCCGTCCTTATGGCGTGTTGTATCCAGATCCATGCGCAGCACACCAGCCCGTGGAAATACCTTTCGGATTGCCTGCTCGACCTGCTGTGTCCCTGCCTTCATACCTCCAATATACTTGGAACCGCACTTCGGACATGTCTTCACCTGTGGCTGTGTATAACCACAGTAATGACATACCAGCTTCTGATTTTCATGTGCAGAGAGAGAAACGTCACAATGTGGACATTTCATCACATGACCACAAGCACGGCACGATACAAATCCCGCATAGCCTCGTCTATTCAGGAACAGCATCGTCTGTTCATGCTTACTCATCCTGTCTTCAATCAGTTCCTGTAACCGTTCACTGAAAATAGAACGGTTGCCTTTGTGCAGCTCCTCTCGTAAATCCACGGTATAGACCTGTGGCAGTGATGCATTTACCGCACGCTCCGACAGCTCATACAGCTGATACTCCCCATTTTGAGCCTTATAGTAGGACTCCACAGACGGCGTTGCCGATCCCAATATCACAGATGCCCTATGCAGTGCCGCAAGCTCGATTGCTGTCTCCCTTGCATGATATTTGGGCATTGTATCGCTTTTATAAGCGCCCTCATGTTCCTCATCTATGACAATCAGTCCAATATTGGCAAACGGCGTAAATAGCGCTGATCTAGGACCGATCATCACATCCAGCATTCCCTTTTTTGCACGTTCAAACTGATCATACTTCTCACCGTCGGACAGCTTGGAATGCAGCGTAGATACCCTGTCACCAAATCTTTTATAAAATCGCAAGACGGTCTGATAGGTCAGGGCAATCTCTGGAATCAGGACAATGGCCTGTCTTCCTGACCGCACTGTTTCCTCAATCAGATCCATGTATACCTCTGTTTTCCCACTTCCTGTCACCCCATAGAGCAGATAAGTTTTATAAATCTCCGCTCTCATATCCAACCGAATCGCATCAGCCACCTGTTGCTGCGTTGGATTTAAGGCGCACCCTTTGTGCTCCTGCTCTGTATGTATGACAGGATTGCGATAGATCTGTTCTGTTCCAATTTTCAGGATACCCTGTTCCTCAAAAGCCCTAATTGTGGCAGGCGAGATATTCAGTTTTGAGGTTACTAGATCATACATCAATACATTTTCTTTGATTAGCTCCGCAAGCAATCTCTCTCGTGCCGTCTGGTGTTTTGCATGATAATAGGCGAGCTGACCGTTTGCCTCCTCCGCCTCTAATGCCAAAAACAGGTATTTCTTTTCTTTGGGTTTGATCTTTTTCTTGATCGGAAGTACCGTTTTGAGCGCCGTAATCATAGTGGCACCGTAATTCTGTTTTATCCACCATGCCAGACGGATTAGTTTTGACTCTACAAGTGTATCATCTGTAATCACGCTTTGGATGCTCTTCATGCGTTCTTCTGGAAACTCGGCACAGTCAGTTATTTCCAGTACATAACCCTGAATCCTCCGGTTTCCTTTCCCAAAAGGAACAAAAACTAAGGCACCCGGTTGCAGGCTGCCTTGTAGTCGATTCGGAATCAGATATTGAAATGTCTTATCTAGCTTCTCATGCGATATATCCACGATGATATTTGCGTACTTTCCATTCATGTGACAAGAATACCACAAAATGATGCTGATTTCAAACCATATCACTACTGAATAAGATCTCTCTGATGATGTCTCGTTCATCCATCGGGTACTTCTGCCCCTTAATCTCCTGATAGTCTTCATGACCCTTGCCCGCGAGTACAATTACATCTCCAGGCTTTCCGTTATGGATTACATATGCGATTGCCTCCCGGCGGTCACATATTTCTATATATTTTCCTGATGTTTTCTGTATACCAGTTCGAATATCTGCAATGATATCCTCTGGCTTCTCAAATCGAGGATTATCCGAAGTAATCACCGTCAAATCTGCCAGTCTCCCAGATACCTCTCCCATCTCATAACGGCGTAATTTAGACCTGTTCCCACCGCAGCCAAACATACAGACGATTCGTTTCGGGTTGTACTCTCTAAGTGTCGATAGCAGGCTTTCCAATGCCATGGCATTATGTGCATAATCAATCATCAATGCAAAATCATCAGACACCTTCACCATTTCGATTCTACCCTTGACCTGCGCCTGACGAAGCGCACGCACAATGTCGGATTGATCTATTTGAAAATGGCGGCACACAGCAATTGCTGCAAGTGCATTGTACACGCTGAATTTGCCTGGTGTATCAACAGTAACCTCCAGACTGATTAGTCCCTTCGTGCGAAAAGACACGCCTAAATACCCAGGCGTCGATACTAGCTCAATATCTGTCGCCACAAGATCTGCCCCATCCTGCAGACCATACCTCTCAAGGCGGCAGGTATGCCCCTCTGTCACCTGTCTTGTATGTACATCATCTGCATTGACAATACCTACTTTGCA
The DNA here is from genome assembly GCA_964483545.1 of uncultured Lachnospiraceae bacterium. Classification (GTDB taxonomy): domain Bacteria; phylum Bacillota; class Clostridia; order Lachnospirales; family Lachnospiraceae; genus JAAYYM01. Next base: position 7,917 of record CAZACC010000052.1, read on the forward strand.
TTGTCGAAACAGCAGACCCTTACATGCCATATATTCTTCAAAGCTAGCATGTTCATTTGGCCCGATATGATCTGGTTCAATATTGGTGAAAATACCGAGTTCAAACTCTATCGCCTGTGTACGGTGCATCATCAGCCCCTGAGAGGAAACCTCCATCACGACGATTTCAATACCTGCATCTGCCATACGCTTAAAATATTCCTGCAATACATAGGACTCTGGTGTCGTGTTGACCGCTGGAATATGCTCTTCACCAATCACAACTTCAATCGTACCGACCAGCCCCACCTGATACCCTGCGTTTTCCAGAATTGACTTGATGAGATAGGTGGTTGTTGTTTTTCCTTTCGTCCCTGTGATGCCAATGATTTTCATCCTGCGTGCCGGATATCCGAAATAGGCCGCACTGATATGTGCCATGGCATATCTGGTATCTGCTACGCGAATAACGGTAACATATGCTGGTACCTCTACCTGTTTTTCAACAATTAGTACGGTCGCTCCATTTGCTGCAGCCTCCGATGCAATACTATGACCATCAAAATTCTCACCCACGATACAAATAAACAGACAGTTCTGTTCAACCTTGCGAGAATCGTAAACGACCCTCCCCACTTCCCGTTCGATCGTACCCTGTATACATTCATATTCAAATCCCTGCAGTAATTCCCCGAGCTGTCTCATATCAAATCCTCTTCTCTTCTATACTCTTCTATGCTTCATGATTCATAATATATTCTTCAAGCAACCTTGCTGCATCTCTGACTCTATCACACAAAAACGCTTTTTATAGTATTCCGATTTCAATTACATTAATGGACCGAATATCTTTGATATACTTCCTATGATTCTCTGTATAATTGGAATCCCGTCAATTTCTTTCTGTGTAATCAGAATACTCTTCTGTTTTGTTTCCTGAAAATCCTTTTCTATATGATCAATGACACTGTTCTTGTAGACATAAACTGCACATTCAAAGTGATGATACAGGCTTCTGTAGTCAAGATTGATAGAGCCTACCACCGCCTTTTCATCATCACTCACAAATGACTTTGCATGCAGAAAGCCTGGTTCATATTCATAAACTTTCACACCTGCAAGATTGAGTGTTTCATAATAAGTTTTTGCTATATAGAATGGGATTGTTTTATCTGGTACATGCGGCAGGATCAATTCAACCTCCACACCTCGTTTTGCTGCAAAACATAGGGCTGAGAGCATTTCATGATCCAATATCAGATATGGGGTCATAATGTGCACATATCTGCGGGATTTATTCAACAAATCTCTGTAGATATCCTCTGCAATATCCTCATCGTTCGTGGGTCCGTCTCCATAAGGCACAATATATCCCTCGGCATCCTCTATTACATCCTGCTTCACATGAAAATAGTCTTCATCTCCATCATGTCTTGGTTCTGATACATTCCACATCTGCAAATACATAGCAATCATACTTTTAACTGCATCACCCTCTATACGGATCGCCGTGTCTTTCCAGTGTCCGTACAGATTTTTTTCATTGATATATTCATCCGCCAGATTGATACCGCCTGTAAATCCTATTTTTCCATCTATAACGATAATCTTTCTGTGATCCCTGTTGTTCTGGTGTGTGGATAAAAACGGGATGATTGGCGCATACATCTTTGCCTTTAGACCCATCCTTTGCAAACGCTTCGGATAGCTATACGGCAAACTTGATACCGTACAGGTTCCATCATACATAACACGTACCTCTACACCAGCTTCTGCTTTTTTCTTCAGTATCTCCAGTATCGTATTCCACATGATGCCTTCAGAAATAATAAAGAACTCAATAAAAATAAATTTCTTTGCCTGCTCCAGAGCATCCTGAATCGCAATAAAAGCCTCTTCTCCGGATGCGTAATACTCCGCAGCAGTATTCTTATAAGTCAGGAATCGTCCTGTATGCTCCAAATAATATGACAAATCCGAAAAATGCGGCTCATTGGTCTCAAGCTCTTTACGGATCTCAGGCTTGGTTTCCAGATACTTTTCTGTATCTGCACAAGCTCTGGACATTTCCTTCTTTAATCCGATTGCTCCAGGATTGATCTTGATGAATAAATACAGTAAAACTCCAAACAAAGGAAACACACACAAAGGAACCATCCATGCAAGTTTGAACTCCGGACGACCATTGACATTGATGATGTATACAACCAATATAGCACTTAATATGTTGAAACCAATGATATAATATTCATGATATGGATATGGGTTCAGATAATACAAGACTCCAAAGAAAACCAATATTTGAATGAATAACAAAAGAAAGGTAATCATTGTCCGGCTGAAGAGAATACGAAAAAACAATCTTCGGCTTTTATGTTTTACCTTAACTAATATGTGATTGTTCATACTTCACCTGCCAGTCTGCTCTATAGGAATATTAGTCCTCTATTTCAAATAGTGGTATAAAACCGACCATCTCCATTGTGTTTCTCACTGTTTCACTCAAATGTCTCAGTACTACTCCACTGCCAATCTCATTCCCTATTTTCTTGGCACGCAGAATCACACCCAAACCAGAGCTGCTGATATATGGAACCTCCTGAAAATCAAATGTAATTTTTTTGGGACTATCCTTACGACACGCCTCTACTGCATCCATGAAGTCCTGAGTCACTGGCGTATTGATTGCCCCTGATAGTTTGATGATGGTCTCATGATTATACGTCTTTTTCTCCACTGTCAATTATTTCAAGCCTCCCTCTTCCTCAAGTAAGCTTATAGCATATGTTTTATTTATTATACATGATAATATGCTTCTTGTTAAGGGGAATTTTTTAGGGTAAAAATAAATGTATGAAAAATAAATATATTACAAAGAGAAATCCCACGGATGTTTCACCGTGGGATTAAATCTCTTATGAGGGGGGAGATAGTGAGTGCTTATCAACTATCCAAATACATCATAACCAAGAATTGTGTTTAATCTGTGTTTAATTTCTAAAATAATTTTAATCAATTTCTTAAGAAAACCTGTCCATTTTATGAAGTAAATAATGCTGAATGTTGAGCTGTACATCCTCTCTGCCCATGTAGACATTCAGAGTTGGATAATAGGCAATAGATATGGATTTATGATCACTTTTTTCAAATTCCTGCATAAACAGACTACCCTCTCCGAACCAAATTCCGTCCAAATTGCTCCCTGCACTATTTTCAAGTGACAACTTTACAACATTTTGGTTTTTCCCAAACACGCGTGCAGAAAGTATCTTGACATCCTTCTCTGCAAACAATGGTCTCGGATTTCCTATCCCATGCGGTTTCAATACCTCCAGTTCCTTGATCAACTCCTTTGAAGCATAGGTGATTGGCATGGGAATATCAATCTGTACTTTTTCCTGCATGTCCTCTTCTGTTAGCGTTGTTTCCTCGTTCAGACGTTTTCTGAATTCTCCGATCTGTTCTTCCTTCATGGACAAGCCCGCCGCCATCTTATGTCCGCCATATTTCTTGAATAAGTCTCTGCATTTTGACATCTCTTCATACATATGATAGAACTCAATAGAACGACCTGAGCCTTTTACACCATCTGCAGTACCAGTCAAAACAAAAGTAGGTCTGTAATATCGTTCCTTGATTCTTCCTGCGATAATACCTGCCAGACTTTCGTGGCAATCAGATAGATAAATCACCAGTACCTTATCCGTTTCTATCATTTTTTCTGCCTGATGAATTGCCTCTGTCTGATATCGCTTGGTCAACTCCTTACGGCTGTCATTCAAATCCTTCAGTTCATTTGCAATTTGTACCGCCTCTGTTTGATCTGTTGTCGTGAATAACGATAAGGCACGTTCTGCAGTATCTAGTCTGCCCGTAGCATTGATGCATGGTCCAAGCACAAAACCAATATCAAATGTAGACAGTTTATCCTTGTTTATCTGCGTAACATCAATCAACGCCCGCAGACCAACATTCTGTGTTGTCTTGATTCGTTCTATCCCATACTTTACAATGATTCTATTCTCGTCCAGAAGCTCCATCACATCTCCAACTGTTGCAATGGCTGCAAACTCCAACAGTCCATCCGATATGTCAAGAGAAGGATCCTGTATCTCATATAATGCTTCCACGAGTTTATATGCAACGACGGCACCACATATCCCTGCATAAGGGTATGAACAGCCCTCCTGATGAGGATCTACCACGGCATCCGCTGGAGGTAATTTATAAACTTTATCTCCTGTTTCTGTCAAATCATATGGAACCTCATGGTGATCTGTCACTACCGTTTTCATGCCCAACACTCTTGCCATTTCCATTTCGCGAAAAGCAGCTATCCCATTATCACATGTCACGATCAACTGTACACCGTCTTGATGTGCCTGTTCTATGATAGACTCATTGATTCCGTATCCGTCCTTTATGCGATCTGGCAGCCTCACATCAACATCAGCTGCGCACTTCTGTAGTCCCGTCAGCAGTATATAAGAAGCACATATGCCATCAATGTCATAGTCTCCTACAATCCTGATCTTCTTTCCTGCAGCAATGGAACCTGTAATGATACTGACGGCGGCATCTATACCCTTCATGGTGTGTGGACTATGCAGATCTGCCAATGTCCCATTTAAAAATAAATTGATTTCCTCTGTTGTGATCAAATCACGATTGCGCATTATTCTAGCTGTAACAGGCGATATGTGAAATTGTTTAGCTGTCGCTTCAAAATCTGCTCTCTTGGTCGTGATAAACCATTTTGCCATTCTATTCTCCTTTGATACGAAATAGACTCAGGAAAGTATACCTCTCCTGAGTCTTTCATGAAAACAGTGTGATTAATTATGCTTTCTTCACGAGCTTCGCCTTCATCATATACCAAAAAGCACCTGCTAGACACACTGATGAATATGTACCACATAAGATACCTACCATCAATGGTAACGCAAACTCCTTAATGGATGTAACACCCAAGATATACAATACAACAACCATGATAAATGTGGTCAATGATGTAAAGATACTTCTAGTTAATGTCTGATTGATACTCTTATTTAAGATATCCTCAAGACTGTCTTTATTCTTCATATCTCTCATGCTCTCACGTACTCTGTCAAAGATAACAATCGTTGCATTGATAGAATATCCTACAATTGTAAGCATACATGCAATGAATGTGCTGCCAACAGATACTCGTGCAATCGCATAAAAGGCAAGTACAACAAGCACATCATGGCACAGAGCCAATACAGAGCTTGCCCCGAATCTCAGATCCTTGAACCGTAACCAGATATATAATAGCATACAAATTGTAGAAATCAGGACTGCTGTAATTGAATTTCTTTTCATCTCCGTGCTGACTGTGGAGCTGATCGTCTCTGCTGTAATCTTGCTCTCATCCACGCCAAACTGATCTGCCATAACCTGATTAAACTGTTCACGTTCATCAACGGTTAACGTTCTGGTCTTAAAGATAACCTCGTTTTTACCAGCAACCTTCTGTGTCTGAACATTACCATCTCCGGTAATCGCCTCGATTTCAGGAACCACCTCTGCATCGAGCTGCTCTATGGTCATATCTTCATTAAATACAACATTTGTCGAAGTACCACCTAGGAACTCCAGACTATAATTCAAAGAGCCTTTTCCGTTTGCTTTATTGATTCCCATTGCAACAAAGCCGCTGACGATTATGACCAGTGAAATCGCAATGAAGACAATTCTCTTGGAAAGAAAATTGATCTGTTTCTTTTCTTTTACTCTTCCATAGAACTTTTCATCTTTCAGACCAATTGCATAAAAAGCATTTAGAATCAGCTTTGTAATAAATACTGCAGTGATCATGGATATAATAATACCAAGTGCAAGCGTTTGAGCAAAACCCTTGATTGCTCCTGTGCCCATCATTCCCAATACCAATGCGGCGATCAGTGTTGTCACATTACCATCAATAATGGCAGATAATGCTTTCTGAAAACCAATCTTGATTGCAGAGCTGACAGTCTTGCCATCTGCAATTTCTTCTCTGATTCTAGCAAATATAATAACATTTGCATCCACGGCCATACCGATGGAAAGAATGATACCAGCAACACCCGGAAGCGTCAGAGTAATGTCAAAGAAATTCAGAGATACCATCATAAATACAACATACAGACATAATGCAATTGAAGAAGCAAGTCCAAGGATAAAGTAAACAGCAATCATAAATATGATTACAATTGCAAATCCAATAATCCCTGCCTTGATGCTCGTCTGAATTGCTTCAGAACCAAGCTGTGCACCTACTACATTGGAACGTAATTCACTCAAGGTCAGCTTCAGTCCACCGATACGAATCGTAGAAGCCAAATCCTCTGCTTCCTGATAGCCACCTATGTTTGTAATATAAGCCTGTCCGCCCGTAATCGCCTCATTAACAGACGGTGCACTGTAAATCGCACCATCATATACAATAAAGATAACCTCATGTGTAATCGCTGCAATCGTCGTTGCATCTGCAAATTTCTTGGATCCTTCATCTGTCAGTGTCAGCTCTACGACATATTCTGTATTGCCCATGTCATTTGAAGAGCCCTTCGCCTGTGCTGCCTTGACATCTGTTCCCATCAGTACAACAGATCCTTCAGCATCAAGCTCTTCGATGCTCTTGGAAAGCACATATCCTGCTGTACCATCTGCATTCATTCCGATTGTATAGTTCGGCTCACCTGTCGGATTATTCTGGCTGACAAAGTATAAAGAGCCTGGATTGCCCAAATCCTCAAGAATGGTGTTGGCATCTGATACACCTGGTATCTCTATATTGATTCTATCACTGCCCTCCTGATATACCTGAGCCTCTGTACTATAATTCTCCACACGTTTTTGAAGCTTGTATATGGTATCGCTCATATCCTCTGAGGATGGATTGTCCCCTTCGACCTGATAGGTGATGCTGACACCTCCTGCCAAATCCAGACCAAGCTTGATGCCTTCTGCCGCTCCGGTCTTTTCACTTCCAACACCAAATATAACCATAAAGCCCAGCCCGACTATCAATAGAATGGCTGCTATGAGTACTAT
>CAZACC010000053.1:0-1569 GCA_964483545.1 uncultured Lachnospiraceae bacterium
ATTTTTCTCAAGTGCCTGTTCATTTCTCGTTAAATCGATCATGTTCCATACCTCCATTTACGATAGTTAGCTTTCTTGATATATCATATCATCCACTATATGAAAAAGCAATGAATACAATAAAAAAATTTTTTAGTACTAAATCTTTTTGTTATTTTTCTTGCAATTCTTCCCTACTATGCTATGATAGTAGATAGATATTGCTATTTGGGACATGTTATACGAGATGATGATTTCATAATAAAACTAAGGGAGACGATTTTTTGGATAATGAAACTGCTACACTAACTATATTAAAGCAGTTAGCCGTGGGGCTGGCTGCACAGTTCGGGAATAACTGTGAGGTTGTCATTCATGATCTGGCACTCGCCAATATGGATCATTCTATTGTGTATATTGAAAACGGACACATCAGTAACCGTAAGGTAGGAGGTGGACCGTCTCCGATTGTATTGGATACAATTTCTCATCACAAAGAGCATCCAGTTGATCGACTGGCATACTTGACGCAGACCGAAAGCGGCAGGATTCTCAAATCCAGTACTCTTTTAATCCGAGATGAAAGTGGTGAAGTGAGATACATTCTGGCCATCAACTATGATATCACAAATCTGATGGCAATTGACCATTCGATTTCATCCTTAATCTCCTGTCCAAATGAACAGGATCAAGAGGAACAGCCAAGCCGCATTACAAAGGATGTCAATGAACTGCTGGATGAACTGATCAAACAGTCTGTTGATCTGATTGGCGTTCCTATCGCATTGATGTCAAAGGAAGATAAGATCAGGGCAATCAACTTCTTAAATGATGCAGGTGCCTTTCTGATTACAAAATCAGGCGATAAAGTCTCAAAATATTTTAATATATCTAAATATACTTTATACAGTTATGTTGATATTAACAAGTAAAGGGAGGGAATATTATGGATTTTACTAAGATTAAGGCGGCAGCAGAACAATACGAGCAGGATATGACGAAGTTCTTGCGTGACCTCGTTCGCATTCCGGGAGAAAGCTGTGAGGAAAAAGGACACATTGACAGAATTGCAGAGGAAATGAGAAAGGTCGGATTTGACAAGGTCGAGATCGACCCGATGGGCAATATACTGGGATATATGGGAACTGGTTCTACACTGATTGCCTATGATGCACACATCGACAATGTTGGCATCGGTAACCGCTCCAACTGGGAGTTTGACCCGTATGAGGGTTATGAAACAGAGACTGAAATCGGTGGGCGTGGTACTTCTGATCAGCTTGGCGGTCTTGTTTCCTCTGTCTATGGAGCAAAGATCATGAAGGACCTCGGTCTTCTCTCTGACAAATACACGGTTCTCGTAACTGGCACGGTACAAGAAGAGGATTGTGACGGTCTTTGCTGGCAGTATATTATCAATGAGGATAAGGTAACGCCTGAATTTGTAGTCATTACAGAGCCTACTGATGGACATATCTATCGCGGACAGCGCGGACGTATGGAAATCCGTGTAGAAGTTCAGGGTGTTTCCTGTCACGGTTCTGCACCAGAGCGTGGTGACAATGCAATCTATAAAATGGGAGATATATT
>CAZACC010000053.1:1669-14891 GCA_964483545.1 uncultured Lachnospiraceae bacterium
TTCTCTACGAATGGTGTTTCCATTATGGGACGTTTCGGTATTCCATGTATTGGCTTCGGTCCTGGCAAAGAGGCTCAGGCGCATGCACCGAATGAGCGTACTTGGAAGGAAGACCTCGTAAGATGTGCTGCAGTTTATGCAGCGATGCCAACATTGTATTGTAAATAAGGAGGACATTATGGAAACATTACAGATGTATATTGATCGATTGAAGAAACTGAATTTTAAAGAAATGTACAAGAATGACTTCTTCCTGACCTGGGAAAAGACGGATGATGAGCTGGAGGCTGTATTTATAGTTGCAGATGCTCTGCGCTACATGAGAAAGAACAATATTTCTACCAAGGTTTTTGAAAGTGGGCTTGGTATTTCCCTCTTCCGTGATAATTCTACAAGGACTCGTTTTTCATTTGCTTCGGCATGTAATCTTCTGGGTCTCGAGGTGCAGGATCTGGATGAAGGAAAGTCACAGATTGCACATGGCGAGACGGTTCGCGAGACAGCCAATATGGTTTCCTTTATGGCAGATGTCATCGGCATCCGAGATGATATGTATATCGGTAAGGGAAACACCTATATGCGTAATGTATCCGATGCAGTTCGTGAGGGTTATTCAGACGGTGTGCTGGAACAGATTCCGACGCTTGTTAATCTGCAGTGTGATATCGACCATCCTACTCAGTGTATGGCTGATATGCTGCATATCATTCATGAATTCGGCGGTGTGGAAAACCTGAAGGGAAAGAAGGTTGCTATGTCATGGGCTTATTCTCCTTCTTATGGCAAACCACTATCTGTTCCACAGGGCGTGATTGGTCTGATGACTCGTTTTGGTATGGATGTGGTGCTGGCGCATCCAGAGGGATATGAAGTCATGCCAGAATGCGAAGAGGTTGCAAGAAAGAATGCTGCGGCTACGGGTGGTTCCTTTACAAAAACGAATCATATGGCGGAGGCATTCAAGGATGCTGATCTTGTCTATCCGAAGAGCTGGGCTCCGTTTGCTGCTATGGAGAAACGTACAGAGCTCTATGGAAATGGTGATTTTGACGGAATTAGCAAATTGGAAAAGGAGCTGCTTGCACAGAATGCAGCGCATAAAGACTGGACTTGTTCTGAAGAGTTAATGAAGTCTACGAAAGACGGAAAGGCTCTTTATCTACACTGTCTGCCGGCTGATATTTCAGGAGTCAGCTGTGAAGAGGGCGAAGTAGATGACTCTGTGTTTGACAGGTATCGTATTCCGCTTTATAAACAGGCTAGTTTTAAACCTTATATCATTGCGGCTATGATTTTCCTTGCAAAGTTTGAGGATCCGGTGGCGTTGCTTAAGGAGTTAGAGGATGAGGCAAAGCCTCGGAAGAGATAAATGGGTGATTGATTCCGGGACGACCGGGAAGGCAGCATAGCATCACTGCACTTCAGGCGTCGTCCCCTTCAACTCGCAGGATGAACATAATTGAGAGGGAGGCTCTCAATTATGTTCGCGATTTTCAGGCTCCTTTGGCCCATTGAAGTGCAGTGATGCTATGCTGCCTTCTCGGTCTGTTATGGATGATCAGACTCCTTTGCATTGAAGTGCAGTGGTATATACTGCCTTCCCCGTCTGTTATGGATGATCAGACTCCTTTGCATTGAAGTGCAAGTGATATAGGCTGCCTTCCCCGTCTGTTATGGATGATCAGACTCCTTTGAGACATTGAAGTGAGTGGTACATGGCTGCTTTCCTTGTCTGTTGCGGATGAAATTTATATTTGTATGATGAACTTTACTTATCTAATGTGTTGTAAAGTCCCCTGCTTTAGTGTGGGGGTGTTATGGAGGGTTCTGTATGAGTAGGATTGTGATTGCGCTTGGTGGGAATGCGCTTGGGAATACGCTTCCGGAGCAGATGACGGCGGCTAAGATGACCTCTAAATCGATTGTGGATTTGATTGAGGAGGGGCATGAGGTGATTATTTCTCATGGAAACGGGCCGCAGGTTGGCATGATCAACAATGCGATGGCAGCTTTGTCTCGTGAGGACGTGAACCAGCCAAATACGCCCCTTTCTGTTTGTGTTGCAATGAGTCAGGCGTATATCGGGTACGATCTTCAGAATGCACTGCGTGAGGAATTAAAGAATCGTGGACTGAATCAGTCGGTAACGACCATGATTACGCAGGTCAGAGTAGATGAAAGTGATCCTGCTTTTGAACATCCGACGAAGCCTGTGGGGCATTTTATGACGAAGGAGCAGGCTGATTATGCTGCGAAGGAGTATGGTCATATTATAATAGAGGATTCGGGAAGAGGCTATCGACGTGTTGTTGCCTCTCCGCGCCCGATTGAGATTGTTGAAATTGATGCAATCAGAACGTTGGTAAATGCTGGAGATATTGTAATTGCGGCTGGCGGCGGTGGTATTCCGGTTGTCAGACAGGGAAATCATCTAAAGGGTGCCAGTGCCGTGATTGATAAGGATTTCTGCAGTGCCAGAATGGCGCAGGATCTTGATGCAGATATACTGATTATCTTGACTGCGGTTGAAAAGGTTGCGATTCATTTTCGTAAGCCAGATGAGAAATTGCTTGATCATATGACGGTTGAAGAAGCAAGAGAATATATAAAAGCTGGAGAATTCGCTCCCGGCTCTATGCTCCCGAAGGTCGAGGCTTGTGTGGAATTTGCCTCCAGTAAGCCTAGACGTACTGCGCTCATTACCTTACTTGAAAAGGCCAAAGACGGTATCAACGGCAGAACTGGGACTCGTATCGGTTAAAACCTTCTTATTAAATTTATCCTGAATACTATAAAATGAATCAAATAATTCTTCTAGATACAAAATAAGATTTTGCTCCTTGATTTCTTTGAGATTTTCTTGAATGATAATCTCATTTCCTTTTGCATCTAAAACCGTTTTTTTTATTTCATTATAGTAATAAACATGTCCGTTTGATCCTTGCATTTTTTTTAATGACCCGTTGTATTCCGGAATCAATTTGGACATAAAATTTATCACATATGGTGCGGGAGAAGCTTCTCCTTGCTCCCACTTGCGAAGTGTGCTAAGTGGAATACCATACACATCAGAAAATGACTTTTGTGTCATTCCGGTCGAATTTCTAAGTTCTTTCATCAAATAGGTCATGTTCTCACCTTCATTGTGCCCATTTTGGTTACTATTTCTTATATTATATCCTATTAGGATACCATTGTCAATTTCAGCTTGAAAACACTAATCAAATGTAGTCGATCGGTAAAGCAATTAGGTTTTCTCTGAGATATGTTTTCTGATCAATCAGACAGAGAATGATTCCCATGCCTCGCTTTTTCTCAATCACTTTATCCAAAACAGTATTGGCTGATGCCATAGATGCCTTTGGATTTCCTGACATTTTAATTTCCACGGGATATAAAACTCCATTTTCCTCAATAATCAGATCGATTTCATTTTCTCCGTCTGCTTTCTTGTCCTTGCCCCTGTAGTAGGACACACAGAAACGGTAATCCATTCCCTCATTAGAATAGGATTTTAATATTTCTGATACGATAAATGTTTCAAACATATTGCCTGCAACTGCACTATTTTTCAATGCATCTGCAGTCAGCCATCTTGTTAAAAAGCAGGCAAGACCTGTATCCCTAAAATAAATCTTGGGTGTACGAATGGCTCTGTTCAGTGCATTGGCGCTGTATGGCTGAAGCAAATATACAATACCCGTTCTCTCTAGGATGGAAATCCAGTTCTTTATTGTCGGTTCTGAAACTCCGATATCACTTGCAATATGATTATAATTCAGCAATTCCCCTGTTCGGGCTGCAACAGCAGTTAAAAACTTCGTAAAGGTAACACTATCACTATCAATCAGTTCGTTAATATCTCTTTCAATGTATGTGTTTACATAGGAAGAATAAAAATCCGTCCAGTCCCGATCCACATCATACAGCTCTGGATAGGAACCCTTATGAATGGTCTCCCATATGTCTGTATAGGACTTCAGCTTCTTCTCTCTTGATGTGAAATAATCTTCTGTGGGAATAAAATGCTGATTGTAGTCGACTCCTTTGATTTCTCTCATGGATAGTCCTGAAAGCTCTGTAACAGAAACTCTCCCTGCCAGTGAATCACTGACCCCCTTTATCAGCTCCAGCCGCTGTGAGCCCGATAAAATATACAGTCCTCTCTCATCAGTAGCATCCACCTTGATTTTGATGTCTTCTAAGATACTTTCCTCCTTCTGAACTTCATCTATGAAAAGCGGACAAGGATTGTTCAGCATAAAGAGCTTCGGCTCTTCTCTAGCCTGCAGTCTAGTTAATTTGTCGTCAAACGATGTCTGATGATATTCCGGAAATTCGTGTTTGATTAAAGTCGATTTCCCAACCTGTCTAGCCCCGACTAACAGTAGGCATTTACTGCCTGTTACTCTGTTATGAAGAACCGTTTTGATTGCCCGTTCTATATATGCCATCGCTTCCTCCTTTGACTAATCTAAATTCTAACTTTATTTTAGTCGAAATTTTGATAAATGTCAATTATGACAGGCAGTGATTACAACTCATATGTCAGGCAGTGATTACAACTCATTTCCAGCTACATATTTTGAAATGATTTCACATTTTTCCGGTAAATACATGACTCGCTCCAGTCGCTGTAGTGGTGTCATCGGGTAGGGTGCCTGCAGCTTGCTGTCATCAATCACGATTGCATCACATTCATAGCCGTCTAAGAAGCTGCCTACCTGCCCAAAGAAAGAACCTCCACCCATTGTGCCGAGGTAAAATGCTTCTGCAAGTGTCAGTGGACGCAGTGACTCATCCGACAACCGCCAGCGTAGCTTTGATACGCGTATCGCTTCTGCCATCTGGCTAAAGATACTGTCTGAATAGCCGCCTGCAATATCCGTTCCCAGACCAACCCTCATACCACGATCTAGAAAACGTCTCACTGGAGCAATTCCCGATGCCAGATTCGTATTAGAATCCGGGCAGTGTGCAATATAGACTTGCTTTTCCAGAAGAAGCGTTTCTTCTTCCTCTGTCAGGTACACACAATGTGCCATAATTTCATGCCCTGGTCCGCCTAAGATCCCGAATCTGTCATAGGCATCCGCATAGCTTTTGGCTTCTGGACATAGCTCTCTTACCCATTCAATTTCTTTCAAATTTTCTGATAGGTGTGACTGTACCGACAGCTTGTAGTCCTGTCTGATCTGGCTTAACTTCACCATCAATTCATCTGTACAGGACGGTATGAATCTCGGTGTGATAATCGGTTGTGTATGCTTATATTTTCCCTGACATTCTTCAAGCCATCTGATGGTGTCGGATGCCGATATCTCTGCGCTTTTCTCACACAGCTCCTCTGGCGCATTGCGATCCATATTGACCTTGCCTACCATCGTCTTAAGTCCGCTTTCCTCCAGCAGATCCATCAGAAGTTCAGTCGCCTCTCTGTGCTGTGTTGCAAAGACACAGGCTCTCGTGGTAGCACCCCGCCGCAGATTCTCTGTGAACTGTGTATAGGCACGTTTTGCATATTCCAAATCAGCATACTTCGCCTCCTCCGGAAATGTATTAACATTCAGCCATTCAATCAGTTCCATGTCCATACCAAGCCCACGGAACGCATACTGTGAGGCATGTAGATGCAAGTCTATCAGACCAGGAATAATCAGCCGATCACCGTAATCCGCAACCGACAGTCCTGCATAGATATCTGGAAGACATGCATAGGTTCCATGACAGATGCCCTGTTCTATGACCAAATATCCATGTTCAAGCACCTCCAGGTGCTCGAGATCCCTGCTCCAGATCAAATTGCCCCGTATGATTTTCAAGTCTTTCTTTTGTATAAAATCATTTGATATAGTCATTCAAAAAATCCTCCAAAAGATTTTCACAAACCGATTTTCTATACTCAGATGATACTCTGCCACGAATCGGAACGATTGCTTCGTTCATGGCTGCTAAATAATCCTGTTTCTTATGTTTGGCTTCTTCTATGGTCAGTCCAATCAGCATCTTATCAAGGTCATCTCTTCTAATCACGACATCGCTTACTGCTCCAAAAGCGGTTGCCAGATGCTGAACCTTTCTGTCTTCCATCACAATGAGTGCTGCAAATGACACTCTGGAAATCGCAAGTGCCTCTCTGGCTGCGATCTTTTCATATCGATAATTCGCCTGCAATGCTGTCTTCGGCATCCATACCTCTACAATCAGTTCCTCTGGACGAAGATCTAATTTCTTTCTGCCTTGATAGAAGTCCTTGATTGGTATGATACGTTCTCCGCTGCTACCCGCAAGACGCAGCTTCGCATCCGTTACGAAAAAAATCAGAACACTGTCTGCCTTAGCGGAACCATTCCCGAGATTCCCCCCAATCGTACCCATATTGCGGATGGCTGGTGCAGCAATTTTTGACAGGGCATCCCCCAGGATGGCTGGGCATAGTGTACTGGCAAGAATTTCAGAAAATGTACATGTTGCGCCAATCTTTAGATAGGAATCATCCTCTGAGATTTCCCGCATTTCTTTTATTTTATGTAAAAACAAATAATGAGCATTTTCATCACCACGAATCATCAGGTCTGTACCACCTGCAAAAGGAGTCACCTGCTCCTTAGCCCGTATTTCTAATGCTTCCGCTAATGTTGTTGGTGTATACCCGTTTACCATAGTCCATCCCCCTCCTTTGCTGCGATTGCAATGGCTTTCACGATTGCATTATAGCCGGTACACCGGCAGAGATTGCCCGAAATGCCTTCTCGAATCTCCTCCTCTGTCGGATGCGGATTAGCACTCAGAATACATTCTGAGGCAAGGATCATTCCTGGAATACAATAGCCGCACTGTACAGCGCTGACTTCAGCATAAGCACGATCCAGTACTGCAAATCGTTGTGTCTCTCGATAGCCTTCAATGCTAACAATACTGCTGCCCTCTATACGTCCCATGGCTACCATACAGGAATTAACCAGCTTCCCGTCTAAGATTACCGCACAGGAACCACATTCTCCCTCCTTACAGCCGCATTTTACGCCTGTTAGATGAAATTCATTGCGCAGGGTATCCAATAATCTGGCGCCTGCTTTGCCCCGATAGCTCACGTCTTTTCCATTTAAGTTAAATCTAATTTCGTCTGTCATCGATCAGTCGCCTCCTGTCCATTTTTCTTTTTCTGTAAGACCTTCATGGTATCATCTGCTGTAAATGGTGCATGGTGCAGCTTCGCTCCAAGTGCTTGTTCCAGTGCCTCTATATAAGCGCCCGGTGCTCCGACAAGCGGCAGCTCTCCTGCACCCTTCGCACCGTATGGTCCATCTGGATACTCCTCCACATGCATCATTGCTACCATATTAGGCACATCCACTGCTGTCGGAATGATATAATCGCTGAAGCTGTTGTTCCTGATCTGTCCCTTTTCATTGGTAGTCATATATTCCATGGAAGAGTAGCCGATTCCTTGCAGGAAACCGCCCTCCATCTGTCCAACTACGATATTCATATCAATCGGTGTTCCGACATCAAAGGAACCCCATGCCCCAATGACACGATTGGTTGCTGTCAAGGCATCCACCTCTACCTCAATCGCATTCACTGCCCACGCATAGGTCGGATAAGCATCTCCTTCAAATTTATCCAAATAGAACGGAATCACAAAATCAGGCTCTTTAAAATGTTCCTCCACAATCTGATCCTCTCCGTCCTTCCATTCGCTGCGAAGCTTGATGGCAGCTCTTCGAAGCAGCTCACCAACCGTCATCAGCGAACGTGATGCAACCGTAGGACCAGAATTTGGTACTCTGTCTGTATCCGGATTTTCAATCAGAATCTGTTCTAACGGAACATTCAATTCCTTTGCAACAATTTTACTGAAGGTAGTCTTGAGACCCTGCCCAATATCTGAATTGGAAGCCAGAATTTCCACCTTGCCATCAGGATATTTATGCAGCTTGGTCACAGCCTTAATGATGTCTCTCTCTCCAGAGCCCGTAAAACCTGCTCCGTGAAAATACATGGACATCCCGATGCCTCTCCTATAACGGCTGTCTGCCGGCTGATTCTGATACAGGGCACGCTTCTTTCTGTAATCACATGCTTTGTCAATCTCTTCGATCATAGCCGGAATCGGCACAGGGAAATGATATTTACCATTTGTAGAGGTCGGATCTCCCTGCTTCACCAGATGCTTCTGCTTGAACTGCAGCGCATCCACACCAAGGTCAGCAGCGATGTGATTCAGCATCGTTTCAACTGCAAAGAAGGTCTGCGGTGCCCCAAATCCTCTGTAGGCTCCACATGGTGTTGTATTGGTCTTCACTGCATTTCCATGTACCTTCAGATTTTCTACATTGTAAATTCCGTTGGCACAAATGATTCCTCGCTGTAGCACTACAGCGGAAAGCGTTGTATAAGCTCCACCATTGAACATGACATCAATATCCATGGCTGTGATTGTTTGATCCTTAACTGCCATCTTGTATTTGCATAAAGATGGATGACGTTTGCTCGTAAATTCCATATCCTCACGTCTGTCAAATACCACACGCACTGGTTTGTCTGCTTTCATAGCCGCAACACCAACCTGACAGGCAAGAATAGAAGGAAATGCTTCCTTACCTCCAAATCCGCCGCCCGTCACATCCTGTATGATCTGTACCTGGTCTGCAGTCAGACCCATCGCACGCGCCACTGCTCCGTGTACATAATACGGACACTGCATAGAGCCATGGATGGTCATTTTGCCGTCATGGTAAGAAGCAATCATCCCCTGTGTCTCCAGATAGGCCTGTTCCTGATAACCGGTCTCGAATTCTTCTTCATAGACCTTGTCAGCCTCAGCAAAAGCCTTCTCAAGATTGCCTCTTCCATAGCTGTAATCAAAGAATACAGTATCATGCTCACGCATATCCAGAATAGGAGTCAGCTCCTCATAATCCACTTCGATCTCATTCAAAAGCTCATCGACCTTCTTCTCATCAGGTCCAACCACCATCAGGACAGCCTCTCCAATATACTCGACTGTATCCCTTGCAAAAACAGGTATGTCATCCATGACAATCGCGACATTGTTGTCACCCTGCACATCATTTTTGTCTACCATAAAATACCCTTGGGGAAATACCGGCAGCTTCACTCTGACAATACGTGCCCTAGCCTTTGGCGAGTGAAGGATTTTTCCGAACAGTAGATCCTCTGTGGGATAATCCCCCACATACATGGCACGTCCCGTAATCTTGTTCTCATGATCTTTCTTTTTAACAGATTTGCTAATGTCTTTCATCTTATGTCATACCTCCTTTTTTGAACTGTTTCTATCATGGTGATTCTCTATGTAACACTCTCTTATAATCCTCTATCGTATCAATGTCTGTAATACAGCCTGAATCTATGATTTCCTGTAACACAACCTGATCAGGATACATTCTTGTATATTGTCCAAAAACTCCTCTTAGTCCATCTCCTTGTTCATCAGCAAGAATGAGTGGAATCAGGGTCTTATCTATCAACGGAGGATGTTTCTTGTGTCCTTTGACTGCAGGATAGATGAGCCTTGCCCCTGTCTGCTCTCTGACACGCAGCAGCTGTGAAAAGGTTTCCTGTTTCACCAAAGGCATATCTCCTGGAAGCAAAAAGAAAGCATCTCCTTCCGGCATTGCCTGTAGCCCGATTTTCACAGAGGCAAACATATCTGTTGCAGCTGGATCCTGATTATAGACATAAATCAGGTGATTGCTACCCTCTCGCCCACTCAGTACCTTCTTGATTTCATCTGCCCTGTGACCCAGGACAATCACCACGCAGTCGACTCCTGCCAGCAGCATCGAATCCACGGTCGTCTCTATCACGGTCTTACCAAGCAGTGGCAGGAGCGGTTTGAATCCATGTTCTCCCATTCTGGAGGACAGTCCGGCTACCGGAATCAGCCCATGAATGGTCATTGCTTTGCCCTCTTCTGCACATTCTTTTTATAAAATGTATCCTCTAACGGAAGCTTCGTTCTGAATATTCCATCCAGCCTATAGTATGCATGTGAGCAAGCTGGAGAGGTCGGTATCAGACACAGCTCTCCGACGCCTTTCGCACCAAACGCATATGGCAGCTTCTCTCCTGGAGCCTGAATCAGCTTAACCTCGATGGGCGGTGCCTGAGGAGCACGCATCAGTCCCAATGTTCCAAATTTCACCTGCGGATAACCATCCTTTAGCTGATAATCCTCTGTTAAAGCAAATCCTAGTCCCATCACGATTCCGCCTTCGATCTGCCCCTCCACAGACTGTATATTGACAGGTGTTCCGACATCATATGCCGCTACCACCTTTTCCAGCTTTCCTGTTTCGTCTAAAATAACTACCTGCGCTCCGTAGCTATAGCTGACGTGGCTAACCGGAAATGGTTTATTGGATCCCATCGGATCTGTGACCGCAGAAAATTCTCCATAGAATTCCTGTCCCTCCAGTTCCTTTAAGGATAAGCCAGTCTTAAGCTTTGCTCCAAGCTTCTCAGCTGCTCGTCTCGTCGCCTCTCCAGTTAGTACCGTCTGTCTGGAGGCTGTACTGGTTCCTGCATTTGGTGTCCGTATAGTATCAGGTCTCTCATGGAAAAGTAATGCTGGATCAATTCCAGTCTCTTCGCATACCATCTGTGTACACATCGTAGCGATGCCCTGTCCCATACAGGATGCTGAGGTTCGAATATGAACAATTCCATCTTCAACAGATAAGATACATCTGCCGATATCCTTTAGTCCTACTCCTGTTCCACTGTTCTTGAATGCACAGGCAATTCCCGCATACGGATGCTTCTCATATGCATCCTTGACTGCTTCCAGACATTCAGCCATCGCACAGTTTGGATCAGCAATCTGCCCATTTGCAAGAATCTGTCCCGGACGAATTGCATTCCGATAACGGATCTCCCATGGAGAGATTCCAACCATTTCGGCCAACTGATTTATATTATTCTCTGTAGCAAAGCAGCTCTGTGTGACGCCAAAGCCACGATAGGCTCCACCCACCACGTTATTGGTATAGACGGACATTCCAACAATATCCATATTCTGATAATTATAAGGTCCCGCCGCATGTGTACATGCGCGCTGTAGTACTGGTCCCCCGAGAGAAGCGTATGCTCCAGTATCCGCAATCAGCAAGGCCTTCATGCCGGTCAGAATCCCGTTTTCATCACATGCTGTTGTAAAGTCCATTTCCATTGCATGTCGTTTTGTATGATACAGCAAGCTTTCCTGTCTGGAGAACTTCACCTTAACCGAACGCTTGGTATACCATGCCATCAGCGCCGCATGGTGCTGAACACTCATGTCCTCTTTCCCACCAAAGCCGCCGCCAACAAGCTTTGAACGGCTATGCACCTGATCCGGTGAGATATTTAACATCGTGGATATTTCCCGTTGTTCATCATACACAGACTGTGAACCAGTATAGAGCAGCAGTCCATCCTCTCCTTCCGGCATGGCAATTGCACATTCCGGCTCCATAAAGGCATGATCATTGAAAGGCGTACTGTAGTGATTGGTCACAACATATTTCGAGTTCTGAATGGCTGCATCAGCATCACCACGTTTCAATACTTCCTTGCGCATAATATTTCCATCCGGATGTAGTCGTGGTGCATCCTCCTGAAGTGCATCCTGCGGGTCTGTAATCGGCAACAGTTCTGTATAGTCTACTTCAATTAGATCCAAGACCTCATCCAATGTCTCTCTGCGGTTCGTTGCGACAAGTGCCAGCGCATCACCGATATAGCGAGTGGTATCTCCCTCGGCAATCATCACATCCCAATCCTGAACAATATGACCTATTTTATTATGTGGAACATCCTTTGCCGTGAGAATACGGACACAGTCTGGATGCTTTAGTGCCTTTGAAAGATCAATTCTATTCACAACAGCACGCGGATACTGGGAGCGAAGTGCCTTGGCATACAGCATATCTGGAAGTATAATATCATCTACATATTCCCCTGTTCCAAGTACCTTCTCAGCCACATCTACACGTTTGAATCTGCGGTTCAGGGAACCGTCCTTCTCGAGTTCTGGTACCGGAAGGTCTTCTCGAAAATATTTAGCTGCCATCAAAATTGCCTCTTCAATCTTCTGATAACCAGTACATCTGCAGATATTTCCCTGAATGGCACGTTTCACATCCTCGCGTGATGGGTTTAGATTTTCATCCAGCAAGGCTTTGGCAGATATTACCATACCCGGAATACAGAATCCGCACTGAACGGCTCCTGCCTCACCAAAGGCATGAACATATATCTCTTTTTCTCTTGGCGTCAGCCCTTCCACGGTAATGATTTTTTTACCCTCAAAAGCTGATAATGGCTGCACACATGCCTTTACCTTTTTACCATCTACAAGAATCGTACAGGTTCCACAGACTCCCTCACTGCAGCCATCCTTCGCTGCATTCAGATGCAGGTCATCTCGAAGAAAGCGAAGCAGCTTTTGATCCTCTTCTGTGGTTATTTCTTTTCCGTTGATATTCAGTCGATACATATAAGCCTCCTTATTCAGTTCTAAAACGTTGTAGAGCTCTGTCACTGTGTAATCTGGTTTTGCCATCTCCCTAAACATAATAAGGCTGCGAAAATTCGCAGCCCCATCGCTCTTTCATCTGTACTAGTTATTCTCTCGAAATATAATCTCGCCTGTCTCATCATTCATGCTCTCTACAATTGCGAGCGATTCTACATGGATTCCTTTCGCACGCAGCGCATCTCCTCCGACTTGAAAGCCCTTCTCAATTGCAATTCCAGCCCCTACTAATGTAGCTCCCGCATCCTGCACTAGCTGAACCAACCCCTCCAAGGCCTTACCGTTTGCAAGAAAATCATCAATCAACAGTACCTTGTCGTCTGGTCCCAAAAACTGCTTTGACACGATAATGTCAAATACCTTACCATGCGTAAAAGATTCTACCCTAGTCGTATAAACATCTCCTGCAATGTTTTTTGTCTTGGATTTCTTAGCAAATACAACCGGCACATGAAAATACTGTGCTACAACGCATGCAATTCCGATTCCTGATGCCTCAATGGTTAAAATCTTGTTAATCTCCTCACTCATGAAACGTTGCTTGAACTCACGACCCATCTCACAAAATAACGGAATATCCATCTGATGATTTAAGAAACTATCGACCTTAAGGATGTTACCCGGACGAACCACGCCGTCCCTGCGAATTCTCTCTTCCAGTAGCTGCATATGTAC
>CAZACC010000054.1:0-14740 GCA_964483545.1 uncultured Lachnospiraceae bacterium
GGAATCTTCTTTTATGGTTTCGAAATATACTGTGATTTTGCCAGCTATTCAAATATTGCCATTGGTGCTGCCAAGGTGATGGGCTTCACTCTGATGACCAATTTCAAACAGCCCTTCTTTTCCAAAAATGTGAAAGAGTTCTGGCGCAGATGGCATATCTCCTTGAATACCTGGTTCGTGGATTACCTGTATATTCCAATGGGCGGAAGCAGGGTATCCAAATGGCGCAAATATTTCAATACTATGGTAGTCTTTCTGGCAAGCGGTATGTGGCATGGCGCAAGCCTAAACTATATCCTATGGGGTGCTGTGAACGGAATCTTCCAAATAGCAGGTGATCTGCTGAAGCCTGTCAGAAAACAATGCTGCAAGCTTCTTCATTATGATTTCAGTAACCGTATCGGTAAAGCTATACAAATTGCTTTTACGTTTATTTTGTTTCATATTTCACTCGTTTTCTTTGTATCTGGCTCCGTACATGATGCATTGGAGATCTTTCGTCGTATGTTCACTGGTTTCAGTCTGCGTCCTCTCTTTGACGGAACATTATACGGACTCGGACTTGGAGTTGCCAACTTCTATATATTACTGTTCTCACTTTTGATTCTGCTGATTGTAGATCTGATACAGGAAAAGAAAGAAGCATTTATTTATTTGGCGGCCAAACCGGTTGTGATTCGCTGGGCGTTTTATTACCTACTGATTAGCATGATTTTATTATCCTGTAATCTGTCTACACAAGAATTTTTGTATATGAACTTTTAATAGAAAGGCATATCATGAAAAAGACACTGATTCGTTTCTTTTCAAAGTGTATACTGGCAGTTGTTCCCTTAGTAGTGTTGTGTCTGTTCACTGCCTTGTTTCCGTTCGGGTATATGGACGATGAGTTCCCCTCCTGGAACTACCAAAAGGATATGACTCTGTCAGGACCGTCCTATGATACTCTGATTCTCGGTGATTCCACAGCCAAAGCAGGGCTGATTCCATCCAGTCTGGGTGATAACGTCATGAATCTGTCCATGGGTGGAGCCACTCCGATTGAAATCTACTATACACTACAGCGCTATCTGGAATATCACGATGCCCCAGAGCATGCCTTGATCATGTTCACGCCCTATCATTATTCGTTTCTAGATAACTTCTGGCAGAGAACCATGTATTTCAATTATTTAGACATCAATGAGGTAGTCGAAGTTCTGAGCAATGCACAACGCATATCTGAGGATGCCATTTTGATAGACTCCTACCTACTTGATACGGTCAGCTACAGGCTGCGCCTTCCGAATAAATATCTGCCGGCAATGTATAACAGTGGATTTATCGGACGTCTCAGTTCAAACGAACAAATTTACAGTGAGATTGCCTCCAATCGCGGACAGTACTACTTTGGCACTGCGGACGGCTGTTCCGACCATAATTATGAATCCAATTATACGGCACTGAATCTATCACCCATGGCAGATTTATATATGCATAAGCTGTTGAATCTATGTGTCGAAAACAAGATTCATGTTGTACTGGAGCAGGCACCGATGAATACTGCCTCTTATGATCTGCTTGATGACGTTTATAGCGAGGAATATACTGCCTATATGAAACTTCTGTCACAGGAATATCCGCAAATAGCAATAGATACAGTGATTGCGCACTATGAGGATGCCTACTTTGGAGATGCTTCTCATTTAAATGAAAAAGGAGCTATAAAATTCACTGCGGAAATCAGAGCAGAATATCCTGACCTGTTTCCGATGCAGTAGCTATATCACGGTTTCAATATATGATGTAAACCTTGGAGGATTCTGTCATGAACAAACGAATTTCCTATATTGACGGGCTGCGTGGTATTGCCTGTATTCTTGTTTTTGTGAATCATTTTCTGATGGCTTTTTTCCCAGCCTCCTATCTCGGCGGTGATACTGTATCCCATATATCAGGCGGACTAGATACTTGGTACGCCTCCTCTCCAGTTTCTGTACTGACAAATGGCAATTTCATGGTATGCATCTTTTTTATTTTAAGTGCCTATATTATAAGCTGTAAAATCCTGCAAAACGCAGACAAAGACAATGCGCTTGACAGCATTTCAAACAGCTTTCTAAAACGCTATTTTAGATTGTTTCTACCTGTTTTCTGTGTCTGTATCATGATTCTGATCCTGTCACGGCTTGGATTGTTTTTTAATAATGCCGCTGCTGCAGTAACAGGCTCTGGTCTGATGACTGGGCGATATACATACCCCTTATCTCTCTATGAACTCTTTTCCAGCTCCTTTGCTAGAATCTGGTTCAAGGCTGATGAAACCTTCTCTAATTCCTTCTGGATGCTGAGCACTCTATTGATTGGCGGTTTTCTTTCGAGTATCCTAAGCATCATGGCTGGCAAGCATAACCGCAGAATGCTGATTCTCTATGGATTCTTTGCGCTAATCTTTATTCATCTGGACAGTCTCTACCTTTCCTTTGTATTCGGCACCGCACTTGCTTATATTTCCGTGCGCCATCAGGATTGGCTTGACCGAATCAAACAAACTATGTTTCTAAAAGTAGGGGCCGTTCTCGTTGCCTTGCTTGGACTGCTGTTCGGTGGATACCCTTCTGGCATAGACGCACCTGTTAATCTGTATCATTACCTAAATCATCTGCCTGTAGGGCTCACGCCCTATAAATTCTATCATATCCTTGGAGCACTTCTGCTGACAGCTGCTGTTTTGTGTCTGCCTGTCCTTCAGAAAGTACTTTCTGTGAAGCCTGTTCTCTTTTTGGGTGACATTTCGTTTGCTGTTTACTTGTTAAATCTTCCTTTAATATTCTCCCTTTCTTCGGGACTGCTTCTCAAAATGGCATTATTGTTTGATAGTTACCTGCTCTGCAGTGCTATCATATTTTTCATAACTCTTGTTATTTTATTGCTGTTATCCTATCTGTTCAATCGTTTTGTAGAACCCGCATGCAATAAAGTCACTACTGTGATTGTATCTTTTTTTATACCATATTGATTTTCATTGAAAAGCGTTCAGTTTCATGTATACTGGAATATATAATATTATAATAATCGTAGGGGGAGACTTGCATGAAACAAAAATATTCCACAAAATTTATGGTAACCGCCGCATTATTAGCTGCATTTTCTTGTGTGGCAACGATGGCCATCAAAATACCGACTCCAACCTTTGGATACATTCATCTCGGAGATGCACTTGTTTTATTATGTGGTGTGATACTGGGGCCTGTCTACGGTGGGCTTGCTGCAGGGATCGGCTCCATGTTGGCTGATCTGTTCTCAGGTTATGCTGCCTTTGCTCCCGCAACTCTGATTATCAAAGCAATTTCCGCAGTGATTGCTGCCCTGCTGTTCAGAGGACTCAAGAAATTATTTCACTCACATCATAAAGGTACCGAATATCTATGCCTGATCATCTGCGGAGCTGTGGCTGAGTCATTTATGGTGATTGGATATTTTCTATTTGAGATATTCCTTGCCATGCTGGCAGCTGGATCCTTTACAGGCACAACCTTTGCTGCAGGTGTAGGCTCATCGGCTACTGGTATTCCTTTCAATATCGTTCAGGGTTTTGCTGGAATCATCATAACACTTGTACTTCTGCCAATTCTTAAGAAGATACCTGATGTGAGTGAGTGGATGAACTGATTCAATACGATTGAATACTGGTTTTCCTACGATACATTCCTGGTGAACATCCGATTGCTTTCAGAAACTCACGATTAAAGTAACTGATGCTCCCAAAATCTGATTTCCTGCTACTATTGAGTGTGATATTTTTACTTCATCAATATTGTGTTAAAAGATGCAACACATAAAACAACAGAACGTAACTTTTAGATATGGAAAGGATGGTACAGATTATGATATTTTCAGATGGATTCTGGCTCACTAAAAACGGATACGATACGAACTATGCCACACATGCCTATGAAATCAAGACTACAAAAAATGAAATCAAATTGCTGGTAACTCCTGCAAAAGTTGAAAACCGCGGTATGACACTGGCTGGTCCCAATCTAGAGATTACCTATTCCTCTATGACACCAGATGTCATCAAAGTCAATATTGTGCATTATAAAGGAACAGTTGACCACGGTCCTCATTTTACATTGTATGAACAGACCAAAATCGCTTTTCTTCCAGTTATCACCGAGACAGATGAATATGTGGAGCTTGTCTCTGGTCAGACTGCAGTCCGCATCATGAAAGATACATGGAAGTTCAGTTATACCTATCAGGGAAAAGTTCTGACAGGAGGCGGCTGGCGTTCCACTTCTATTATTGAAGAAGAGCCGTATCGTACAGCTGAGCGGTTGAAACCACTTGAAAATGATACTTTCTTCTCATATCCAACAGACCATCGTTCAACCTTTATCCGTGAGCAGCTTTGCCTCTCAGCGGGTGAATATATCTATGGCTTTGGTGAGAAGTTTACACCTTTTACTAAAAATGGACAAAATGTAGAGATCTGGAATGCTGATGGTGGTACATGCACACCGCAGAGTTATAAGAGTATTCCTTTCTATGTGTCCTCACGCGGTTATGGTGTATTTGTTAACTCTCCTGATAAGGTTTCTTATGAGGTTGCCTCCGACACAGTCTCCAAGGTGTCCTTTACGGTTCCCGGTGAAGAACTGGAATACTTCGTATTCGGCAGTGACAATATACCGGGCACACTGAATCTCTATACAGACTTAACAGGGAAGCCTGCTCTACCGCCTGCATTTACATTTGGCCTGTGGCTGACTACTTCCTTTACAACAACTTATGACGAAGAAACCATTACCTCTTTCATTGATGGTATGGCTGACAGAGACATACCGCTTCAGGTCTTCCACTTTGATTGCTTCTGGATGAAAGAATTTGAACTTTGTAACATGCAGTGGAATCTAGAACAGTTTCCTGATCCAAAAGCAATGCTTGGTCGCCTAAAGGAAAAAGGATTAAAATCCTGCGTGTGGATTAATCCATATATTGCCCAACGCTCTTCTATGTTTGATGAGGGTGTGGAAGGTGGATATTTTATCAAAAAGACAAACGGTGATGTATTCCAGTGTGACTTATGGCAGCCTGGTATGGCAATCGTAGACTTTACCAATCCTGCTGCATGTAAATGGTATACAGATAAATTACGTGCGTTATGTGATATGGGGGTCAATACGTTCAAAACGGATTTTGCAGAGCGCATCCCTACTACTGATATTGTATATTATGACGGCTCTAATCCGATTAAGATGCATAACTACTATACTTTCTTATATAACAAATGTGTATTCTCTCTGTTAGAGGAATACTACGGCAAAAATCAAGCATGCCTGTTTGCTCGCAGTGCAACAGCTGGCGGACAGCAGTTCCCAGTACACTGGGGTGGTGACTGTTCAGCAGAATACAGTTCTATGTTAGAGACACTGCGCGGAGGGCTTTCTCTCTGTATGTCAGGCTTTGGCTATTTCAGCCACGACATCTCTGGCTTCGAAGCAACAGCAACACCTGATATTTATAAGAGATGGTCTGCATTCGGCCTACTCTCCTCTCACTCTAGATTACACGGAAGCAGCTCCTACAGAGTTCCATGGCTCTTTGATGAGGAGTCCTGTGATGTACTTCGTTTCTTCACAAAACTAAAAGGTCGCTTGATGCCGTATATTTTCTCTCAAGCTGTACAGACTCATGAAACTGGTGTGCCTATGATGCGCGCCATGGTTATGGACTATGCCTATGATCCAACCTGTCTGCCATTAGACAGACAATATATGTTCGGTGACAATCTGCTTGCAGCTCCGATCTTCAATGAGGACTCTATGGCAGAATACTATCTGCCTATGGAATCAGACGGAACACGAGGCATCTGGACAGATATCATCACTGGCAAGGAATATGAAGGCGGTAACTGGTATCAGCATACCTGTTCTTATATGGAAATGCCTGTACTTGCCAAGCCGAACAGCATCATAGCCTACGGTCATTTTGAGAAGGATTTCGAATATGACTATCTGAAGGATACAGAATTCATAATCTATCATTTGGCAGAAGGCAAATCCGCTACATGTGCGATTTATCATACAAATGCAGAGAAGATCTTTGAACTGACTGCAGTAAATGAAAACGGCAATATCAATGTATCACATAAATGTTTCGGTTCATTAACAGATACTGCATTGCCTGAATTCAAGATTACGATTCGCTAGGATTCATCAATAGAAGACAAATTCCTTTCCCGAAAAGGGCATCCGTTATTGCTGAACGGATGCCCTTTTTATTTAGCTTTTATTTTGGTTGTTTTCTGTACAATGAATATTTGCAGACCAGTTTATCTAGCTCGGTAAGATTTAGGTGCACATTTTCTTACCCCTTCACTGCCCCTATCATAACTCCCTTTTCAAAATATTTCTGTACAAACGGATATACACATAGAATAGGGATTGTAGATACAATAATAACCGCATATTTTACCTGATCTGCCGAAGATTGGGCATAACCACCCTGCACTCCCCCACTTCCGCCAGAAAATGCTTCGTTCAGCAAAAGTATTCTTCTGAGTACAATCTGTAACGGCTCATTACTCTTATCGCTGTTAAAAATAAGTGCGTTAAAATAGTCATTCCAATGGAATACCGCATAATATAAAATCAGTACTGCAATGACCGCCTTCGATAAAGGTACAACTACTTTCCAGAAATAAGTAAAGTGAGAACAACCGTCCAGAACCGCTGCCTCGTACAAATCATGGGGGATTGAGGTCTCAATAAAGGTTCTTGCAATAATAAGGTTATAAGTATTAATAGCCACCATAATAACCAGAATTGTTTTGGAGCTGATTAAACCCAGCGAACTGACCGTCATATAGAGAGGTACCAGACCTCCACTGAAAAACATGGTAAATACAAAATAAAACATTATTTTTCCGCGGGCTTTAAAATCTGGTCTTGAAAGCGCATAAGCCGCTGGCATCGTAATGGCTATGTTTAGCAGGGTTCCAGCTACTACATACAAAATTGTATTTGCATAACCCTTCCAGATCCTTGCATCCTCCATAATCTGTTGGTAACCATATAGCCTAATGTCTCTCGGTAGAAATGTGACCTTTCCAAGATTGACTAGATTGGAATTACTGACAGAGGCAATCATTACAAACCAAAGGGGGTATAAAATAATCAAAAATGTAATAATGCTGAGAGTGATTACCACAACCCCAAAAATCCTATCTACCAGACTGCCACTTCTTACTTTTGTTTTTTTTCCCATTTTAAAACGCCTCCTTACATTAAGCCTGTGCCGGAGACACGCTTGGAAATATGATTGGTTACTACCAAAAATAAGAAATTGATAATTGTATTAAATAATCCCACTGCAGCACCAAAGCTAAACTGTGCCTTTTTAATTGCCACGGAATAAATATAAGTGGAAATAACCTGTGACGCACCGAGATTTAAGCTATTCTGCATCAAGTATACTTTATCAAATCCTACATTCAGAATATTTCCCATGTTCAAAATAAGCATAATAATAATCGTAGGCATAATTGCTGGAAAATCAATATGAATCATAGTCTGCCACCTATTTGCACCATCAATTTTACATGCGTCGTAAAGCTGCGTATCTACGGAGGAAAGTGCCGCCAGAAAAATAATACTGTTCCATCCCATCGTCTGCCATATTCCAGACAATACATAAACTGGAACAAATACGGATTCCGTACCGAGCAGGTTAACACCTTGACTGACCAGATGCAAATTTTTCAAAACATTACTGATGACACCGCTGTTATTAGCCAGCATAATATTCAGCATGGATACAAGCACGACAACTGAAATAAAATATGGAATATAAACTGTTGTCTGAATGACTCTTTTCCATTTCTTGTTTCGGATTTGGTTTATAATCATAGCCAGAATAATCGGTGCTGGAAATCCCACGATAATACTTGTCGCTGCAATAATAAATGTATTTTTTAGGGTAGGCCAAAACATAGGACTTTCGAAATACTGTTTAAAGTATTTCATTCCCACAAATTCTCCTCCAGTAATGCCTGAGGTAAAGCTATATTCTCGGAATGCCAGCTGTATGCCATACATAGGAACATAGCAGAATATAAAGATATAGAGCATACCCGGCAGCAGCATGAGCCAGAGCTGCCAGGTATGTAGAAAATAATTCTTAATTTGTTTACTTTTTACCATAAGGGTCTTCATAAAAATCATCCTTTATTTTCCAAGATAAGTATCAAATGCCTTTTGACGGATTCGCAATATTTCCTGCAATCCTGCGTCGTTCACACTCTGTACATAAGCATCCCAATCTGCATCGATATCGGACTCTCCGGTCATCCACAGGGACCAGTAGTTATCGATTATGTTGTTGATATTTGCCTGCGCAACCGCCATTGTATTCTGTTCTTCTTCCGTATATTTCATCATAAATTGCGGATAAGTATCTGTTTCATCTGCCTTTGCAATTGTATCGTTATAATATTCCCTTTCCTCTAACGCATAAGTCATATCCTGTGCCATTTCAATTTCACTGCTCTGTCTGATATACATCGGGCCGTTATCTGCAAATGCATTTGTCCACTTCCATGTACCTGCATCCGTATCTTTATCAAGAGGATCAAGCACTTTATAAGTACCTTCACCAGTCTTTTCCACGCAGCCGTCGGTGATGCCTCCAAATAATACCTGCACGGAAGTATCCGCATCATAGAATCCGTCAATAAATCTCATAGCGGCATCCTGATTAGAGCAATTTGCGCTCATAGCGACTCTGTTAACAGAAAGGTTGAGCCCTGTGTAATCATCTCTCCAACGGGTATCATAAGTGTCTGCCGCAACATCGATATCATAAGCAAGAGGCGCAAGAGGTTCATACTGTGCATAAAGCTCAGGACCGAATTTATCTGTTTCTTCCCATCCGAATACAACACCTACCATCGCATCCCCACTTTCATTACCGCGGGATAAAGACTGGAATGCCGAATAATCGTTTGTTAATGCATTTTCATTAATCAATCCCTGAGAATACAAAGTGCTTAAATACTTCATAAATAATTTATATCTCTCATCTACCGCATAATTTTTTATCTGACTGTCTTCAGCAAAATATGCGTCCAATCCCCAGTTGGTTAACTGGATTCCCATCCCTCCCAAAAGGTTCGTGAGGGAATATGCGGAATTAAACCATGCATTATTACCGCCATATGCATTGTAATCCATGGGAATTTCATCGCTTTCATCTCCGTTGTCGTTGGCATCCTGCTCTTTAAATGCCTTTAAGACTGTTTCCAGTTCACTGAATGTCGTGGGTTTTTTCAGCCCGAGGTTATCTAACCACTGTTTATTGATAAACATTACCGTATTAGTAGACGGCCATTTTCCTTGGAATTTCGGAACACCGTAAATCTTTCCATCCAATGTTGCAAGCACCTTCGTATCCGGTTCTTCTTCAAACATCGCCTGAATATTAGGCGCATTCTTTTCAATCAATTCTGTCATATCCTGAAACAGACCGTTATATGTAGTATAGTCAGAATCAATCGTTGCATTAAAGACAAGATCTGGTATATCTCCCGAAGCAAATCTTGTAGCCTTTACAGTTTCCCAATCCGTGTAAATCTGCTCCCACTCAATCTCAACTCCTGCCTTGTCTTCAATTTCCTGTACCCATTGCATTTCATTCACATCCTTTGTGAGCGGATGCGCTATGAACAGAGCACTTAACTTTACTTTTTCGCCTGCTGCCAGCTCGGTATCTTTCGCTTCGGAAGATTCGCCCGTACTGCCGGTAGCCGTGCTGCCAGAAGTACTGCTTCCGCAGCCCGCCAGCGTAGATACAGTCATCATAACTGCAAGTGTTAATGCGACAATTCTCTTTTTCATACTGTTTCCTCCAATTGTTCTTTCTTGTTATTTTTTGATATAAAGTTCATCAAAAATCCTGCATTCGCCATTAAGGCTTGTATTTTGAAATTTCACGGTAACCGTGTTATTTCCACTAAAAATTTCTTTCGGGAGAATGTATTCCTTCGTGTAAAATTCCTCTTTTTCCAAGGTAAGCGTTTCCGTCTTATATAGCCTATCGTTCAAATAAATATCAAACGAAGTTCCTTCATCCGCACCTCTGTAGGTCACACAAAGCTTTTTTGCTTTTACTGTCAACTTCAGCCGATAAGAAAACCAGCCGTCTCCCTTTACATATCTACAACGATGTCCTCCTATTCTTGCCGTATCCGTTTTTTCACCTTTGATCTGATGCGCCAGTTCATACTGGTCATTCCCAATAGGAATTGTATCAATCTGGCTTTTGGCGATAGTCCGCCTTAATTTCTCTCTTTCACTATATTTTCTATGTGCCTGAGACTCTTTCTGATACAACTTAAAATAGATTCCATAACGATCCTGACATCTGGCATAATGGGGAGTAAATATAAGATTCCTGTCAGGTTCGGTATTTTTTAAGGTGAATTCCAATTTCCCGGGAGTCTTGACCAGATACTTTTCCAGACCTGCTTTCCACTCGGAAATCGTTCCTTTTTCCAGAACAATATAATCTTTGACCAGCAACTCCTTCATCGGAACGAGAACATCCACGCCAGTAACTGTCGTATCCATCATCTGTTTTCCGAGTCCTGCGCTAAGAACAAACGGACCATAGGTAAATGCGACCGTATTCTCATTATCAGGAAGAGAATGTATCATAAGATTCATGGGAAAGACTATTTCCACCTCATCCCCCACCTTCCAGTCCGCCTTAATAATAAGATATCCTTTTTCCTCTTTGCTTACTGCGCCAGCCGCAGCTACCCGCAACTGTGGAGGCTTGCTACACCACTCGGGAATTCGCAGGGCTATTTCCACCTCTTTGTTATCTGTGCTAGTTTCCTTAATCTTCACAGCGACTGTATTACTCGCCATAAAGTCCCCAGTTACATTTAATTCAAGTCCATATTCCTCAGCCAATACATCAGAATTCACATAACGATTAACATAAATTCTTCCATGACCGATAAAATATATTCCTTCGGTCAACTTCGTGAAATTCTCCATTCCGGTTCCAGTACAGCACCAGAAACGATCAAAGGGCGTGCTGTATACCTTGAAAAACCCTGTTGCCATTGGTTGAAAATAAGTAGTCATTCCTGTCTTGGGATTCTGAGAGGAGAGAATTGTATTGATAAACGCCCTCTCATAATACTCCGCATATTTCTTCTCTCCCGTAATTTGAAACAGCAGCTTGGCAAGTTTCAGCATATTGTATGTATTACATGTTTCACAATTACAAGCAGTTCGTTCATCATCCAATATATCTGGCTCTCCGAAATGTTCCCATTCACTGTTGCCCCCTGTGATATAAGTGTGATGTTCAACTACTATTTGGAAAAAGTTTTCCGCCATTTTCAAATAAAATATTTCCTGATCTCCTGACTCTCCGTTTCCAAATACAAGATAACGCTTCAATCCTCCTGTAATCTTTGGAATAGTAGTATTAGCATGGAGCCCATTCAAAATATCTTCCCCCTTATACATTGCCTGAAAAAGCGGTATCTCATCAAATTGACGGGCTGCTTGTGCGAACCGCTCATCTCCAGTCTCTATATACAAATCGTAAAGACAATCATTCATTCCCCCATATTCAACCTCTAAGACCACTTTTCTCGTCTCTTCGCTCCACGAGCAGCATCTTCTGTATATCCAAAGTCCCAGAGTCGTCATTATTTCATACGCAGTTTGGCTTCCTGTGAAACGATAAGCCGCTATTAAACCCTCCATCACTTTATGCATGGTATACCAAGGCACCCAAACTGGCTTTTCATTCTCTACTCGGTCAAACAGCTCACATGACGAAGCAAACAGGTAACCATCTTTGCCCTGACCTCTTTTTAGCTCTGAAAGGGTATATTCTATTTTCCAGAGAAAGACCTTTTCTCCGGTTTCTCCGTAAGCCTGAGAAAGCGCCGTCAAGTAATGCCCAAGTGTATGTCCCTGAATCTCTGTACTTTCCCAGCCAGGATAACGTTCTGCCTTTGCCGCAAGCCCACCTGTTTCCAAAAATCCGGCCAATAGCTTATCTACATCCAATTCATTTAAATACCTTAGTTCCAATCGGAACGCATTATCCAAGGTGGAATCTGTAATCCTAACACTTCCATATTCCAACTCTTTGTAACGGATTACTGTATTTTGTTTTCCCATTTTGTCATATTTCATATCTTGTATGACTTCTCCTGTCCATTTTTTCTTCATCAAAATCCGATTCGTGTCTTTAGGGTGTCCTGTATGGGCAAAATATATCACTGTATTTCCAAAAATGAAATATCATACCCCTTTATAATGTGTAAAAAAGTAATATATTTCTTTTTCACACCAATACTTCCTGTGCTTTTTACACCTTTTCTAACTTTTATGTATCATATAAGCATAAAAATATATTTACATTACGACAGATTGATTATATATTATGAGTAAAGCGACAATGAGACAATATTTTTTATTATTATTTTTTCATGACACCTATTTACACAAAAAAACGTTATAAGGTTCTTTTATGTGTCATATCGTTTGGTAATATGTATCTCAAAGAAAGAAAGGGTGTGATTTTTCTATGTATGTACACGAGTTTGATATCCACCAACCCATAACCTATATAATGACCGGAAAATTTGAGGCACCGTCCCCGAACTGGATACATGAGGACTTCCCTCTGACCGATTATGAATTGTTTGTTGTGACAAAGAATTCCCTGTACATTTCCTATAACGGAGAACCATTTACCATAAATGAAGGGGAATTTCTACTACTTCCTCCTTTTTCGCCTCCGAACAACCGCAGAAAAGGATTCCGTCCTTCCGACTGCAGCTTTTACTGGCTTCATTTTGCAGTAAGCCATGAAATCAAGCTAAGTTCAATCCCAGATCCCCAACATGCATCCTATCCTTATCCAGTTCCTCAATATACGATTGCGCTTCTGCGTCAGGGAAAAATTCCTCACATGGAAAAAGTGATTGTACTTATGAAACAACTTCAGGATGCTATTCGCAGCAAGTATGACAGCACTACCGCCAATTATCTTTCTACGACAATTATGTGTGAGCTATACAGCCAGTTCTACCTCGAGAATAGCGTCCTACAGCGGACAAAGCGTACACAGAAACAGATGTATTATGATATTATCGATTATGTGAAACAGAACACAAATAAAAACTTAAAGGTTGCCGATGTCGCCGCTCACTTTGGCTATAATGAAAAATACCTTTCCCATCTGTTCAGCAATATAGCTGGAATTCCATTGAAACAGTTTATTCTCAACGTAAAAATGGATGCCGCAAACTTCATGCTGACAGATACAAATGCTTCCATCAGTGAAATTGCGGCATCTCTCGGTTTTAACGACAGCCATAATTTTGCCAAAGCCTATAAGAAAATTGCAGGTCTTACTCCAACGGAATACCGCAATGCATTTTTCAAAAGGCTTTTATATCATGTTTGATTCTTTATGATTCTAATATTTTAGCTTTTATTTTGTCATGTTCTGCCATGAGACACGAGAATAAATCTCTTCTTCTGTATCTATCTGAAACGGGCGTCCGTTATTCTGAACGGCTACTGCTGAATCATCTGCATTGCCTTATATTTAGACAGATTCCATGTCCTCAGGGTCATGCTGTTACTTGATTGCTTGACTTCATTCTGCAAGTAATCTCTATCATCGTAACCATACTGCATAAAATCCTCTTCATTCATATACTGTATCATAGCAGGTATCTTATCTAAGGACAGCTGGTGCAGATATTCATAATCCATATGAAAGGAACTGTCTGCATGTGCCTTCATCAGATTGTATTTCGTGATCCATGCATCCTGATGACTGAAGGACAGACATAGATACGAACAGGTCACAACTATCATACAGTACCGGAAAAGCGGAAATGACGGTTTGAAGATATTGATGACGATTCCTGTCAACAACAAAATCAATACAGCAAGACTCCACAACACCAGCACTCTAGTAAATGTCAGGCAGTAGGCGCTGACATATAAAAACATACGGTACACGGATGATGCAATCATAATATAGGTACAAATCGACAGAACCAGAAGGATGGTCTTTAATACCTTGTGCTCACGGAATCGTCTCAGACAGACCAGAACCAGTACTAGGTTAAGCAAACAGACAAAAAGTAGCTGGAAGTATCCCTGTCTTGCGTAGTCTGCATAAGTATATCCATATGGGATTTGCACCCCACCGATAAACAGATAGACTAACTGGATCAGACAAAATATTAGATAAACGACCGTCAGGACTGAAGTAAATGTAATGGCAATGATGGGTTCCCCTGTACGCTTATCCATCATTTCTTCGTTCAGATCCTTATTGACTGCAGAGCAGAAATAGGCATAGGCTGCAAAAAAAGCAAAAACAGTCATGAAGAATACGCCGAACACATCTGCAGGTACCAAATTGCCAAAATGCAGAAGTTTTTCTATCAGCCTGCTAAACACAACATCGGCGGATGCCAGCAAGGCAAGAACCACCAGCAACAACGGAATGGTAATCAAGATTCCGTACCATACATATTTTCCCTTTCCATTTGGCTTCTTACCCCTATGCTTCAAGTAATAATCA
Source organism: uncultured Lachnospiraceae bacterium (assembly GCA_964483545.1). Taxonomy (GTDB): domain Bacteria; phylum Bacillota; class Clostridia; order Lachnospirales; family Lachnospiraceae; genus JAAYYM01. The sequence goes on from CAZACC010000054.1 coordinate 14,623, forward strand.
AAATGCATAAAGGGCTGAAATACATAGGCCACAGATGCAATGATAGTATAGAATACTGCTCCGAGATACTTCGAAAAATCCCATTTACCATCCTCGTAAATCTGATGAATCATAAAGC
>CAZACC010000055.1:0-14488 GCA_964483545.1 uncultured Lachnospiraceae bacterium
ATCGTGCAGGGAGAAAAGCCAAACGAAGAGGCAATCACCGATTACTCTGACAGAGAGGAGTATTATCAGGAGTTGTTTACTTCATTTTGCAAGACAATTGCAATCGAGTCCAGAGTCCATACAAGTCTGCAAACACAGATGCTTCCGCTTAAAATCCGAAAATATATGGTAGAATTTGAACAGTTTCAAGGTAAAAAAACAATGGCTTGATAGAACTGGAATAAACAGTTTGTTGAAAATGTATAATACGGGCACAATATATTGATAGGAATGAGAAAAATAAACAAATATCTTGTGTTTTTTTAAGAACATTGATGTAAAAAAAGTCAGTGGAAAAATGTTTGACTTTACGCATGAAATGAGTATAATAATAGAAATCGAAAAAATCTCTATTAAGTGAAACTGAAACGATTAAGTAAATGAGAAACACCGTACAAGTTGTGTTCAAAGCCATACAAGTTGTTCAGGTGTTTGTTTGGAAAGGGGTGTTTAGAATGTTTGAAAAGAAGATTAAGCTGCCGGTTGATGAAGCGAGAGAATTTGTTAGTACTGCATCTAAATGTGACTTTGATATCAATGTTTTCTATAATCGTGTGATCATTGATGCAAAAAGTATATTAGGCGTCTTGGGTTTAGATTTCAACCAGACACTGACAGTGCAGTATGCCGGTAAGAATGATGCCTTTGAAAACTTGATGCACAGATATAGTGTATGTGGATCATACAATTGACATTCCAAAATAACTTCATCATAAAACTTCAAAACTCTCTGTGTTTAGTAGACGCAGGGAGTTTTGTGCGTGTATAATCAGTTGTAGTTTTACTTTTATGATATGACACTTGCGATAGAGGAAGGATAGAAGATGGATTTGCTTGAGAAGCCCAGCGTGAGGATTTCGGTTCGTAACCTTGTGGAATTTATCATGCGTTCGGGAAACATTGATCAACGACATAAATCTCCAGGCGATCAGTCTATGCAGGAGGGCAGCAGGATCCACCGTATGATTCAAAGGCGGATGGGGTCAGATTACCATGCGGAGTACTTTATGCGCTATACTCAGGATATGGATGATTTTGAAATTGTCATAGAGGGACGCGCTGACGGAGTGATCACGAATGGAGACCAAGTTACGATTGATGAAATCAAAAGTGTCTACCAAGATCTTGAGTATATAGGAAAGCCTGCCGAGGTGCATCTGGCTCAGGCAAAGTGTTATGCATATTTTTATTTGGAACAGAATTCACTTTCTGATATTCGGATCAGAATGACGTACTGCAATATCGAGACAGAAGAAATCAAGTATTTTCATGAGGCGTATACATATATTGAGATTCGGAACTGGTTTATGAATCTGATGGAGGAATATGGGAAGTGGGCCAGATTTGAATTTGAATGGAAGAAGATTCGTAAGCATTCGATCAAGGAGTTGGAGTTCCCGTTTCAATATAGAGATGGTCAGAAGGAGCTGATCTCACAGGTCTATCGGACAATTTATCATGAGAAAAAGATATTTATCGAGGCTCCGACAGGGGTTGGAAAGACTATATCCACGGTATTCCCAGCAGTCAAGGCTGTGGGAGAGGATCGTGGTGACAAGATATTCTATTTGACCGCAAAGACGATCACACGTACAGTTGCAAGCGAGTGTTTTGGTATATTGCGAAATGAAGGATTGCGATATAAGACAGTGATTTTAACCGCAAAGGAAAAGGTCTGTCCCTGTGAGGAGCCTGATTGTAATCCAGATGACTGCCCTCGGGCAAATGGTCATTATGACAGAATCAATGACGCCATTTATGATCTGCTGACGAAAGAGGATTCCTTTACAAGAGAAATCATAGAAGAGTATGCTGGGAAGCATATGGTATGTCCATTCGAGTTGTGTCTGGATATGTCTTTATTTTCAGATGCCGTGATTTGTGATTATAACTACGTATTTGATCCAAATGTATATCTGAGACGTTTTTTTGCTGAAGGAATGGATGGAGACTATCTGTTCTTGATTGATGAGGCACATAATCTTGTTGACCGAGCGATGGATATGTATAGTGCAATACTCTATAAAGAGGATTTTATGGAGCTGAGACGCCAGATCAAACCCTACAGCAGGAAGCTGGAGAAGACGCTGGAGTCAGTCAATCAGTATATGCTGACGTTGAAACGAGCATGTGAATCTATGAAGGTACTCGATGTATATGGCACTGGTGAAGGAGAGAGCCTGTCTCCATTATTGGTTCTATTGACGAGATTGATGGCGCAGATGGAAAAGTTCATGGAGGATGAGGAACGTAGTGACATTCGGAAACCGGTATTTGAATTGTATCTGCAGGTGCGTCATTTTATCAATATGTACGAGAATATCAATTCAGACTATAAAAATTATGTAGCTTATTCCGAACATACGGAGGATCCGATTGAGCATACGAATCGATTTATGGTAAAGCTGTTGTGCGTCAATCCCTCCTTCAATATTACACAATGTCTGGATAAAGGGAGAAGTGCAGCATTCTTTTCAGCGACACTCCTGCCGATTGATTATTACCGGAATCTGCTCAGCGGAAATGATGAAGACTATGCAGTCTATGCAAAGTCCATATTTGACGAGCAAAGACGTGGTTTGTTTCTATGCAATGATGTGACGAGCAAGTATTCCAGACGAAGTGACATGGAGTATTATAATATCGCTAAGTACATACAGCTGATTACAGCAGAAAAAAAAGGAAACTATTTTATCTTTTTTCCTTCACACGCTTTTTTAAAGCAGGTACTTCACTCCTATGAAGAGTATTTTCGGGATGAAAGTGTGGAGTGTATCGTGCAGAAAACAGGGATGCGAGAGGAAGAGCGAGAGGAGTTTCTGAATCGCTTTGAGGGAAATGAAGACTGTGAACTAGAGCAGTTGATACAGATGGAAATAGAGTACGAGGAAGAAAAAACGTTGCTGGGATTTTGTGTGATGGGCGGAATATTCAGTGAGGGTATAGATTTGAAAAATGACAGACTAATCGGTACGATTATAGTTGGCACGGGTCTGCCGATGGTATGCAATGAGAGAGAACTGTTGAAAGACAGCTATGATGCGGAGGGACTCCAGGGATTTGACTATGCCTATCGATATCCAGGAATGAACAAGGTACTGCAGGCTGCAGGTCGTGTAATCAGGACCGCAGAAGATATTGGAATCGTAGTCTTGCTGGATGACAGGTTTCTGATGGCCTCTTATCAGAAAATGTTCCCTAGAGAATGGAAAAACCACCGGGTCTGCAATCTGGGAACAATCGCAGACGAGGTGGCGGATTTCTGGGACATGCAGAAGCTTGAAATGAAGCCATCTGCAGGGAATGAGACAGACTAGTTCTGTGCTGCGGCTGCACGCAGTCTTGCGATTTCCTCTTTATACGGAGGCAGTTTAACGGTTGGATCATCAGCACTCTCTATGTAGGGAGTTTCCAAAATCTTTGGAATGTCTATAAAATCTGGATGGCAAACGACCTTACAGAGCGTTTCAAATCCGATGGTTCCTTTGTCCAGATTGGCATGGCGGTCTTTGGAGGCGCCACGTTCATTTTTGCTGTCATTGATGTGGAATACTGCAATCTGTTTTTTACCGAGAACCCTGTCAAAGGAATCTAAAACACCATCCAGATCATTGACGATATCATAACCAGCATCATTGACGTGGCAGGTATCAAAGCAAACTCTTAATTTGTCGTTGTATTTAACTCCATCATAGATACGGGCAAGTTCTTCAAAGGTGCGGCCGACTTCGCTGCCTTTTCCAGCCATGGTTTCGAGAGCGATGTTACAGGTCATATCCTTTGTCAAGACTTCATTCAATCCCTCAATGATCTTTGCAATGCCAATATCTGCGCCTTCTCCGACATGGGATCCGGGATGTAGAATCAGTGCATGTGAGCCCATAGCGGTGCTGCGATCTAGTTCCGTAGCCAAAAAATCGACAGCCAACTCAAAAGTTTCGGGTTTGACTGCATTGGCCAGATTGATAATGTAGGGTGCATGTACTACAAATTCATCTATTCCGATTTTTTTCATATAGGCCTGTGCTTCTTCGATTCGTAATTCACTAATTTCTTTGCGCCGTGTATTTTGTGGCGCACCAGTATATACCATAAAAGTGTTGGCGCCATAGCTTTCGGCTTCTTTCACGGAGCCTAAGAACATTTCCTTGCCGCTCATTCCGACATGTGAACCTAATTTGATCATATGTATCTCCTCCAGTGTCATAATTGTACTGTAATTTGTGAAAAAACACAAGATATGGTATGATGAAATCTAAGAAATGAGAAACGGAGGAATTATTATGTGGGCTTATGAAAGCGTGTTTTATCAAATCTATCCGCTGGGATTCTGTGGGGCACCATTTGAAAATGATGGAAACCTGCAGTCAAGAATACGAAAGGTGAATGACTGGATTCCTCACATTCAAAAGTTGGGTGCAAATGCAGTCTATTTTTCACCAGTTTTTGAATCTGACACACATGGTTACAATACCAGAGATTATGTGAAGATTGATGTTCGGCTAGGCACGAATGAAGATTTCAAAGAAGTATGTGCCAATCTGCATGCAGCTGGCATCAGGGTAGTACTGGATGGTGTATTTAACCATGTGGGAAGAGGTTTCTGGGCGTTTCAGGATGTGATACACAATAGAGAGAACTCCCCCTATAAAGATTGGTTTCATATCAGTTTTGAAGGAAATTCGAACTATAATGATGGCTTGTGGTATGAGGGATGGGAAGGAAACTACGATCTGGTCAAACTGAATCTGCGAAATGAAGATGTGATACAGCACATCTTTTGGGCAGTGAAGCAGTGGATCGAGGAATTTGGAATAGATGGTATCCGTCTGGATGTAGCCTATTGTCTGGACAAGGATTTCATTCGAAGGCTGCGGGTGCATTGCGATGGACTGAAGCCAGAGTTTTTCCTGCTTGGTGAACTGCTGCATGGAGATTATAACCAGTTCATGAATGATGAAATGCTGCATTCAGCAACGAATTATGAGTGTTATAAAGGGCTGTTTTCTTCTTTTAACAGTATGAATCTATTTGAAATCATGCATTCTCTGCTGAGGCAGTTTGGCCCAGAAAATTGGACTTTGTACAAGGGAAAGCATTTGCTGGCTTTTGTAGATAATCATGATGTTAGCAGGATAGCAAGCAATCTGAATCAAGAGGCACATCTTCCACTGATTTATGCGATGGCATTTGGAATGCCTGGTATTCCCTGCATTTATTATGGTAGTGAATGGGGAGCAAAGGCATCAAAGAGTGAGGGAGATCCTGCACTGCGGGCATGCTTTGATGAACCTATTGAAAATGAGCTGACAGCGTGGATTGAGAAGCTTGCGGAAGCGAAAAAGCACTCAAAGGCATTGAACTATGGGGACTTCCGCTCGGTGGTACTGACAAACCATCAATGTATCTTCGAGAGAAGATGTGAGGATGAGCGTGTACTGGTGGCAGTCAATGCAGCTGGTGAGGGGTATACAGCACATTTTGACGCTGGCTGTGGACGTGCGACCGACCTGATTACAGGAGAAGTATTTGACTTCGGGGGCGGAGCTGATCTGCCATCATATAGTGCCAAATTTCTTCTTATGGAAAGATAATCTGAAAATTGGTAAAATAAAACATCAAATTCAACAAATACAACAAAACACGGTCTATTTTGTTGACATGGTACGATATAAATAGTAAAATCAAACTAATAAACACAGTCCGAGGACGGACGGAGAGACGAAGGGGTGAGTGCATATAGGAAAAGGAACAGGCAGTAAAGATCAAGGGAAAAATATTCCTCTACTGAAAAGAACTGGAACTAAAATTTCATTGATAGCAGTAGTGTCAGTCTTGGTAGCTGTAGTTGCGTGCATCTACTTAACAATACCAAGTGCAAAAACAGCATTAGGAGATTCTACAGAGGCATATATGGAAAGTATGGCATCATCATACAAGAAGCTTTTGGATTATCAATATGCTGGTGTACAAGCAACGACAGATCAGTATGCAGAAGTGATCGGAGATGTAAAGGTAATAGGTGCAGATTCCTCATATGCATATTTGGTAAGTGCTGATGGCACGATGCTGTATCATCCAACAGCTGATAAAATAGGAAGTCCTGTAGAAAATGTCGTAGTGGCAGGACTGGTTGCGGAATTAAAGGCAGGCAAGACGCCGGCTGATGGAATTGCAATTTATGAGTTCAAAGGTATTATGAAATATGCTAGCTTCGCAATTACGGCAAACAAGGAAATCTTGGTTGTAACGGCTGATGAAGACGAGATTATGGCACCGATTAATAATATAGTAAACAGATCTATTGCAGTAGGTGTTCTGATTCTTGTATTATGTTCCATTGCAGCACTGATTATGAGCCTTAGAATTTCAAAGCCCATCAAGCAGCTGACAGTTATTATCAGGGATACGGCAAACTTTGATTTTAGAAAGAATGCAGCAAGTGATGAGATTTGTAAAAAAGGTGACGAAATAGGCGCTATGGCTAGAGAGGTTCGTGAGATGAGAGCGAATCTTCGCGACATGATTCAGTTGATTGAGGATGCAAGTGATAAAATTGCAAATAATGTAAACTCTCTACAGAGCGTGACAAATGTAGTAAACAGTATGTGTACTGATAACTCAGCAACGACGCAGGAACTGGCAGCAGGTATGGAAGAAACCGCAGCAACGACTGAGACGATTAACGGTAATATCCATTTTATGCAAACAGGTGCTGCAGATATCGGACGGTTATCAACAGATGGCGCTAAGAAGTCAAATGAAGTTATGGTAAGGGCAAATCAGCTGCGCAGTACAACAATGGATGCAAGCTCCAGAACAAAACAGATTTATGATTCTGTTAAGGTAAAAGCGGATCAGGCTATTGAAGGCTCTAAGGCAGTTGATAAGATCAATGAACTGACAGAAGCAATCATGGCTATTTCATCACAGACAAGCCTGCTGGCGTTGAACGCAAGTATCGAGGCAGCCAGAGCAGGTGAGGCAGGCAGAGGCTTTGCAGTTGTAGCAACTGAGATCGGTAATCTGGCTGAGCAGACATCAAGAGCGGTCGGTGATATCAATTCTATCGTTGGTGAAGTCAATCATGCAGTTGGTAATATGTCAGAATGCTTGGAAGAGACTACAAGCTTCTTGGAGCAGACGGTATTAACAGACTATAATGAATTTTCACAGGTAAGTGAGCAGTACAATCAGGATGCTATGGAATTTCAGAACAGCATGAATGATATTCATACAGCTATTGAGAAATTGACAAATGCATTTGGAGCCATTGCTGATGCACTTTCAGGCATCAATTCGACAGTAGGAGAGTCTACAGTTGGTGTAACTGATATTGCAGGAAAGACAACAGATATGGTAGGAAAGACTAGTGAGACATATGATCTCGTATCAGAAAGTCTGGAGTGTGTAGAGAAGCTTGAAGAAATCGTTAAAAAGTTTGTTCTTCAGTAAAATCAGATTGAAAAAGGGGTTGTCATATGACAGCCCCTTTGTTATGTTATAAAAAAGATTTATGTGAAAGATGAGGATTTATATGATATATACATTGACTTTTCAGCCATCGATCGATTATGTGGTCTATGTGAACCAGATGGATTTGGGAAAAACAAACCGTAGCAGCAGGGAATGCGTTGTATTTGGCGGCAAGGGTTTGAATGTCTCACAGGTACTGCACAATTTGAATGTTGAAAGCGTAGTGCTCGGATTTACCGCAGGATTTACTGGAAAAGAGATCGAGCGTGGCATGCAGGCAAACGGCTGCCAGACAGATTTTGTCCATCTTGAGCAGGGAACATCCAGAATCAATGTCAAGATCAAATCCATGTCAGACGGGAAGATGGTCAATGAGACCGAGGTGAACGGCAGCGGTCCGGAACTCCATCATGAGGCGGTTCTTGAAGTGCTACATAAACTGGACGTGTTGACTCCTAAAGATATGGTTATACTGGCAGGAACAGTACCCCCGTCACTGGAGTTTGAGGATTACCAAAGTATTTTGGGGAAGATACATGAGACAGGAGCAGATTTTGTGATTGATACAACAGGTATTCATCTACAGGAAGCACTCCGCTATCATCCGCTCTTAATCAAGCCGAATCAGGAAGAATTGGGAGAAATCTTTCATACACAGATCCATTCTAAGGAAAATGCTATTTTATATGGAAGAAAGCTGCAGAGTATGGGAGCAAGGAACGTACTGGTTTCTTTTGCGGGAGAGGGTGCGATTCTGCTCACAGAGCAGGGATACATCCTGCAAAGAGATGCATACCCAGGTATGGTGGTCAATTCAGTTGGAGCAGGGGATTCTATGGTAGCAGGGTTTATAGCTGGATATTTGCAAGAATGCGAGGGGCAAATGGATGTGTCGGCAATGGAGCAGTCTGCATACGAAAGAATCCTACGGCTGGCAGTGACTGCAGGCAGTGCGACAGCATTTTCTGAGGGCTTGGCATCTGGAGATGTGATTTGGGCTTTGTTAGAACAGGCATAATGAAAGTTGAGAAGTCAAGAGGAGAGAAGTTAAGAGACGAGAAGTCAAGAGGAGAGAAGTTATGAGAGGAAACATGAGAGAGGAAGTAAAAGCAATTATTCAAGATCAGAAAAGTGGCAGCAGGGTTCGGAATCTATTAATATTGGTGTGTATGACATTGATGCTGACTGGCTGCAATTCAAAAGTATCTGGAGATGAAAATGTATCTGTAGAACAAGCAGTAAAGACAGAGGAAGCACAATCAACTGAAGAAGCACAAGCAACCGAAGAAGCAGCAGTAACTGAAGAAGTAACCGTACAGGAAACAACACCGGAGAAATCAGTTGAGATAGTCGTAGATTTTTCTTCCGAAGAGGAAAATGATGAGGAAGAACAAAAGGAGACAGGTACTAATGAAGGCTCACGTGTAGTTGTATGGGGTGATAGCTTGACGGAAGGTACAGGTGGTGATGGCGTGACCTATCCTAACGTCCTAGAAAAGCTCGCTGGCTGTGAGGTCAAAAACTATGGAGTCTATGCTGAGGTGACGACCTGTATCGCAGGAAGACAGGGCGGTATGCCAGAGAATGTACATCCAGTGACGATTCCTGCTCAGGTAGCGGATGTAGATGTGCAAATCGAGAATGGTGACGGCGGTTGGGATATGCTCCTTGTATTTGGTGATGCAGGTATCAATCCGTGCACGATAGCAGGTGTGGAAGGAAAACTGTGGATAGATTCCGTCACAGGGCAGCGTAAATTTACGAGAAGTCAGGCGGGAGAAGAGGTCGTACTGACGGAGAGAACACCGATCAAGACCTTTGCAATGAGGGATAAGCGACCAGATGATATATTGGTCATCTTTACAGGTTCGAATGACGATCCAACACCAAAAACAGTAAAGAATATCATTGCTGTACAGAGGGATATGATTGCATATGCAGGCGTTGATCGGTATGTGATTATCGGGTTGACATGCAAGCGCAAGATGCCAATGACCGCAGAGGTCAATGAAGTGCTGGCGAAGGAGTACGGAGAACATTTTCTGGATGTCAGAAAGGATCTGCTGGAGCATGGGCTGCAGGACTCTGGTATAGAGCCCACTGCAGAGGACCAAGCAGATATCGCAGGTGGCTATATACCACGTAGTCTGCTGTCGGATGATATTCATGGAAATGCAGCTTTCTATACGGTAATCGGCGAGGCACTTTATCAAAAGATGCAGGAAATGAATTATCTGAAATAAGGCATTATACAAACGTTTTCAATGAAAGGATTGTTTTATTTGAAAAACAGGCGTAAAATGGATTGAAAAGTAAATGTTAATGAGGCTGAACTTTTCATTGGAGGCGATTATGAGAGAAATAAAAAGAGATCAATATTTGAATCAATTGCTGTCTTATCGATGGGATGGTCAGATCAAAGTAATAACTGGAATTAGAAGATGCGGTAAATCTTATTTACTTGGGAAAATCTTTAAGAATTATCTTTTCAAAGAGGGTGTGAAGGAAAGCAGTATTATTTCTATTCAATTGGATTTCATAAAAGATATTCGTTTTAGAAATCCGTTGGAACTGTCTTCCTTTATTTTGAAAAAAATCAAAAATAAAGAAGAGAAATTTTATTTATGTATTGACGAAATACAAATGTCAGATGAAGTGCCTAATCCGTATTCGCCAGAAGGAAAAAAGATCACATTTTATGATGTGCTTAATGAATTAAGAGAAGCAGAGAATCTAGATGTTTATGTCACTGGTAGTAATTCCAAAATGTTATCAAGTGATGTACTCACAGAATTTCGTGGGAGAAGTGATGAAATCCATGTTCATCCGTTGTCTTTCAGTGAATACTATTCTGCAGTAGGGGGCGATAGAGAGGAGGCATTTGATCAATATACATTTTATGGCGGAATGCCATTCGTCCTCACGCGACCTGACGATGCATCAAAAATGAGATACCTTGAATCACTATTTAGCGAGACCTATCTAAAAGACATTATTGAACGAAATAAACTTATGAGAGAGGAGGCATTAGAGAATATTCTTGATTTGCTAGCTTCGTCGATCGGTTCACTAACAAATCCAAAAAAGATAGCAGATACTATCAATTCTAAGAAGAATATAAAAATATCGCAGAATACCGTAACCTCATATATTCATTTTTTAGAAGATGCATTTTTATTTTCGGAGGCGAAAAGATATGATGTGAGGGGAAAATCATACTTTGATTATCCATATAAGTATTACTGTGAGGATATAGGACTTAGAAATGCACGAATAGGATTTAGGCAGCAGGAGATGACTCATATTATGGAGAATATCATTTATAATGAATTAATCATAAGAGGTTTTTCTGTGGATGTAGGTGTTGTATATGTCAGAAAGCGGAATGAAAACAATCATTCAGTACGAGTACCGAGAGAGATAGATTTTGTCGTCAATGCAGATGGAAAGAAAACCTATATCCAGTCTGTATTTGCTCTTGGAACGGATGAAAAAATCAAACAGGAGCTTCGTCCTTTTTCGTTGACAGGTGATAGTTTTCCGAAGATTATTGTAAGAAAAGATATTCGAAAAAGATGGTATGATGATAATGGTATATTAAATATTGGACTCATCGAGTTTTTACTAGATCCTACAGTCATATAGGGAATGAAAGGCTAGTCAACACTCATCATATACAGAGAATAAAACATATGATAAAATCAAGGGAGAGCTCTCGTTGCGAAGCAATGAGAAACCCTTGATAAGAAAAATCAAGGGAGAGCTCTCGTTGCGAAGCAATGAGAAACCCTTGATAAGAAAAATCAAGGGAGAGCTCGGTTAGAGTGGTTTCTGATTACACAGGAGGAAGAAGTATGAAGAAGAGAATGATTATGGTGATTATAATGACGGCTGCTGTTTTAGGGCTGACAGCATGTGGTAAGGGTGCTGGGACGAAGCCAGCGGATACGTCTGTTGCAGACGAAAGCAAGACTGGAGAGGCTGGGGATGAGAATGCGTCAGACAAGGAGCAGGCTGCGGATACCACGGATACTTTGTCACCTGAGAAAGAGTCAACTGAGGCAGCAGATCAAGATGCACAATCAGCGGAATCAATCGAATATGTATTCCCCGAGGATCAGGCAAGTGACTGGCAGAAGGCATATCATGAGAAACTTTACGAACTTCGTGACATTCAGGCAGCCAATCTTGACGCAGATGACCCGTTAAAGATAGTGGATTCCTATTTTTTATATGACATTGATGATAGCGGAACTCCTGAGCTATATGTGAAATTTGGTGACTGTGAAGCGGCTTATACGATGATTGTATATTCCTATGATGAGGGAAAGGTAAACGAGCTGGACGACACAATCAATGCAGGACATTCTTCTTTCTATACAACACCAGATCAGGGTTTGATGGTATACTGGGGTCATATGGCATCTGAATTTGTACAGCTTGCGACTCTTGAAGACGGAAAGTTTGTATATCAAACAATTAGTGAGCGTGGGTTTATGGATGATCCAGATGAAGACTATACACCAGCAGAAGAGCTGGTTTCTGGAGCAAAGTATATCGTGCTGCATCAGAGCAACCTGGATCTGCCAATTATGATGTACGGGCAGACCTCGTACAGTACTGCAACTGGTCAATCAGAGGATGAAGTAAAGTCTATCCTTCAAAAGGCATATCAGGAAAATGGCAATATCTATGGAGTCAGTGGTGATGGCTATGGCGGAGATACTGGAATGATCAACTTCACAGAATACTGCCAGCCTGGTAAGATATATGAATACATGGATAATCCTGCTTCGGTAGCAGAGGAACAGTGGGTGGATCTGAATCAGGACGGACAGGTTGAATGTGTACTGAAAATGCAGGAAGAGGGATCAGATAATGTGAATTATGTCATGCTGAGCTTGCAGAATGACACGGTCTATGCTTATAGCTTCCATTATTGGTCAGGTGATGCTGTGTTCCAAGAAAACGGAACCTTCGACTATGAGTATTCCTATTATAACCGCATTATCTTTGACAAGGATCAGTGTTATGCCGCAAAGGAGTAAGTATTATATGTAACACTAGGAAATAAATAAATTGATTGAGCTGTATAGGAGGAGTATTTTTGATGAGTCAATACGATGTGATATTTTTTGATTTAGATGGGACGATTACAGAATCAGGTCTCGGTATTACCAATTCCATAAGGCATGCCTTGAAAAAGTTTGGAATTATAGAAGATGATCAGGAGGTTTTAAATAAATTTGTAGGTCCTCCGCTGTCTGAGACTTTTACGAAGATATATGGTTTTACAGAGGAACAGTGCATGCAGGGCGTGGTCTGGTTTAGGGAGTATTATGAGGTGAAGGGGATTTTCGAGAACAGTGTCTATGATGGTATTGAGGAGACGCTGAAAAAGTTGCATGATGCAGGAAAACGGATCGTCATCGCAACCTCTAAGCCAGAGCCAATGGCTGTGCAGGTCGTGGATCATTTCGGTCTTGCTAAATACTTTGAACGGGTAGCTGGTAGCACGATGGATGAGACCAGAACTGCGAAAGCGGACGTGATTGCCTATGCTTTAGAGGAATGTGGACTTACAGATCAATCCAAAATACTGATGGTGGGCGACCGCCGTCATGATATCGTAGGTGCGAAGAAAAATGGACTAGATTCCATGGGTGTGCTGTATGGATATGGAGGCAGACAGGAGCTGGAGGATGCCGGAGCAGACTATATCGTAGAAATGCCACAGGATGTGGCAGATCAAATATTACACTGCAATTAGAAAGCGTGAGGCAACAAAGTAATGAGAATCACATGTTTAATGGAAAATATCAGTCATCATGAGGAATTGAAATGTCAGCATGGACTGAGTTTGTATATTGAAACAAAACAGCATAAGATACTGCTAGATACGGGGGCGGATGCCACCTTTGCAGAGAATGCAGAGAAGCTGGGTGTGAATCTAAAGGATGTGGATATTGCCTTTTTATCACATGGTCACTATGATCATGCAGGAGGAATCAGTAGATTCCTGCAGCTAAATCATCATGCAAAAGTGTATATCAAGAAAGAGGCTTTTGAGGATTACTGCCATAACGGCAGCGAAGGATATCAATATATTGGAGTGGACAATGTTAAGCTGAAAACTGGTGATCTGACAGCGGAGGCACTGCGAAATCATCCGCAGGTGGTGCTGGTATCAGGTGATTTGAAAATAGATGAGGAACTGTCATTGATGACGGACATTACAGAAAAAATCTGCTGGCCGTCCACGAACGGTTCACTTCTGATTCAGACGGAGAATGGCTATGAACAGGATTATTTTTCGCATGAACAGAGTCTGATCATAGGTGAGAATGGTAAGCGTGTATTGATTTCGGGCTGCGCACACTGCGGCATTGTAAATATCCTAAATCGGTACAGCAATCAGTATGACGGTACCCCAGATGTGGCCATCAGTGGATTTCATCTCGAACGAAGAAAGCCATACAATGAAGAGCAGAAAACAGATGTTATGATGCTGGGCAAGGAATTGCAGAAGTACCTGACAAAATTTTACACCTGCCACTGTACGGGTCTAGAGGCATACGATATCTTGAAACATATGATGAATGAGCAGATATGCTATTTAAGCGTAGGCGATTTGATTGATATCTGATAAGTAAATTTGCGTGATTACCAGTAGATTTGCTATAGAGTAAATGCGTGGCTACTGGTAGATTTGCTATAGAGTAAATGCGTGGCTACTGGTAGATTTGCTATAGAGTAAATGCGTGGCTACCGGTAGATTTGCTGCAGAGTAATGAGCAGCACATCTCCATCCGCAGCCTTGGCCTTCAGAACGTCCGTAAAGCCACTGCGACTGACGAGGCAGTAATGTTTTTTGGAAATCATCTTGACACATTCGCTTTTGCGCTGTAGATCCTGTAAATCACTGATGTCCATCGGACGGCTGCTGCTGTAGCGGAGCATGCCGAATAGTCCG
>CAZACC010000056.1:0-10476 GCA_964483545.1 uncultured Lachnospiraceae bacterium
AAATGACTCTGGGCATCCTGTATTCCATGAGTCATGATTTTTTCCTTGACGATGAGTGTCGCACCATCCTTCAGCTCGGCATTTGTAATACGTACGGTAGAATCTACACCCTTGATCTGGGTAGACTCCATCTCCATGTAGCCCCCTTCCTCGATGTAGACATTCGTGGTCGGATTGAGGACTCGTCCTCCAGTTCCATCTCCTTCTCCGTAATGCTTTTCGATATACTTCACCCTTGCATTTTTCCCTATATAGAACGTATGGATTCCATCATGCTCTGAAGTGTCTGCTCCACAGTTATGGATTCCGCAGCCTGCTACGATCACGACATCCGCTCCCTCACCTACATGAAAATCATTATAGACCATATCCTTTAGCCCACTCTCGCTCAAAATGACAGGGATGTGCATACTTTCATTCTTGGTGTTCGGTTTGATGATGATATCAATTCCCGGATTATCTGTCTTTGTCACAATATCAATGTTAGCTGTCGTACTACGACTCTCCAGCTTTCCATTATATCTAATGTTATATGCACCCTCGGGGATTTCGTGTATGTCTGAAATCTTCTCCAGCATATCTTTCTCTAACTGATCCATGTTGTTTCCTCCAATTTCGTTCTACCATATTGTTTCTTCATGCATCATGCTTAAAATCACTACACCTTCTCCTACTCTGAATCACTCATCTTGCTGATCAGAGTATCGCAGGCTTCCTTCGGTGTCATCAGAGTCGGAAGGATATCTGCTCTGCTTCCCTGTCCTGTCACATGTCCATCTGCAATCACGATAATCTCGTCTGCAATGTTCAAAATTCGTTCCTGATGAGAAATGACAAGCACCGTTCCCTGTATCTGCCGCCTCATGGACTCAAATACACGAATCAAATTCTGGAAGCTCCATAAATCAATTCCTGCCTCTGGCTCATCAAAGATGGAAACCTTGGTCTGTCTCGCCATGATCATGGCGATTTCTATACGTTTCAGTTCTCCTCCTGACAGTGTTGCATTCACTTCCCGGTCAATATAATCCTTTGCACATAGACCTACCTCAGACAAAAATTGACATACCCCCGAGGTAGACAGTTCATCACCATAGGCGAGTGTGATCAGATCCTTGACCGTCAATCCCTTGAAACGTACCGGCTGCTGAAAGGCAAAGCTGATACCTTTATTCGCTCGCTCGGTAATCGACAGCTCCGTAATATCTTCTCCATCCAGATAGATCTTACCCTCTGTCGGCTTGATAATACCTGCGATCAGCTTGGCAATCGTTGATTTACCACCACCATTTGGTCCTGTAATCGCAACAAATTTCTCCCCTATATTCAGATTAATATCTTTCAGAATCTCCTTATTCTTCGCATCCTCTGCCACCTGATAACTGACATGCTCTAGTTTTATCATAAAGTGTATTCCTCCTTAGTTCGTTTCTTCATTGATTCCTAACGCTGCATCCGTCTCTTCATCATTTGCCTCTGTGTCCATGTTGACATCCGTATTGACCGTCTCACCCGCTGCTGTACCGCTCATGAATCGCTTATAAATATCTACATGATCATAAATACATCTCCATGCACTGGTAGAATTTGAGGTTGCACAGACATACGTATTCCCTGATAAATCCTCTGCGTAGCTGACCGCACAGTTTCCTGACTGAACGACATAGCCTGTCTTACCGCCGATTACCTCACCACCTGCATCCTTGTCCTCGATACGACGCAGGAACCAGTTGGAAATCTCGATGCCTTCTGGATGCTCAGTAGTGGAACTCGTTGTGTACTGATGCGCTGACAAGACCTCTCTGCACAGCTCATTATCCATAGCAGCTTCCATGATCATGGCCATATCGTACATCGTACAACGATGATTTTCATCATGAGTTCCAACACAATTCGTAAAATGTGCCGTCTCCGACAGACCCAGCTCATCCAGTTTAGCGTTCATCATTTCTACAAATGCATCCTGTGAGCCCGCCACATACTCTGCCAATCCCATCGCTGCATCTGCTCCAGACTTCAGTATCGTTCCGTAAAATAAATCCCTCACCGTCACTGTTTCATTCTCAGCAAATCCCACTGCGCTGCAGTCATTCTGATAACAATAATCAGTGATATCAATTGTCATCTGACAGGTTGCATCCAAGTCTGTCACATGCTCAGCTGCCACCAAGGCTGTCAGTACCTTGGTCATAGATGCTGGAACAACGACTGTATGTGCATCCTTTTCAGCCATGATCACTCCTGTATCTGTATTTACTAGGATTGCATGCTGGCTGATAATGTCCTCACCAAGCTGCACAGTTTCATCATTTTCTGTTGCACTGTATACGATCGCTGTTTCCTCAGGCTGCTGAACCTCTTCCTGCACCACCGGCTCCATCTCTATCAGCTTGCTCTGCAGCTGTTGTGCAGCATCCAGCTCAGCTGCCTGTGCTTCCTCTGCATGGCGCTCAGAAGTACTGTGGAAGATCTTAGCCCCGACAGATACCAGTAGGATCACTGCCGCTGCTACAGTTACAAATGGGAGACAAACTCTTGCCATCTTGCGAAATTGCTCCTGCTGTCTCTTTTTGCGCTTCATTTCCCTGATTCGTGCGGTTCTTCGTGCCGAACGATCCATGTCTTCTATATATTCTCCACTCATCTTGATTTGTTTCTTCCCTTATGTGATTTTATAGTGATTCACCTGTCTATTTTCTTACAAATTTGCTCTTCTGTCAATGTCGAGCTTTTCCAAAATATACGACAAAAACCCCCAGAATGATTCCGGAGGTTCTATTCGTGGTGTGGGAGATCCGCTAATCAATTCATGATTAGCCCCTACCCGATTATAAATAATAGATTTCCACTTTTCATCAACAAAAGGTTACTAAGTTACTAAGGTTGCTACGATAGCAGCCTGATTAACATCAGCGAGACATCATCATTGTATTCTTTATCGCCTTCTTGGTGAATGACATGAAATGATTTGTAAATTTCATCCATAAATAATTCTGGATTCTCTACTAGTGTTTTCTTGAATTGTGAGGAAACAAGAGGAACTTTGTCCCAATTTTTAAAATCGCTATGAACGCCTGCGCAAAAAAGTCCATCTGTGTACAACAGAATCAAATCATCCTTTGAAAGTTGCACGTAATCAGTTTCATAAGTCGCTTCTTCAAGCATCCCTACAAGGAAACCATTTTGTTTCACTTCTTCAAATTGGGTTGTATCTGCGCGATAAATAACGGGATATGGATGCCCCGCATTGGAATAAGCCAGCTGATTATTTTCAATCATTCCTGTAAACGCAGTGAATGCTATATAATTGTCCATTCCCGAAAAATCAAAACATTGAAAAATAGATTGGTTCATATTATCAAGGATTTGATGGGGCAGACTCGGCTCAGCCTCCACAGCTTTTCTATAAAGTATTTTGAGCATAGAGGATGCCATACCAGCAGCGATACCATGTCCAGTTACATCAGCAACAATAAAATAAAATCGCCCATTTTGTTCTATACAATCAAAGAAATCACCACCGATTGCAAGAGAAGGATATTATTTTGTAAAAAATTCTACACTCTGAAAACGATTTGATTTTGGTAATATACTATTTGCAAAGGAATTGGCATAAATCAGTTCATCATTGATATGCTTATTCAAATTAATAATAGTCTGATTTTGTTCATACAGCAAAAGTGCATTTCGCGCTTTTAAAGGAAGGATGATATTCATATCATCCTCTGAAAGTGGCTTTGTAAAATAATCAACGGCACCTTCTTGTAATGTATGCTGTATGGATTCAATTTCGGTAATGGCACTATTTACAATCACAGGAATAGATTGAAAACGCTCATCATTTTTCAGTTTCCGAAGGGTTTCATATCCATCAAGAATCGGCATAATTAGATCCAAAATAATCAGATCGATTGAGTGTTCCGAGACGATGTCGAGGACTTCAAGACCATTATTAGCCTCTTCAAAAACAGCATCCTTAAGGTTATGAGAAAGAATGTTTTTCACAAGCTTACGATTAAAAGCAGTATCATCTGCAATGAGGATATGATATGGCATTTGAGTACCCCCTCTACTATTCCTTTAATTCAAAAAATTGATCTAATTTCATCAGACGAAATAAATCTTGGATTTCTTCACCTGCAACGATGACAGTAAACTCTTTTTCAAGTGATTTCATTTTTTTATAAAGATTAATAACGAAGGTGACACCAGAAGAATCAATATTCATGGTTTGATTTAGATTCAAAATACAAACCCTGTATTGTGTATGCATCTGGGAAAGTTTTTCGAGTGAAAGCTTATAGTCAGAGACGTAGTTTGCAGTCAATCCTTTTGTAATTAATAGAGTCAATTCCTCATTTTCAATGCTATATTCCATTTTGTTCCTCCTGATATAATTGAAGTGTTATTGAGACTTGATTGCCTTTGATTTCGACATGCTCAGCTAGTTTTTCGAGTAATTGGAAGCCACGTTGTCGCTCCCTAAGTAATGAATCCACATCATTTTGGTCAAATTCTTTGTTAGAGATTTGGATACCACTGCCCTCGTCCCAAACATTGATTTTTAGAAACAAATCCTCTAGATAGATTTCCAAAAAAACTTTTTTTCTTTCATGAAATTGATTGCCGTGTTCCACCGCATTATTTAAGATTTCTCTTAGAATGAAGTTGATTTGGAAACGACTTTTTTGATTGATCCAAGGTAACTTTTCAATGAGATGAACATGAATTTTATTCACCACATCATCTACGGCTTGAAAAGTCGAATCAATTGTTTCTTTATAAACTAGCATATGCAACACCTCGATTTAGTTTTAAAGAAAGTAGAATGCTAAGGCTGTAATGATGGTTGGTAATAATGCATAGCGAAACAAAAGTCCAGATGAAATACCAGTTTTAAAGTATTGTTTCAAAATAGACTGTCCAACAGGGTTGGGAGCATTCGCAATCAGTGTCAAACCACCACCAGTCACAGCACCTGTTACAATTGCATATTTTAGCTCCTCAGAAAAATCAGGAACAAGGGTACTTAAATATGTAATTGCTGCATTATCATTAAAGGCAGTTAGGACAATAGCTGCTAGATTAAGTCCCAACTTTGGAAGGCTGCCAAGAAGTGGTGCGATCCACCATCCTTGTAAAGTACCATGTATGACTAACCCCGCAAGGAAAAAAGCAACCATTACGGGCTGTTTCAAATCAAGTCTATTCTGATAAAAAGAAGTGATTTGGTAAGAACCCAAGAAAAATAAAAATCCTGACATAAAGAGAACGGGTTCGTGTGCATTCACTACTGTCCACAATAAAAAGATCAGATGAACAACCATAATCCAAACAGGAACACCGTCTTCTCGCTGATCCCAGTTAGGATCTTGATAAGGCGGTCGCTGCTCTGGCGGCAATAAGCCAGGAAGCGTTCGGCACATTTCCTCATTTTTGATTCCATTGAACTTCTCATCAATCGCATTTTCGATATCGTAGCGTTCGCATTCCTCTTTCGTTAATTTTTGCTTTGCCAGTTCCTTAATATTATCTTGGAGGATGACACTATACGCATCTAATTCTGTAGAAAAAGAAACATTTTTATCAACTAATTGAGCGAGCCGCTCAAAACTTGATTCAAGATCTTTTTTTTCGATGAACCGTTTTTGTACAAAACGTTTGTAGAGATAATTATTATAGGCATCTTTTAGTTGCGCAAGGTCTTTTCGTAGTAGAAAATAGTAGGTTGTAGTAGAGAGGATTACGGCAACCACTGCCTTCCAACCAAAATTCAGAAGCATGTATGACAAATCCCAATTCCAAACACCAGCAACCATTAACACAGGTGGCGCTGCAAAGTTTGTCAAAACTCCACCAATCGATACATTGACAAATAAGAGTGCCAAGGTTACATATTTTAGACGATTTGATGGATTGAGGCTATAAAATTTATCAGCGAGTAACATCGCTCCAATGGTCATAGCGGCCGGCTCTGTAATCAAAGAACCAAGCAAAGGGGCTAAGATGAGAATAGCAAGCCACCACGCTTCTAATGAATTTCCAAAAAGTTTTACAAGATAGCCCAATAAAACCTCGAAAAGCTTAATAATCGGGCGACTAGATGCAATACACATAATTACAATGATAAATAAGGGCTCTGTATATTGAAGAGAACTAAGATAGGAAACACAAGTATGCCAATCAAAGTAAATAACCATAGCAAAAGCAAGAACAACGGACCACAGACCAAAAACAACCTCAATCTCTCCAAGAAGATGAAAGATATTGGCCAAAATGGAATGTGATTCTTTGTCTCTTTTTCCGAGTCGTATTAATTCTAAATAGCGTTCTTTGAAAACTTGTGATCTCTTTTGAAATACACCTGTAATCATCGTATGCATAATCGCCAATAAGAAGATAATGGTAGCAGCGAGGTTAAAAGGCTCCATGTGAATGCGGTGAACTAGAATATCAAAATAATCAGTGATGCCCGAATCATGATAGGCTTCTTGTGCTAGCGGAAAAGCCGCACCAAGGGCATAAACATTAGAAAATAAACAAAACACAGATGTATTCATAAAGAATCACCCTCCCCCATATCAATTGCATATTTTCAAAAAAGCATGAACAGATATATTGTACCATGAAACTATATTTTATGCGATTGTTTTTAGAGAAGTAATGTTATATGTTATTGTTATTTAGCGTTATTTTAACAAGTTATGGTCGCACAGTTTAAAAGCCTTCTCCGTTATCATTCTTAATAAGATATCTTGTCCTGTAAAAATGTTCCCTTATTCAAGTCATCGAAAGCCTTATTCAATTCTTCCCTTGTGTTCATGACAATGGGGCCACCCCAAACTACCGGTTCGGAAAGGCTGGTCGAACTAATCAATAACACTTGTGATTCTTTGTCTGTTGCCGTGATTTTTACATGGTCGCCAGAGGTGAGCTTCACAGCCGTCTTTTCTTTAACCAGCTCGCCTGCAATATATGCCTCACCTAAAAGGGTAAACACCATGACGGAACGCTCATGATCAGTATTGATCACAATAGAAGCATTCGCATTAATGTGTAAATCGTAATAATCCAACGGCAAATACTTGCTTAGATATCCTTTTCTTCCTTCAAACTCGCCTGCAAGAAGTCTTAGCTTGCCGTTCTCCAGTTCGATTTCTTCAATTTCAGAATTCTTGATACTGTGATAAGCTGGAGGAACCATTTTGTCTTTTGCAGGAAGATTCAGCCAAAGCTGTACGCCAAGCATTCTTTCGGATGCTGGTAGTTTTTCTTCATGCATAATACCAGAACCTGCTGTCATCCATTGCACTTCTCCATCAGCAATTGTATCCTCATTCCCCAAGCTATCCTTATGGGTCATACGTCCACGATAAATATAACTAACTGTTTCGATACCCCTGTGCGGATGAAGAGGAAATCCCGCTATGTATTCATTCGGATTCGTGCTATCAAAGGAATCGAGCATCAAAATCGGATCGTATTCCTGAATCGTTTCGTTTCCTAATACTCTGACCAAGCTCACTCCCGCACCGTCCTTCGTTCTATAGCCTGTCACTTGCTGCTTGATTTTTCTTTCCATGTTTCCTGCCTCCTTTATAGGGATTTCACACCCTTGTAAACTGCTTCTTAACTTTACTTTTGCACGACCAGCGGTCAAAAATAACGCATGTTTTTTTGAATTGGTTCAAAATAGAAAGAGCCTCCACAAACGGGGCTCTTTTAATATTCTAGCCTATTCAGCGTCTTTATTCTCTTCCTTCTTTGGGGTCTCGTCTTCATCCTCGAAGAAATCATCATCAAAATCATCATCAAAATCGTCATTATCCAGATCATCTTCGAAATCTTCAAGATAATCAGGTGTGAAATAACAATATAACGCATATGTAATACCTGCGATCAATGCAACGCCAAGAACGATGCCGATAATCCATTTCCATGTATTACTGCTGCTCTTTTCTTCACTCTCTTCTTGTTTTTTCTTTAGAAAATCATTCGCCTTCACAGCGCTTAATACTTCATTTGCTTTAATTGCCTTTAATAAATCATCCATTTTAACGTTCATACTCTATCCTCATCCTTCCGTTTCATAGATATATTACATCCAGTATAGCACAATGACACCGATTTTACTATGATTTTTCTATAAAAATTCTAAAAATTTTATCAAAACCTTGACTATATTTACACCTTTTTCAACTTGGCGAAATTGGCAAACATCTTCTTTACTCCAGCGCCGTCAAACTCCACAGTCACTTCATAGTCTTTTCCACCGCTGACAATGTTCTTTACGATGCCTCTGCCAAACTTGATATGACTGACAGCATCTCCTACTTCATAGTCTAGAGTGCCTCCCGCTGATCCGAAATTTTGTGGACGTGCTGCGCTTGCCGCTGTTGCTATAAAGGGTTTTACGGATGCATTTCTCTCCGCTGGCGATGATGCATACGGCTTCTTTGCAAAGGCTTTCTGTGCTTTCGGAAATGAAAACGGATCTGGTATGTCATCTGTTCGTCTCTTTGTGGACAATGGTTTTGCATCCATCAGCCCTACTGGTATCTCCTGTACAAATCTCGACACTGCATTATACTGTGTTTCACCACGTATCATCCTTTGTTTCGCACATGTCAGTGTCAGATCATCCTTTGCCCTAGTGATTCCCACATAGCACAGGCGACGCTCCTCCTCCAGTTCCATGGGATCCTCTGCGCTGATAGACATATATCCTGGGAAAATGCCATCTTCCATGCCTGATAGATATACGTGTGAAAATTCCAGTCCCTTGGCACTGTGCAGTGTCATCAGCAGTACCTTGTTGTCCGATTCGTCCACACGGTCTATGTCTGCCACCAGAGCCACTTCCTCCAAAAAACCGCTCAATGTAGGCTCATCCGTATTTTCTTCATAAGTCACGATCTTGCTGAGAAGCTCATCAATATTCTCAATACGGGACTTTGCATCCTCTTCATCCGCTGCTTCCAGACTCTCGATATAGTTCGTTGTTTCGATAATATCTGTCAGCAGCTCTCCCAGCTTGACATACGGAAGCTTGGAGCGGAATACCTGTATCATCGTTACAAAAGGCTGCAGCTTCGCACTGCTCTTGCCAATTGTACTTATATGATCAGCCTCACGCAGTGCGTCATAAAAACTCAGGTCATGTTCCAGTGCATATTCCTGTACTCTGTTGAGTGTCGTCGCACCGATTCCTCGCTTTGGTACATTGACAATTCTCCTCACAGCCACATCATCACGCCCGTTATCTATTGTTTTCAAATATGCCAGCAAATCCTTGATTTCACGCCTCGCATAGAAGTTGGTTCCTCCGACCACATCATACGGTATCCCTGCGATAACAAATTTCTCTTCTAGAATACGAGCCTGAGCATTGGTGCGGTATAAGATAGCACAGTCTTTGTATTCTATTTCTCCGGTGCGATGCTTGTGTACGATATCTCCCGTTATAAACTCAGCCTCTTCATATGCGTTTTCAAACTGCTTGAAATGCAGCTGTTCTCCCTCGCCACGATTTGTCCACAGAGCCTTAGCTTTGCGACCTTGATTATGATGAATCACGGCATTGGCTGCGTCCAGAACCTTTTGCGTAGAGCGGTAGTTCTGCTCTAGCTTGATGACCTTTGCGTCTGCATAAACCTGTTCAAAGTCAAGAATATTGCGTATATTGGCTCCCCTAAACTTATAGATTGACTGATCATCATCTCCTACGACACACAAATTCCGGTATTTGGATGCCAACAGCCTGATTAACTCGAACTGCGCTGTGTTTGTATCCTGATACTCGTCCACCATAATATAGCGAAAACGCTCCTGATAATGATCCAGTACATCTGGACAGTTCTTGAACAATTCAACTGTTTTAACGATCAGATCATCAAAATCCAAAGCATTATTCTTCCTAAGCACCGCCTGATATTCTTTATAAACAGACGCAACTCTCTTCCTATTATAATCTCCCTCGGCATCCAGTTCATACTCCTCTACCGAAACCAGTGCATCCTTGGCATGCGAGATCATGCTTCGCAATTTGCGCTCCGGCAATTGTTTTGGATCAATCTGCTTCCGCTTACAGATTTCCTTCATGACTGTTTTCTGGTCATCTGTATCGTAAATCGTGAAGTTCGTGTCGAATCCCAGCCTGTCGATGTGTCTGCGCAGAATCCGTACACAGGTGCTATGAAAGGTCGTGACCCAGATCTGCTCAGCCCCATAACCCACCATATCATTGATACGTGCACGCATCTCTCCTGCTGCCTTATTGGTAAATGTAATCGCCATGATATTCCATGGATTGATCCCGATTTCATCGATCATATATGCGGTTCGGTTTGTCAGCACCCTCGTCTTTCCCGAGCCTGCACCTGCCAGAATCAGCATCGGTCCCTCTATCTGCAGCGCCGCCTCCTGCTGTTGATCATTTAACATCTTTATCGCATTCACTCGTTCTCACACTCTCCT
>CAZACC010000056.1:10576-14402 GCA_964483545.1 uncultured Lachnospiraceae bacterium
GAATTACAACATCGCATAATCTGATAATTGCCAACCCATGTAACACACTAGTTTACTTTCAAAAAACACGCGCATATATAATACCTTTGCCTCACGAGGTTTTAACAATCCGTGAAAGTTTACCGTCTCAGTTTTCTCATAATCGATACTAAATTGACAATTTTGTCGTTTTAATAGGTTCCCAGACTTTTCCCAATCAAATTCAACAGAAGCTTTCATTTCCATCTTTTTGTCGTTCACTTTATATTTACTTGTATACCTTTTTTTGTTATATGTATTTGAAAAAACCAAAATAGCTTTATCTTCAAAATATCTACAGTCAGCAATAAATAGTCCGTTATTTTCAAAACATTCGCCCCAAATTAACACTTTGTCTTTATATTGTGAAAAAAGCTTTGTACCTTCCTTACGCAATAAATTTAATAATGTCGTTTTTTCTATATCATTTCTGCATACAATATATTTAAGAGCCTGGGGGATTTCAAAAGCATCAGGATATACTATTTCAGCATGTCTATATTTCTTTTCTAATTCTGGATCACTCATTGCTCCATATTTATATATTTGATGGAAATCAAGTTTCGAAAATGCTTCCTCTCCACATTGCAAATCATCCCCATAACCAGCCAGCGATTTTTCAGAAAATCTTGTCTCTGGCATTTGCAAAATTGACTCTAAATCAAACATGAAAAAGATTGGGACTGGGACATTGGCATTCGTATCATTACTATATCTTAAATTAGAATGCTTAAATCCTTCATTATGATACTGAGTTGGAGTCAATGGGCGAAAGTAAAATCTAACATTGGAAACCGCTCCCGAACATGTCATGTCAATTACTTGTCTGCTTGCATTATCACTTCTCATTAAATCCATACTTGAAACACTATACCTGCTATATAAAACCCCTTCTTTCATTATATTTACAGCATTTGTAACATCTGTATAATGAAATGCATACCTTGGCCACCATTCCACAGGAGAAATGTTTTCACAATTATTTTTTATTACTTCTTCAAATGTCATTTTATTTCCCCCTTACCAAAAATACGCGACCTTTTCCTAACTCTAATTGATACCCCTGTTTCATTTCTTTTACATCTTCTTCACAAATCATGATTGGCTGCAAATATCCCATTGTCATCAATAGGTAAAAGAAAAGATTATGGTTTAAATCTTTCTCCGTAGAAAAAACCCTTTTTACGCAAATAGAATCCCAAACTTTTTGCACATCATCCTCATCTAATTCTTTTTTGTTTCCATTTGTTTCAAAAGTTAATTTGCCTTCTGCTTTCCAATAAGCATTCCACTCAACACCATCCATTTCAAATTGAATAGGTATGATTGTGCTATGAAATGAAATGTCATCTTTGATACCAGAAAAAGAAATATCTTTTGCATTCTCTTTCATCCATTCACTCATCTCAGTTTGTTTTTTATGCTCAGGCTTTTTATTTTCACCTGGTCCCAAATAAATGTATACATCAATTGGAAGGTCCTTTAAATATTTCTCCATTAAAACTTTTACATCCTTCCAATCAAGTTCGCCATTTCCACATCCCAGTTTAGGAAATGCAATTGAAGAAATATTATAATCTGCATATTTTCTTACAAATGCCATAAGCCCCTTCTCAATATATTCGAGTTTAGATGGGTTGCGCCAATGCTCCTTCGTTGGAAATTGTAAGATCCAATGGTCTGCTGCATACCAAAGCATTAATTTACCAATTACGAGATTATGTTTATCACACATACTTTTATATTCTTCGAACATATCTGGATATCTTTTTTTAAATTCAAGTGCTATCCCTTTTCCCATTACGCCTACTGTGTTAACTGTATTTACAAGCACCTGCGCTGGGCTACTAAATAAATCGCCTTCTATATATGTCAACATATTAGTCCCCCTGTCTATTTCAATATGATTATTTCTCCATTTGGAAGTTCAAAATTGCAATTCATTTTACAGCCAGTTGCAATTGCAATTTCTTCCAATTCATCCAAGGTATAATTTCCTCTTTTCATTTTTTGCGAAAACGCTTGGGGTGATTTATCAAGCCTTTCTCCAATTTCAGATAATGTCATACTGTTTTTTATTGCTAAAATTTTTAGTTGTTCATCAATCCTCATATTACACCATCCCTTCCTATACAATAATAAACTATAACATTTATTTTTTCAACGTTTTTATTTAGGGGATTCTTATTTACTTATGCACTTTAATGTGATAAACTTAACAAGTGGTAACGTGTGACAGTTAAATACAGCGTTAACGGAGGAAATCTAATGAACAGTAAAATCAGAACTGAGGCAGTTGATTATTTATTTGAGGCAATTCTTCAGCTAAAGAATAAGGAAGAGTGTTACGTCTTTTTTGAGGATATATGTACGATTAATGAGCTTTTGTCATTATCACAGAGATTTGAGGTAGCAAGTATGCTGCGTGAGAAGAAAACTTATTTAGATATAGCAGAAAAGACTGGGGCTTCCACAGCAACGATCAGCCGTGTAAACCGTTCATTGAACTATGGAAATGATGGTTATGATATGGTATTTGAACGAATCAAGAAGAAAAAATAAATAAAAGAGTCGATTTATTTCTTGGAGTCAGGCCTGTCTTTTGAACTAGGCAGCGTATCTATTAGCTTTTCCACAATCTTTGTTTTCATATAAATATCTTGGCTTAGCATGCAGATATAGGTAAAGAGCTGCAAATAATCACGATCCTCATCGGGAGCATCTGCAAATGCACTGTCTGCGAGTTTGAGCGTATGAATCATATCCTTCATAAAGATTGGAAGCTCTTCTGCACATTTATCAAACACACCTTCATATACATCTTCAAGACCGAGGGAGTCATCACTGGCTTGATAAAAACGCTCTGTGATTGGGAGAAGCAGCTTTTCGATATCGCCAATCGAGAGAATGTTCTTATAATAGTAAACAAAGAGCAGAATCATCATATGTTCTTTATTATATTTTTTCTTAACAGGTGCGGGAACCAGATTGTTCTTGGCATAATTATTGATCATGGTCTTAGTCAGAATCTTGTCATCTTCATAGCGTTTAGTGCTTTCCAGATGCTCTTCCATAAAGGTCGTGACCTGATCCATATATAAATCAATATTCGGAATGGAGTCGGAACGGACATAACCGAAGTGCATGACTTCTTTTACGATATCCTGTATCATATCTTCCAGCATTTTGTGCATGATATTGCTCCTTGGTTTTGTTTTCAACTCAGTCAGTCATCCAGTAATTCAGTAATTCAGTAATTCAGTAATTCAGTAATCCAGTAATCCAGTAATTCAATAATCCAATCATCCAGTCATCCATCCATCATTTAGCTATTTATGAATGCCTGTTTTTTTGGAAATGCCACGATGAACCCCACTTGACCATTACATTATTATTATATAGTTTTCATTACTACTTTACAAGGAGATTTTTCTTTGCTAGAAAATAATGCTAGAAAATAATCCCATTTGACAAAACAACGTTCAACGGTTATGATGATAAACGTAAAATTTTATTGATTAACAGGAGGAGAACGTTATGAAGAAAAAATTATTAAGCGTATTACTCGTAGCTGCCATGACAACTGCTTTACTTGCAGGATGTGGTTCTACATCAACTGACACAGATGCTGCGGCAGAGCCAGCAGCAGAGACTTCCGAAGCTGCTGATGCAGCAGAAACAACAGAAGCTGCTGATGCAGCAGAGACAACAGAAGCTGGTGCAACAGACGGCGACACTTTCTTGATCGGTGCGATCGGACCTCTTACAGGAGCTGCTGCTTCTTACGGATTATCCGTTAAGCAGGGTG
>CAZACC010000057.1:0-14227 GCA_964483545.1 uncultured Lachnospiraceae bacterium
ATCACTGATGTCCATCGGACGGCTGCTGCTGTAGCGGAGCATGCCGAATAGTCCGTGCTCCATTTTTGTATCAGTTGCCACGAGATCGATCTTAGCCATTTGCTTTGTCTTTGGATTCAGCCCCCACCATTTTCCAATATTTTGAATTTCAAAGGGAATCAAGGAACAGTATTTACAAAAATATTCTTTGACGATTTCATAGAACATATCCTCCATATATTCAGGGAGATGATCCTCTACAGATGTCAGGTAAGACAGAAAAATCCTGCCAGAGGCAATATGAGACATATTTTCTGGAACAAAGCGATACCAGAACCGAAACAGATAATCAGAAATCTTATAGTAGCTTTTCTTACGGTCGCTAGAGGCCACAGGGGTTTCTTTGTCGATTAGATTCATGGAAGCAAGTGCCTTGAGGTATTTTACACAGAGTCCAGTTTCCAGTTCTGCCTGTTCGGAGATTTCATTCAGACGGTTGTGTCCAGTCGCTATGGCGGTCAGGATGGCGTTATAAGTCGTCAGTTCGCGAAATTCCTGCTTCATAATATGGGCGGGTTCTTCCAAAAACAGGCCATTTTTCAAGAAAAATGCTGACATAATATTATTTTTAATCTCAGTAGAGGAATCGAGCTTGCCAAGATAATATGGGTTTCCACCGGTAATGCCGTAGATCAATGCATTGTCTTCGGATGTGTATTCTGGAAACATGGATGCCGTTTCTTTATAATCCAGTGGCAGCAGCTTGACTGCAGCTTTGTAGAGACCATACAGAGGGCTGCTTGATGCCATCACTGTATTTTCTATAAAACGAATCGAGGAGTCTGCTAGAATAATCAACATGCCAGTATCTGCAAACTGTCCCTGAAATAATCGCTGTAGTGTAAAGAGGATACTGGGACAGGCATGGTACAGATTTGAAAAATCATCAATGACCAGTACAATTCGCTCTTTATGCGCATACGCACTGATTTCATCAAAAAGCGTATCCCAGTTCGGCATAGTAGGTATATCGTGCATGGCAGGAGAGGTACAGGAGTAATAAGCCTTGGAAAAGGAAATCAGGTTTGCCTGGCCGGTAGATGACAGTGCAGAGAAGAAAATGGTCTTTTTACCTTTGATCATCTCGGCAATCAGGGATGTTTTGCCCACATGTTTTTTACCATATAATAATGCACATCCGAAAGAGTTTTGATTCCATATGGAATTGAGGGTGTCTAATTCGTTTATCCGATCAATATACATGACATGACTCCTTTCAACATTCACAATAACTATACTATACTATAATATAGTAAGTATATGCGTGAGAATCATGGTTTGTCAAGAGTGCAATCGCTTGAATATTTAGACGGATATTGGTATACTAAAGTAAGATGCATCAGCATAATGACGGGGTAAGACAGAATCAAGTGAGGAATGCATATGGGTACATACAATATCTTTTATAATATAGTGGCACTGATTTTATTATTTGTGATTATTTTATTGTATTTTATGAAGCGGGGTCTACCGAACTACCAGAACCGTCTTTTTTTATTACTGATTTTCTGTGCGCTTGTGGCTACTATTTTTGATATTTTGGATGTACTATTTCTCAATGCAGGTCCCATGATTCCGAATTGGATGAAATATATTTCATCTGGTGGATGTTTTGTCCTGCAAATGTTCGAGGCACTGTTGGTCTTTTACTATGTACTCGGTATTACGACTACATGGAAAGAAACAAAATTATCGATAAAGATAGCTACTATTATTCCATACATCATTGCACTGTTTTTGACAGTGACCTCTTATTATACACATCTAATCTATTATTATGATGAACAGGGAAACTACATTCGTGGAGAGGGTAGATTTATCGCACTCCTAATTAGTATTTTTTATATCTTTCTAGCAGCAGGACGTATCTGGCTGCTTAAAAAATTCTTCACAAGAGAAAACAGAATCACTGTGTGGATTATCATGCTGATCGGAACGGTGGGTGTGATCATTCAGACGCTGATACCGCATATGATTACGCAGATGTTCGGGGTAACGCTGTGTCTGTTGATTGCGTTTTTCACACTGCAGAATCCGTTTCTCGCGATAGATAGTGATCTGCGTGCGTATAACAGGAGTATATTCGTTACGATGACATCCTATGATTTTGCCGCAAAAACAAAGTTTTCTGTCGTTGTGCTCATGCTGGATGACATTTCCTTCTTACAGAGAAATTTGGGTATTAAGCATGTTCGTGAGCTACAGCGCACTGTGATTGAGGAGCTTCGCAGGATAGAGAAGGGAGCATTGATCTTTCATATTAGTGACTCTTGCCTCTGCATGGTGTTCAATCATCTGTACAATCAGAAGATAGACAGTATCATGGAATGGATTGTCGGCAGATTTGAAAGACCCTGGATGATTCATGACATTTCCACATTGTTGACAGTACATCTATGTCGAATCGAGTGTCCGGAGGATGCTGCGAATGTAAAGGAAATACTAGATGTCATCTCTTATTTAGGGTCAGAAACGCTGGGCGGCAAGATTGTTTCTGTAAAGGATCTAAATATTGAGGAAAGAAACCAGTACCAACAGCGAGAGCGTGTGATGCGTGATGCGGTGGAGTATTCAAAGTTTGAAGTCAGTTATCGTACAATTTATTCCGTAGCTCAGAAAAAGGAAGTTGGAGCAGAGATTGCATTGTGCGTGATTGGCGAAGACGGATTTATCTATTCGAGTGAATATAATGAGCTATTTGAAAAAACAGGTCTGAGTTTTCGTGTTGGTATCTATCTGTTCCATAAGGCATGTGATTATTTGGTTACCATGCGAAAAGTAGGACACGAGATCGAGAGCATAGAGGTAGGTATTTCTATTTTTTTATGCATGCATCAGAAGTTTCTGGATGAGATCATCTGGCTGATGAAGGAATACAGGCTTAATCCAGGCTCGATCAGACTCAAGATCAAGGAGAGTCAAGCACTAGATTCTTCCTGTCAGCTGCAGGAGATGATGAAGAAGTTTTCAGATGCAGGAATCTCATTTGCGCTGGACGGATATGGTGCAGGATATACGAATATTTCATATATTTGTGAACTGCCTTTTTCTTATGTTGAGATCAGCCGTGAGGTGTTTACGGAGGCTCTGACGGATGAACAGGCGATGAGTATTCTGAAAAATATGATTCATATGCTGCATGAACTAGATATGCAGGTCGTAATTTGTGATCAATGTTCAAGAATAAAAGAGGATTCCTTGCAGCAAATACAGTGTGATTATACAATCGGATCCTATCAGCAGTTATAGTATCATACAGGAAGTGGGGACAGAAAATGGTCTATGAGATCAGCTTTGACATTGCAGCAGTCTTGATTTTTATAATACTGATTAGCCTGTTCTATGGGAAAAAGAAATCTCCATATAGATATAATGTTGCATTTGGTGCACTGCTTGCAGCGAGTCTGCTGACAGCTGTGTTTGACTTGATCAGTGCATATATGATTTCTTATCCTGATCTGTTTTCACAGAGGTTGTCCTATCTTGTAAATATTATTTATCTGTCTGCACAGAATGCTGCGACTCCGATTTACACGTATTATATTGTTTTGCTGACCAACTCAGGCAGAAAAACTGGATGGAGAAAAGCATTGCTGTTGCTGGCGCCATCCATCATGGAATTATTACTGATTCTAACGACTCCTTATACAGGTTTGATTTTCTACTATGATCAGAGCGGTTATTATCGGCATGGCTCTCTATTTATCCTACTTTATATAGTGGTGGTTTACTATTTAATGTTAGGGGCTTATTTCATGATTAAATACAGGAAGGGACTGACATTTGATAAGCAGCTTGCGTTATTCTTATTTATTCCCGTTAATGGTGTAGGAATGCTGGTTCAAATCATCTTTCCCCGATATCTGCTGCATCCTTTTTGTATGGCAATCAGCATGATTTCGCTGCTGTTCAGCGTGCAGAATGCGGAGGAAATCTTGGATAATGAATCTGGTGCATTTCATGAGAGTACGTTTGGAAAGACAGTGGGAAATGATCTTCTGATGAAACAGAAATTCTGGCTCATGGGTGTCGATATTATTAATTATGAGTTTGTAGAGAAAAGCATTGGTGCAGGCAGGATAGAGGAAATTCTGAAACAAACAGTGAAATATCTGAATCAGATCAACCGAAAAGCAATTGTCGGACGAATGGGTAATCAGATGTTTGGAGTAAAACTGCCCAACATGTCATACTTTGAAATGGAACTATTGACCGAGGAAGTACAGAAACGCCTTACAAAGCCGTTTGAGGATATTCAGAGAGGTACTTGCTTTCAGACAAGGCTGATCTGTATCGCATGCCCGCAGGAGGCAAAGACGCTAGAACAGGTAGTTGATATTGTTAGTTATGTTAAGGAAAAGAATGATGAGAGCACAGTTGTTTTTGCAGCAGACATTGATCAGGTAGAGAGAAACAGGAATTTTGAAATTCGGCGTGCAATCCGGACTGCAATCGATGAACAAGGTTTTGAAATGTACTATCAGCCAATTTACTCAGTGAAGGAGCAGAGGGTAGTGTCTGCGGAGGCATTGATTCGTCTGAATGACCAGAAACTGGGATTTATCTCGCCGGAAGTATTCATTCCGATTGCTGAAAAGGACGGCTACATACTGGAAATTGGAAATATTGTACTGAAATCTGTATGTAAGTTCTTTCAGGAGAATAGGCTGGAAGAGTATGGAATCCAATACATTGAGATCAATCTGTCCGTAGTGGAATGTATGCAACATGATTTGGCAAAGCGCTTGTTTGATATCACTCGCAGCTATGGGTTGTCACCGAAGTATTTGAATCTGGAAATCACAGAGACGACAACTACAGGTTTTATTGATAGGATACGCCATACGATGCAGAGACTGACTGAAGATGGTTTTGCATTTTCAATGGATGACTATGGAACAGGGTACTCCAATCTCAAATCAATCTATGGCCTGCCATTTAAGTATATCAAAATCGATAAAAGCATTCTGTGGACATCTATGAAAAATGAAAAGGCATATATCGTCTTAAAGAATACATTTCAACTGGCAAAGGTGCTGGGCAAGAAAGTTGTCATGGAGGGTGTGGAAACAGAGGAGCAAATTCACAGACTGAAAGAGCTGGATTGTGAATATTTGCAAGGATATTATTTTTCAAAGCCGATTCCAGGAAATCAGTTTATTCAGTATCTGAAGGAACACTGAAAATAATAGTGGGCAACGAGAATGGAGGAATACATTTTCGTATTTTACAATGATACGAATTTAAGCTATAATTGTATCTATTCAGATGCTTAGTCGTTGTATGAGCCTGAAGTATGAAAAAGGAGACAGAAGGATAATGAAGATTTATGATGAACTGGTTGCCAGAGGACTTGTGGCACAGGTTACGGATGAGAATGAGATCAAGAATCTAATCAATGAGGGAAAGGCAACTTTTTATATTGGCTTTGACCCGACAGCAGATTCTTTACATGTAGGACATTTTATGGCACTGTGCCTGATGAAGCGACTACAGATGGCAGGCAACAAACCTGTTGTGTTGTTGGGAGGTGGAACAGGCTATATCGGTGATCCTTCAGGACGTACAGATATGCGTTCTATCATGACACCTGAAACGATACAGTATAACTGTGAGTGTTTCAAAAAGCAGATGGAGCGTTTCATTGACTTTGGCGAGGGCGGGGCGATTGCAGTTAATAATGCGGACTGGCTGTTAAAGCTCAATTATATCGAGCTGTTGCGTGATGTAGGAGCTTGTTTCTCTGTCAATAATATGCTGCGCGCTGAGTGTTATAAGCAGAGAATGGAGAAGGGGCTGTCATTTTTGGAATTCAACTATATGATTATGCAATCCTATGATTTCTATCATCTGTATAAGAATTATGACTGTAATATGCAGTTTGGCGGTGACGATCAGTGGTCTAATATGCTCTTCGGTACAGAGCTGATCCGTAAGAAGCTGGGCAAGGATGCATATGCTATGACCATTACCCTGCTTATGAATTCAGAGGGTAAGAAGATGGGCAAGACTGCCAACGGTGCAGTATGGCTTGATCCTAATAAGACAACGCCATTCGAGTTTTATCAGTACTGGAGAAATATTGGAGATGCGGATGTATTGAAATGTATCAAGATGCTGACTTTTCTTCCACTTGATGAGATCGAGAAGATGGAAAGCTGGGAGGGTGCACAGCTCAACCAGGCGAAGGATGTTCTGGCATATGAATTGACCGCATTGGTACATGGCAAGGAGGAGGCACAGAAGGCAAAAGATGCTTCGCTGGCATTGTTTGCAGGTGGTGCAGATGATTCGAATATGCCGACGACAGAACTGTCCGCAGAGCAGCTGACAGATGGAGCAATTGGCATCCTAGATGTGCTGACTGTTTGTGGTCTAGCTCCTTCCAAGAGTGAAGCCAGAAGACTGGTACAGCAGGGCGGAGTTTTTGTAGAGGAAGAAAAGGTGGAAGATATCGGATTCAGTCTGACGGCTGACCGTTTAAAGGATGGCGTAAAGCTACGCAAAGGAAAGAAAACCTTCCATAAATTAATTTTTAAATCATATAAAAAAGAAGCTTGACCTTATAGGTCAAGCTTCATGTCTCCATATTTAATCCAGCCTTTTTTACGCATGAAGGTGGATGTGGCAAGCGCAATCACTGCGGGTAAGATAAAGTGCAGTAAAAGAATCTTAATAAGAACCATAGTACCTGACTCTGTTTCAGTCATGACCTGCCAGGTCATAATTTGACCAACCAGACCTGCAGTTCCCATACCGGAACCGGTTGCGTTGCTGGTCATATGAAACAGCAATGTAGATACAGGCCCAAGAATCGCACTGGCTACAATTGCTGGAATCCAGATAATTGGTTTTTTCATGATATTTGGTACCTGTAGCATAGAGGTTCCGATACCCTGTGCGAGCAGACCTCCTGATTTATTTTCTTTAAAACTTGCAACTGCAAAGCCAACCATATTGCAACAGCATCCGACTGTGGCAGCACCAGCAGCCAGGCCACTCAGATTGAGTACGATGCCGAGTGCGGCAGAGCTGATCGGTAGCGTCAGAACTATTCCCATAACTACAGATACTACAATTCCCATAAGGAAAGGCTGCTGCTCTGTCCCCCAGTTGATGATAGAGCCGAGGCCTGTCATAAAGGCGCTGATGGGAGGACCGACAAGCAATCCTACAGCTGAACCGGATACGATACCGACAAATGGTGTAACGATAATATCAACCTTTGTCTTTCCGGATACGAGATGTCCAAGTTCGATGGCTACCATGGCTGCAATAAATGCACCTAAGGGTTCTCCAGGTCCAGCCAGTGTCACGACGCCGTCTACGAATACGGTGCCTGCCATGATTTTTCCTGCAAATCCACCTATCATACCGGCAGTGGCGGCTGAGAGTGTAACAAGTGCGCTTTCTTTAAACTTGCATGCAACGCCGACACCAATTCCAGCGCTGGTCATGGCTGAAGCCATGGAACCAAACATACATATGTAATTTCCAATATCACCTCCAACAAAGGTGCCTATCTGTTTAATGATCGTGCCGATGATCAAAGTGGCAAAGAGGCCGAATGCCATGCCTGATAATCCATCGATAAAAATGTGATTCAATACTTTCTTAATCATAATCTTTCTCCCCTGTATTTTTTGTTTTCTAGTACTGAATGTAGATTATACATGAAATTAAATGACATTACAAGTGTCTTGTCATCAAAAACCTAAATTGCCTAATTCCAGAAAAAATGATAAACTGAATAGGAAAGCAGTAAGAGTAAGCAGTAAGCAGCAGAAAGGTCATGAGATTATGAACGGGCGAGACAGAAGAAGTGAAATTATGAATATATTAAGGATTAGCAGTCAGCCTGTTTCAGGTACAGAACTAGCACATACACTGGGTGTTAGCAGGCAGGTGATTGTACAGGATATCGCATTGCTTCGTCAGGGTGCAGACCCTATTATATCAACGACTCAGGGGTATCTGCTTGGGCATGATAAAGCTGGCAGACCGAATCGCAGGTTTCGTGTAAAGCATACAAGAGATGAAATAGAAGCTGAGCTAAATATAATCGTAGACTATGGCGGAAAAGTACTGAATGTGATTGTGGAGCATCCAGTATACGGAGAGATTGCGGCAGAGCTGATTGCTGCCAACCGCAATGATGTGCAGATGTTTCTGGACAAGATCGAAGCAAGTAAGGGAATGCCGTTGCTTGCAATCGCAGATGGTATCCACATGCATCTGGTAGAAGCGGACAGTGAAGCAATATTGGATACGATTGATCAGAAGCTGGAAGATGCTGGTTTTTTGGCAAACTAAGAGACAAGCAGCTGATAGAGGTTTATAAAGAAGCCTATGGACAATATTTTGCTGATCTGATTAAGGAGGAGGCCTATGTATGATGTGGTAATCATTGGCGGTGGTGTGATAGGCTGTGCAGTGGCCAGAGAACTATCCCGATATCAGGGAAAGATAGTGCTGTTGGAGAAAGCAAGTGATCTCTGTGAGGGTACGTCCAAAGCAAATAGTGGTATCGTTCATGCAGGACATGACGCTGAACCAGGCAGTCTGAAGGCACATTTTAATGTACTTGGAAGCCAGAAGATGGAGGCTCTGTCCAAAGAGTTGGATTTTTCCTATCAAAAGAACGGTTCCATGGTGCTTTGCTTTCACGAGGAAGAACGGGAAAAACTTGAAACATTATTGTCTCAGGGAATTGGAAATGGTGTCATGGGCTTAGAAATCTTGGAAGCTGAGGCTGCCAGAGAACTGGAACCGAATCTGTCGGACGATGTCGTAGCCGTTCTAAATATACCAAACGGCGGTATTGTATGTCCATTTGGACTGACGATAGCCTTGGCGGAAAATGCCGCAGATCATGGAGTGGAGTTTAGGCTGAGTACTGAAGTGACAGGTATCAAAAAGTCTACAGATGGTTATTTTGTATGTACCAATCAGGGAGAGATCGAGAGCAGAGTCATCGTGAATGCGGCAGGTGTCTATGCGGATGTCATTCATAATATGGCTGTTAAAGACAATACAGATGTTGAAGACAATACAATGGAGATTACTGCGAGAAAAGGTGAGTATTGTCTGCTGGATAAAAAGGTTGGCAGTTATGTGTCTCATACATTATTTCAGTTGCCGAATGAAGCTGGTAAGGGAGTTTTGGTCACACCGACTGTACACGGGAATCTGTTAGTTGGACCGACAGCTGATTTTATTCAGGATAAGGATAACATCAGTACAACGTCGGCAGGGCTTGCAAGTGTAGCTGGACGTGGCGGAGAGAGTGTACGGAGTCTGCCGATGAGTCAGGTCATTACTTCCTTTTCTGGTCTTCGCGCAAGGTGCACCAAGCGCCCTTTACTAAGCAAAGCAGCATGGAATTCTGTGATAGAGGGTGATTTCGTAATCGGAGAAGTGGCAGGAGCACATGGTTTTATTGATGTGGCAGGAATTGAATCTCCGGGATTGACGGCAGCACCTGCAATCGGCGAATATGTAGCAGGTCTGGTACAGGCGATTCTGCATATGGAGAGGAATCCATCTTTTCACCCAGAACGTAAAGGGATTCCGTGCATGGCAACCGCTACAACAGAGGAACAAAAAAAACTGATTAGGCAAAATCCTGCATATGCCAATGTGATCTGTCGGTGTGAAATGGTGACAGAAGGGGAAATCATGGATGCCATTCATAGACCACTCGGCGCAACGACACTGGATGGTGTGAAGCGCAGAACAAGGGCTGGTATGGGCAGGTGTCAGGCGGGTTTCTGTTCACCTAAGACAGTAGAAATCTTAGCACGGGAATTGCATATGAAGCCTGAGGAAATCACGAAAGCGGGAGGGGGCTCACAGTTCCTAATCGGAATCAATAAGGAAGCGTTGACGGTTGAACAAGATCGGGAAATAAAAACCACACAAGCAAATCATCATGAGAAGATACAGACGGATGCGATCAAGGGGGTGCAGCAGACATGAAGGCGGATATTGTGATCATCGGGGGCGGTCCGGCAGGTCTTGCTGCAGCAATTGCAGCCAGAGAGGCAGGAGTGACCGATTTGGTCATTTTGGAAAGAGACAAGGAACTAGGTGGTATACTGAATCAGTGCATTCACAATGGATTTGGACTGCATACCTTTCAGGAAGAACTGACAGGACCTGAATATGCAGCGCGTTTTATTAAGCAAGTGAAGGACCATCAGATTCCGTATCTGCTGAATACCATGGTGGTGGATATTAGAAAAAGCGATGCGACAGAGTATGCTGGAAGCAGCTGTAGTGATACACAGGAATCGAATTTGAGAATGAATAAGGTAGTCACAG
The DNA here is from genome assembly GCA_964483545.1 of uncultured Lachnospiraceae bacterium. Classification (GTDB taxonomy): domain Bacteria; phylum Bacillota; class Clostridia; order Lachnospirales; family Lachnospiraceae; genus JAAYYM01. The sequence continues at coordinate 10,363 of CAZACC010000057.1, forward strand.
CCATGAACAAAGAGCAGGGCATTTTCGAGATAGTGACCGAATCAGTCATTCTGGCAATGGGCTGTCGGGAGCGTCCTCGTGGAGCTTTGAATATACCGGGCTATAGACCTGCTGGCATCTATTCAGCGGGAACTGCACAGTACTATGTGAATATAGAGGGGAAAATGCCAGGTAAAGAGGTTGTCATCTTGGGTTCTGGTGATATTGGATTGATCATGGCACGCAGGATGACACTCGAGGGAGCAAAGGTCAAGGTCGTAGCAGAACTGATGCCTTATTCTGGAGGACTCAAACGAAATATAGAACAGTGTCTGCATGATTTTGATATTCCGCTAAAGCTGAGTCATACGGTGATTGACATAGTTGGGAAGGAACGGGTAGAGGGCGTGACAATGGCTAAGGTGGATGAGCATCTGAAGCCGATATCGGGAACAGAAGAATATATCCCATGTGATACATTGTTGTTGTCAGTTGGGCTGATTCCTGAAAATGAACTATCTGCAGCATTAGGGTTAGAGATGGATCCGAAAACGTCAGGACCTCTGGTCAACGAGAGCCTGGAAACAGATATAGAAGGAGTATTTGCCTGTGGTAATGTGCTGCACGTACATGATCTAGTGGATCGTGTATCAGAAGAAGCAAGAAGGGCAGGAGAGAATGCGGCTAAGTATATTGGAATATTGACCAAAGAGGCCTAAAAGGATGGAGCAGGGTGAAGAGAGGTGACAAACATGAGACATAGAGAATTGACGTGTATTGTCTGTCCGAAAGGTTGTGATATGACGGTAACCATTGAAGACACTGAGGAAATCAAGGTAATCGGAAATAAATGCCCTAGAGGGGCAGTGTATGCGAGAAATGAAGTAATCGATCCTAGAAGGACAGTGACATCGACTGTGCGGGTCAATGACGGCAGAATACTATCTGTTAAGACCAAACAGGAGATACCAAAGAATCAGATCATGGATTGTGTGTTGGCACTTAAGGATGTTGTAGTAGCTACTCCGGTCTATATTGGGGATGTGATCTTGGAAAATGTAGCAGACACAGGTATTGCCATAGTAGCCACGAAAGATATATTATGACTTTAAGACGTAAACAACATGAAGAAGCAATCATTCGGGGAAAGTACTAACGACAGCAGGAGGGTTCTGTATGCAGAAATATGTAATGGCATTAGATCAAGGAACGACAAGTTCTAGATGTATCTTATTTGATAAAACGGGGAAGATCTGCTCTATGGCACAGAAGGAGTTTACACAGATCTATCCGCAGCCAGGCTGGGTGGAGCATAATCCGATGGAGATCTGGTCCTCGGAGTTATCTGTTGCGGTAGAGGCAATGGCCACAGTTGGTGCAGAGCCTGAGAATATTAGCAGTATCGGCATTACAAATCAGCGTGAAACGACGATTGTGTGGAATAAACATACAGGGGAACCTATTTATCATGCAATTGTATGGCAGTGTCGCCGTACTGCAGAGATGATTGATCAATTGACAGAAGCAGGTCATGACAAGATGATTACGCAGAAAACAGGATTGATTCCCGATGCATATTTTTCTGCTTCAAAGATTGCATGGATGCTGGATCATGTACCAGGGGCGAGAGCAGAAGCAAATGCAGGAAATCTGTTGTTTGGAACCGTGGATACATGGCTGATCTGGAATCTGACCAAGGGTGCAGTGCATGTGACGGACTATACGAATGCATCGAGGACGATGTTATTTGACATACATAAGCTTTGCTGGGATGAGGAATTATTGGAACTGTTTCACATTCCGAAATCCATGCTACCGGAGGTGAAGCCGAGCAGCTGTATCTATGGCAAGACAGACAGAAGTGTACTCGGTGGTGAGATTTTGATCGCAGGGGCGGCTGGTGATCAGCAGGCCGCATTGTTCGGGCAGTGCTGTTTTGAACCAGGCGAGGTCAAAAACACGTATGGTACAGGATGTTTTCTATTGATGAATACAGGGAAGGAGGCTATTGTATCTAAGAATGGTCTGTTAACGACGATTGCAGCAGGTGACAGTGATCAAGTGGAATATGCGCTGGAGGGCAGTGTGTTTGTGGCAGGCGCCTCTATTCAGTGGCTGCGTGACAGTATGCGTATGATTAAGGAAGCAAGGCAGTCAGAGGAGTATGCAGATGAAGTATTTGATACGAATGGTGTCTATATCGTTCCTGCATTTACTGGGCTGGCAGCGCCTTACTGGAATCAGTATGCAAAGGGAACAATCGTCGGAATCACACGTGGCTGTAGGAAGGAGCATTTTATCAGGGCAACTTTGGAATCAATAGCATACCAGACCTATGATGTGCTGCGTGCAATGGAGGAGGACTCAGGGATTCATCTGAGGATCTTGAAGGTAGACGGTGGTGCCAGTGCGAACAATTTCTTGATGAAGTTCCAGTCGAATATCGTACAGACGATGGTGAATCGGCCGAAATGCATCGAGACGACGGCTCTCGGGGCGGCATATCTTGCCGGACTGGCAAGTGGCTACTGGAAGGACAAAGAAGAAATCAAGGAAAACTGGCAGCTTGGCAGAGAATTCATACCGGATATGGAAAATGATGAACGTAAGAAGCTGCTGAAGGGCTGGAAACGCGCCGTAAAGTGTGCACTGGTCTGGGCAGAGGACGAATAAATCAAACAAAGAGGTCTAATCAAATATAGATCTGCAACCAAGAAAATATGAAAGGGGTATGAATATGGAGCAGAAACAACAAGTAAAGGCGAAACGGCAGCGTAAACACTGGGTTTTAAAGTGGCCAATTCCGTTTTCGTTGATTTTTCCAATCGTTATGCTGATAGCAACCACACTGGTAGCAGTTCTGACTGCAACTGTGATTCATCATTATTTTGGGGATAAACTCCCACAGACTGGCAACTTTACAGAGGACTATGTGTATAGTCCAACCCGCATTATTTTCTCTTTTTTAATCGTGTGGATCATGCACAGATTTGTCATGAAGGAGTGGACTTTTGGATTTCGTAAGATAGAATCATGGAAGGAGATTTTTATTTTTGGTTGGTCATTGATTTTCTTCGGATTACAAAATATCACAGACGGTCTTTTCTTCTTAGGAAAGGAATTTGTTGGATTGAATGGTATCTTGCTTGCTGTGATTACGGGCTTTGCACCCGGTCTCTTCGAGGAGGTCATGTGCAGGGGTGTTGTACTGAATAATTATCTCTATCAATGGAAAGATAGACCGAATGTCATCATAAAGGGAACGCTCTTTTCTTCAGTTGTATTTGGTGTTTTGCATTTATGGAATATAGGAAATGCTCCGGTAGCAGATACGTTGTCACAGGTCGTTTATGCTGCTGGTGTAGGGGTCATCCTGAGTGCAATCTATCTGCGCACGGGCAACCTCTGGCCTGGTATTCTGTTACATGCTTTTGTGGATATTCTTGATTCATTATTTATAGGTGGTATTGAGGGCAATCTGTTTACAAGGGTGGAGGAAATTCTGACCGCCCTGATCTGCTTCGGTATTGGTCTGTATCTGATTCGTCCGGCAAAGCAGCAGGAGATCAAAGAGAAGATTGGCTGGATCTTTGACCAGAAAGAGACTGAGGTATCACAACAAGAACAGGGGTGAGATTATTTATGCGTAAAAAGAAAGCAATCGTGGCAGGGCATATATGCCTTGATATCACACCAGTATTTTCGGGGGATACGTCTATGAAAGGGTGCCAGGCAGGCACGGAAGAGACTGGCAGTCGGATGGTCAATATTGGGGATGTTCTGCAGCCAGGCAAGCTGATTCAGATGGATGTAGCGGATGTACATACGGGTGGTGCCGTAGCCAATACAGGACTGGCTATGAAGTTGCTAGGAGCTGAGGTGTCTT
>CAZACC010000058.1:0-14118 GCA_964483545.1 uncultured Lachnospiraceae bacterium
CAAAATTTTTTACACTTCTATTACTTCTTTATCGCACATCAGTAAAATCACAGGGGATGAAGCAGCTTATGGCTGGAGGTGGAGTCGCTTTGATTGGTATGACGCTAGTTCCCCTTCTATCCGGATTGTTCGGTTAAGATACAACTGGAGTTAATCTGACGGAGGTGAACATTATTGGAGAGTGTAATTCAGGCAATCAATGATTGGATTCATGATGGCTTAGTATCTAGCATTATGAACACTCTGACAGGTATGTTCGATTCGGTGAATGATAGGGTTGGTACAATAGCCACGAATGTAGGAATGAGCCCGGCGGATTTTTCGCCGGGGGTATATTCCCTGATCCGTAGTATTTCGGAATCGGTGATTATCCCGATTGCGGGACTTATCCTGACTTTTGTCGCCTGTTATGAGTTGATTCAAATGATTATTGATCATAATAATCTAGCGAATTTTGAAACATGGTTTTTCTTTCGCTGGGTATTTAAAACCTTTGTGGCAGTCATGCTCATCACAAACACGTTTGATATTACGTTAGCGGTATTTGATGTAGCACAGCATGTCATCAATAGTAGTGGAGGAATCATTAGTGGAAGTACGGCAATCAGTGCCGATGCGATAGCAGGCTTACAGGCATCCGTTGAAGTGTTGGGAATTTTTGAACTGTTTGGCCTATGGTTTCAAGCAAACATCATAAAGCTAACCATTTATGCACTGTCGGCATTTATTTTCGTTATTATTTATGGACGTATGATTGAAATATATCTGATGGTTTCTTTGGCACCGATTCCTTTTGCTACCTTTGGAAACAAAGAACAGAGCCAGATTGGACAAAACTATTTACGTTCTATCTGTGCGCTTGCATTTCAGGGATTTCTTATTATGATATGCGTTGGTATTTATACGGTACTTGTTCAAACAGTGGCATTTACAGATGATATTGTTGGTTCCCTGTGGGGCGTTTTAGGATACACCATCTTATTATGTTTTACATTACTAAAGACAGGAACATTGGCAAAGAGCATCTTCAGTGCACACTAGGAAGGGGAAGAAATGGCATCTTATATATCGGTACCAAGGGACTTAACCAGAGTCAAATCAAAGATTCTGTTTAATCTCACAAAAAGACAACTGATCTGCTTTAGCGTGGCGGCACTCATAGGAGTACCGTCATTTTTCTTACTGAAACGAACCGGAAACACATCACTGGCCGCAATGGGAATGATTGTGATTATGCTTCCGCTGTTCTTCCTTGCCATGTATGAAAGGAATGGACAACCGCTTGAAGTGATTCTACGACATATGATTCAAGCAAGATTTATACGACCTAAAATCAGACCCTATAAAACAGATAACTACTATGCAGCCCTGATGCGTCAGCAACAGATGGAGAAGGAGGTATTTGAAATTGTTTTTGATGACAAAACTTTTTAGGCTGTTTGGAAAAGGAAGAGATCAGGATGACGAAAACACCATTCGGATTCCAAAGAACCTTTCCAGACAGGAAGAAAAACAAATCAAAGAAATCGTTAAAAAAGCAAGAAGAGATGACGGAACACCAAGAACTGCACAGCAGTCTATTCCCTTTGAGAGAATGTTCCCAGATGGTATCTGTAGAGTAAAGGATAATTTCTACACCAAAACCATTCAGTTTCAGGATATTAATTATCAATTGGCACAGCCGGAAGATAAGACCATGATTTTTGAAGAATGGTGCAGCTTCTTAAACTTCTTTGACAGTTCTGTTCGATTTGAACTTACGTTTATGAATCGTGGAACCGATGCTGAAGACTTTGAAAGAAGTATCCGGATTCCGCATAAGAAAGATGGCTTTGATGATGTGAGAGATGAATACTCCGTCATGTTAAAAAGACAATTGGCGAGAGGCAACAACGGACTCACCAAGACAAAGTATTTGACCTTTGGAATTGAAGCAGAGAATATGAAATCTGCAAAACCAAGACTCATTCATCTAGAAACAGATCTTTTAAATAACTTCAAGCGACTTGGTATTATGGCAGAAACACTGAATGGAAAAGAACGCTTGGGACTCATGCATTCTATGTTTCACATGGGAGATGATGATAAATTCCGTTTTGATTGGCGTTATCTTGTGAAAACTGGATTGTCAGCAAAAGATTTCATTGCCCCCAGTTCCTTTGCTTTTCAAAATGCAAAGAGTTTTCGTATGGGTGGGATGCATGGATCAATGTCTTTTTTGACAATCACAGCATCCGATATCAGTGATCGGATGTTGGCTGATTTTTTAAATATGGAATCGAGCCAGATTGTAACCATGCATATCCGTTCCGTGGATCAGAATGAAGCAATTAAGACCGTAAAGCACACGATTACTGAACTAGATCGAAGTAAAATTGAGGAACAGAAGAAAGCGGTACGTGCTGGATATGATATGGATATCATCCCTTCAGATCTTGCAACTTTTGGTAAGGATGCGAAAGCACTTCTTCGAGAACTGCAAAGTCAGAATGAGCGTATGTTCCTTTTAACATTTCTAATCATGAACACCGCTAAAACAGAGCAGGAGCTTGAAAACAATGTCTTTCAGGCAAGAAGCATTGCTCAAAAGCATAACTGTAATCTGGTGCGTCTTGATTTTGAACAGGAGCAGGGGTTGATGAGTTCATTACCACTTGCCCAGAACCTGATTGAAATTGAGAGGGGATTAACCACTTCAAGTACCGCAATCTTCATTCCTTTTACCACACAGGAGTTGTTCCAAGGCAGCAAAGAGGCTTTGTACTGTGGTCTAAATGCTCTTTCCAACAACATGATTATGGTAGACAGAAAGCAGTTAAAAAATCCAAATGGTTTAATCCTAGGTACGCCTGGTTCCGGAAAGAGTTTTGCAGCAAAGCGTGAGATGGTCAATGTATTTCTTACAACTTATGATGACATTATCGTTTGTGATCCGGAAGCAGAGTATGCATCACTTGTACGAAGATTAGACGGTCAAGTAATTCGTATCAGTGCATCTAGTACGCAGTATATCAACCCTATGGATATCAACAGTAATTACTCGGAGGATGATAACCCGATTGCTCTAAAGGCAGATTTCATTCTTTCTTTGTGTGAACTGATTGTGGGTGGAAAGGAAGGATTGTTACCAGTTGAAAAGACCGTTATTGACCGCTGTGTTCACAAGATTTATCAAAAGTTTTTTGAAGATCCGAAACCGGAGAATATGCCTGTTCTTGGAGATTTATACAATGCATTGTGGGAACAGGAAGAGTCAGAAGCAAGGCATATAGCAACTGCACTGGAAATCTATATCACTGGTTCACTCAATGTTTTCAATCATCAGACCAATGTGGATATTCATAATCGTCTGGTGTGCTATGACATTAAGGAGTTAGGAAAGCAGCTTAAGAAAATCGGAATGCTGGTGGTACAGGACCAGGTATGGGGAAGAGTCACTGCAAATCGTTCCATGGGGAGATGCACACGCTATTATATGGACGAATTTCATCTGCTTTTGAAAGAAGAGCAGACGGCGGCCTATAGTGTAGAGATTTACAAGCGTTTTCGTAAATGGGGAGGCATTCCTACTGCCATTACGCAGAACGTGAAAGACTTGCTGGCTTCTAGAGAAGTAGAGAACATTTTTGAGAACAGTGATTATATCTATATGCTGAACCAAGCCGCAGGGGACAGGCAAATCTTAGCAAGACAGCTTAATATCAGTCCTCATCAGCTTTCCTATGTAACTCATTCCGGTGAGGGAGAGGGGTTACTGTTTTATGGAAATGTGATTCTGCCATTTGTGGATCGATTCCCAAATGATTTGGAACTGTATCGTATTATGACCACAAAACTAAATGAAGTTGTAGCTAAGGATGGAGAGTAGAATGCAATCACATGAGGAGAAACCAAGAAATAAAAAGATACAGGACATTCCGAAGCCAGGTGCGAGGCTTCGGAAGAAGTCCTCCGCTATCGACCATATGGGAAAGAAGTTGCGACATAGTAAAGCGGACACGAAGGAAACCGTGGAAGAGGCGAAAAGAAAAGCACAAATCAAAAGGAAGTCCAGAAAAGAAATTCATGCAACTGCAGCCTTATCTAGAAAATTTCATCAAGAGGTCAGTAAACACAATGAGGATGGCAATGCTGGAGTAGATGCGGTCAATGAAAGTGCACAGACAATCGAGCAGTCTGTAGTTGGTATTTACGCAAAAAAAATGCGTCGACATACCAAGCAGACAAGAAAGCAACGCAAAAGTGAAGAAGCAACAACTGCCAAGCAAAAGCAGAAAGATAGGATGAAGAAACAGGTCAGCAAACAGGCAAAAGAAGTGGCAGAGGAAACGGTTAAAACAACGGAACGATTGAAAAAAAGTTTAAAAGAAATCGCAAAAGGATTGGTTCAGGTTGTGAAAAAGGTTGGGGTTTTTGTTGTTGCTCATGCAAAGGTATTTCTGATAATTGGAATCCTTGCTGTGATTGTCGTTGCATTTGGACTGTTATTACAGTCCTGCGGTGTGATGTTTGCAGGAACAACCAATATCATTGTTTCCACTTCCTATACGGCGCAGGATAAAGATATTATTGAGACTGACAATGGCTATAAGGTGCTTGAACAGGGGTTGTCAAAGCGTATAGAAAATATAGAATCAGAATATCCTGGCTATGATGAGTATCGTTATCACCTTGCAGAAATCAATCACAATCCATTTGAATTGGCAGCGATTTTGACAGTATTGTTGGAAGATTATACAAGGGCAGAGGCTTCTACAAAACTGCAGCAGATTTTTGACTCACAATATCAGTTCACTACCAGAAAAATCGTGGAACAAAGAACCAGAGAAACCGGTGGTATGAATGCAGACGGTACACCAGAAACAGAAGAGTATGATTATTATATTCTAGATATCACGCTGATCAACAGAGGAATGGATGCAGTAGCAAGGAGCATGGGATTTGCCACCGACCAGATGCAACGTTATGAGATATTGGTTGAAACGAAGGGAAATAAGCCATATCTGTTTGCAGATGATATTTATGCACATGGAGAAGATCCCCTTGATTATCAAATCCCTGGAGAAGCCCTTACGGATGAATAATGGAAGGTTTGAAATTGACTTTACAGAAGCAACAAAGGAAGAAATGATTGCTGCTAGTGTTAGATCTGCAAATGCTAGTAATGATCTTTTAGAAGAATTGATTTACAAGTGTTTAATTAGCTTAAATGATACAACTGAATAGTTGGATTAAAACTGATATTTATTTAAATGGACGGTTTTACATAGAGCATTTACAACTGCATTTTTGCAGAAGTAGATGCTCTTTTTAATGCAAATTTGGACAAAAAGAAAGAGAGGATTTCAAATGAATTATGAAGAATTCAGAGACAAATTAGCGGGGGATCTTCAGGAGAATCTCTATGAAAGAGACCTTGCATATGTATATGAGAAATATGCAGAGGGTCTGATCACAAAGGAAGAGTCCATTCATCAAAGAACACTGGCACAGGAGCAGACAGAACAGGAAAGCAAACCGAAGCAATCTTCTGTGATTTCAATGCAGCTTAAAACAAGGATGCGAATGTCTTTTCCAGAGAATTGATAGCACAGTATATCAGCAAAATCATAGTGTATGGACAGAAAAAGATTCAGATTGGGTGGCTGGATGCAGCTCTCGATCAGGTGCAGTAAGAACCTCTCGACAAGTTGTCGATAAGTGGCGGAAACACAAGTCAATAACTTAAAAGTTATTGACTTGATAATAACTTTTAAGTATAATTAGAATACGAAAGGGAAAGAATTTGAATAAAGTAATTTTCTATAAGGACAAAAAGGGAAATGAACCTGTATATGAGTATATGCAGTCCCTTAACAAAAAGAAATCAAAAGACAGTCGAATCAAGCTAAATAAAATAGGTGATTATATTCAGATATTATGCGAATATGGAACAACAGCAGGAGAACCTTATATGAAGCATTTAGAAGGCGATATATGGGAGTTAAGACCATTAAGAGATCGTATTCTTTTTGCTGGATATGTAGATGGCAGTTTTGTTCTTTTACATCAGTTTATGAAAAAGACACAGAAGACACCAAGACGTGAAATTGAACAGGCAAAATTGGAATTACAGGATTTTAAAGAAAGAGGTGATCAGAATGAATAGTGCAAAGGGTCATGAATGGGGACAGGTCAGAAATGAGTTGTTTTCCACAGAAGAAATTGCAGAAAGCAATTTGAGAGTGGCACTTGTTGGAGAGATTATTAAGGCAAGAGAAGAAATGGGAATCAGTCAGAAAAAGCTGGAAGAATTAAGCGGAGTAAAACAACCTGTGATTGCCAGAATGGAAAAAGGACAGACAAGTCCGCAGTTAGACACCATATTGAAGATATTAGCACCATTGGGAAAGACTTTATATATTGGAGATTTGAAAAAATAGTCAGAATTAAATTACGTGAATTACTCTTGCACAGCAGACAATAATACACAAAAATGGATTTAGTGCCATGAATTCGGAATTAACACTTGATTAATTACTTGAATAAAACTATAATGAATACGAGAATGCGAGCATAGTACCGAAAATTCGGAAAGTGGGCGGAAAATTGGAAATAGAAAGAGCGTATTATATGGAACAAATCCATCTAAGAGAAAATAATGGAATGGTAAAAGTAATTACAGGAGTGAGACGATGTGGAAAATCGTATCTTCTGTTTAAACTCTTTCGGAATGAATTGATTGAAAGAGGTATAAAAGAAAATCATATTATTAGTATTGCTCTGGATAATATTGAAAATCGAAGTCTTAGAGAACCTGTTGCACTCTATCATGAGCTGAAACAATCCATTCAAGATGGAGAACAATACTTTATATTACTAGATGAAATCCAATATGTACCAGATTTCTCGGAAGTATTAAATTCACTTCTGCAGATTGAAAATGTGGATATTTATGTGACTGGAAGTAATTCGAAATTCTTGTCGTCGGATGTTTTAACCGAATTTCGTGGGCGTGGAGATGAAGTAAGAATATACCCGTTATCTTTTTTTGAGTATATGTCTGGCACGGAGCTTTCAGAAGAAGATGCTTTTAATGAATACATGACCTATGGAGGGTTACCTAGAATATTGTCATTGAAAACCGATGACCAGAAGGCAAAGTATCTGATAGATTTGTTTGAAGAAACATATCTAAAGGACATTATTGAACATAATCATATTTTAAATACAAATGAACTTGAAAATCTGGTCAATATTCTTTCTTCTGCTATTGGCTCTTTGACGAATCCAAGGAAGTTGCAAAATACATTTCATTCTGTTATGCAAAGTGATCTCACAGATAAAACAATAAAAAAATATGTAGATTACCTGAAAGATGCATTTTTGATTGATGTTGCAATTCGCTATGATATAAAAGGAAAAAAGTACATCAATACGCCAATGAAAATTTACTTTGTGGATCAGGGATTAAGAAATGCAAGACTAGGCTTTCGACAGATTGAAGAGACACATTTAATGGAAAATCTGATTTACCTAGAACTGAAACGCAGGGGATATTCAGTGGATGTCGGACTGATTGAAATACGGGAAAAGGATGATGAAGGTAATTTAAGACGTAAGCAACTTGAAGTGGATTTTATTGCATACAAAGGAAATAACAAGTACTACATTCAATCAGCCTTTGCACTTCCAGATGAAGAAAAGAGAGTTCAGGAAGAGAGACCACTTATTAGTATTTCAGATTCTTTTAAAAAGATAATAGTGGTAGGAAATCATATTAAACTAAAAAGGGACGATTTTGGTATTACAACTATAGGGGTTCGACAGTTCCTATTGGATCAAAATAGTTTGGATTTATAGAATGTCATCAGATTTACTAGACACTGTCTGGAAAATTTTGTGGATATGCTACATTCTCAGAGGATGTAGACAAGAATTAAGATTCATAATTGAAGTTGGTAATTGAAACATATCTAAAAATAGGTTGAATAGATGGAGGACAGAATATGTCAGAAGGATACAAACCACCTTTTACAATGACAGATGAAATTACCGATCTGCTAATTGAGATAGCCGAGATGACAGGTGTGCTAGCATTGACGGATACTCTTTCCAAGAATCCAACCCTTCGGAGAGAAAATCGAATTCATTCCATTCACTCTTCGTTGGCAATTGAAAGGAATTCACTGACCATCGACCAGGTTAGTGATGTTATTGATGGTAAAAGAGTATTAGGTCCACCAAAGGATATCAGAGAAGTTCAAAATGCATATGAAGCATATGAAATGTTAACAGAACTTAACCCAGAATCTATTAAGGATTTGCTAACAGCTCATAAAATCATGATGTTAGATTTGGTAAAAGAATCCGGAATATTTAGAAGTGGAGGCGTTGGGGTATATGCAGGTGAAGACCTGATTCATGCTGGAACACCACCGCAGTATGTACCAGATTTGATTTCAGAATTATTTGAATGGCTTCAGGAATCAACATTGCATCCACTTATTAAGTCATGTATTTTTCATTATGAATTTGAATTCATTCATCCCTTTGCTGATGGCAATGGAAGAACCGGAAGAATGTGGCATACCTTAATTCTTGCAAAATGGAAGGAATTCTTTTTATGGATGCCAATTGAAACTTTGATTCATGAGCAGCAAGAGGAGTATTACGAAGCGATTAATGCAGCTAATACTAACGGAGAATCTACGGTATTTATAAAATTTATGTTGGAGATTATTAAAAAGTCGTTAGTGGAATTAACTCGGATTGTCAATGAAGAGGCTAAACGTGATAATAATTCTGTTCAAGACAGACTTCTGAAATTGTTAAAGGCAGAAAACAGGATTTCAGCAAAAAATGCTGCTGCGAAGTTGGATATTTCTGAGAGACAGGTTCAACGATTGTTGAAAACCTTGAAGGAGGAAGGAAAGATCGAGAGAGTAGGTTCCAATAGAAATGGTTCTTGGATTGTATTAGTATGAAATAGATGTCGTAATAAATGACGTAGAAAATGTCGTAATAAATGGCGTTTATGATGTCGTAGATGAAGGAGAAGCATAACAATGGATTTACAGGAAATACAGAATAAACGGAATACTCTTCTTGCTGGCACTGAGAGAAAAATTGTCTTTTGGTATGATGATTACGCAACTCAAGCTGCTATCCTATATGGCACAGATCTCCATGGAGCAGCAGTGCATCCTTCCAAAGCAGTACGAGCAGATCACAAAAAAGATCTACGACACACAGAATCTGATCGGGGCATGGATCAAGAGCGACAGAAAGAGATTTGCAGGCCGTCTGCACACCTCTAATAAAAAACGATGGAAGAAGCGGTTAAAGCTCTATCAAAAGCTATCTTATTAAAAATAAAACAGCCAACCACAAGAGAATGGTCTGAAGCCATATTTGCCACGAAGCTGCGTCAGTACCATATGACAATTGATTAAAAACTGGGGAGTTAAAAACTTAAAAACTGGGGAGTTAAAAACTTGAAAATTTGGGAGTTGAGAGTTATAATACATCTAGGAGAATCGACATGAAAAAATATATTCCTAGGTTAATAGATCGAAAATTACAAGATGAATTGGAGGCTTTTGGTGCAGTGTTAATAACTGGGCCTAAGTGGTGTGGTAAAACCACAACTGGTCTTCATCAAGCGAAGAGTTCTCTATTCCTTCAAAATCCAGATGAACGAGAGCAAAATTTGAATCTTGCAGATATTAAGCCTTCCTTATTGCTTGATGGAGATAAGCCGAGATTAATTGATGAATGGCAAGATGCTCCTAAACTTTGGGATTCGGTTAGATTTAGCATAGATCAGAAGGGAGAAACAGGCTTATATATTTTAACAGGTTCAACGACCGTGGATGAATCTCAAACTGCACATTCTGGAACTGGGCGAATTTCAAGGATTTGTATGAGAACAATGAGCTTGTTTGAAAGTGGAGATTCAAACGGTGAAGTAAGCATAAAACAACTGTTTAAAAATCAAGAAATTGCTGGTAAATCTACTCATAGCATAGAAAACATTGCGGAACTGATAGTGAGCGGTGGATGGCCGGCTTCCATAGGAAAGCCTCTTTCGATAAAAAAAAGGCAAGTGGCAGGTTATTGTAAATCAATTGTGAATATAGAAATTTCGACTTCTGATGGAATTGATAGAAATTCTGACAAGGTTGAACATGTTTTGCGGTCATATTCTCGTCATATATCAACTCAAGCAACACTAAAAACAATTACTAATGATGTTACTAAAAATTTTGATTCTATCAATAGAAAAACTGTATCGGAATATATAAATGCACTAAAGAATATATTTGTAATAGAGGATTTGAAGGCATGGAGTCCCACTTTAAGATCCAAGACTACAATTTCTACAAGTTCTACTAGACATTTTGTGGATCCAGCAATCGCTGCATATTTTTTGGATGCGAATCCTGAAGATCTTTTAAGAGATCTGGAAACGATGGGTCTTCTTTTTGAATCGCTAGTCATTAGAGATTTAAGAATATATATCGAGAGCTTGGATGGAAAATTGTTTCACTATAGGGATCATAGTGGACAGGAAGCGGATGGAATCCTACACCTTAAGGATGGACAGTGGGGGGCCATTGAAGTCAAGTTGGGCAATAAAGCTATAGAAGATGGAGCAAGCAGTTTATTAAGGCTTAAAGAAAAAATCAATACAGACAGTATGGGAGAACCCTCGTTCTTAGCGGTGATTACTGCTTATGGATATGCTTATCAAAGGGTTGATGGTGTATATGTTATTCCGATTGGGTGCTTAAGAGATTGACAGAGAAAAAAGCCCATACGGTCTCGCCGCTGTAAAGGAAGAGCCATACTTTAAATGATGCGGCAATCTGAGGACCAAACGCAGACCGCAAGCATTTTCTTTTAACCTGTCAGTGAGAGAGAACGGAATCCTGAAAACCAACTAATAAGCTTCATATAGGATAATAACAAAAAAACGTTTTCATTGCCCTAATCAAACAGTTTAACCTTTTTTAAGTTGTTTTTAAGGTTAAAAAGACTATGATATTTAAAGTCGACTGTAATGACTTTTATAAAGTTAAATGAGTTAACTTTTTTTATTGACACTAACATTGATAGGAATTATGATATAAATGTAGGGACTTTCTGCTAAGTATTTATTTGGGAATTATAAAGACATTAATATTAGGAAGAAATAGCTACAATTATAAGTGTTTTTAAACTGTAAGGAGCATTTTATGCAAAAGAAAAAAATAGAAAAGCAAGAACAATCTTGTGGAATAGCTATATTTTATATTGTAGTTTATGTTATTTGTGCGAGTTTGATCAGCTTTTCAGCAAGAATGCAAAGCATTGATTTTGAAGATGTACCTATAATTATATCGACAGCATTCAACGGAATTGTCACTCAATTTCAGACAATCTGCATTATTGCCTTATGCAATACTCGTAAATGTAAAAAGCGTTATAATATGGCATATTTTCTATGTGCCTTTTCTTTTTTAACTGCTTTCGTGGCGGTGATAGTTGCTCGCATGAGCAATGCATTACCAGGCTTAATTATTCCAATCACCAATGCCTTAATTGTATTTTTTTTAAATCGGTACAACGAGTCTACTCAGAATTCTTTGATTGATTTGCAAAATAACCAAGAGCGGCTACAGCAAATGATATATTATGATTCGCTTACTGGATTGCCTAACCGAAAAATGATTATAGAACAGCTGAATTTAATGATTCAGCGTGCTACAAAAGAGAATATGAATTTTTACGTGGTATTTATTGATTTGGATAATTTCAAGCAGATTAATGATATCTATGGACATGATATTGGGGACGAATATTTAATTAAGGCCGCGCAAACCATACAAAAGCTAAGTAATACACTTGATGTAGTTGGTCGATTCGGCGGAGATGAATTTATACTAATCATACAAAGGAATTTGAAAGAAAGTGAAGTTTATAAGTATATTGATGATCTGCGTGTGTCACTGGTGGAAGAGTTTTATATGATAAACGAGAATAGGTCGACATCGAGTGCAAGCTTTGGAATTGCATCGTTTCCTCAGGATGGCAAGGATGCGATGGAGCTTTTAAAATATGCGGACACCGCTATGTATAGCGCTAAGAATCTTGGAAAAAATGCAATTATCTTTTTTAATCAGGAACTATATCAGAATTTAATGCATAAGTTTGCATTTGAGCATGATTTAAGTATGGCGATTTCAAATCAAGAACTGCATCTGGTATATCAACCTCAATATACTACACAGCAAAAAGAATTGCGGGGATTTGAGGTACTGCTTCGCTGGGAGTCACCTCTATATGGTAAGGTTGCTCCAGATCAGTTTATTCCTGTTTCTGAACAAACGGGAACCATTGTCACTATCGGAGAATGGGTTCTTCGAGAAAGCTGCAAGAAGATAAAAGAAATCACACAATTGGAAGGATATCAGAATACGATTATGTCTGTTAATCTTTCTGTGGTACAGATTATAGATGAAGGATTTTTATCTATGGTTGATCGTGTTCTGGAGGAAACGGGTGTTAATACGAATAACTTGGAATTTGAGGTAACAGAATCAGTATTTATCTCTTCATTGGAGACAGTTACCATGATTCTAAAAAAGATTCGTCAGAAAGGGATACGAGTTGCTTTGGATGATTTCGGAACAGGGTATTCTTCTCTGAACTACCTGCAGATACTTCCGATTACAACACTCAAAATTGACAAAAGTTTTGTGGATGGTATTGGAAAAAATGAAAGTAGTGGCAGAATTATCGGTTCTTTAATTTCCATGATTCATCAGCTAGGCATGGATGTGGTTGCAGAGGGTGTGGAGCAAGAGGAACAAAAGGATTATTTGTTGGAAAATACATGTGATTTTATTCAGGGATACTTATGGAGTGAGCCCCTCACGGAAAATGAAATAGACACACTTTGTATGGAAAACAATTAATAGAATGAAAATGTAGAAACAATGAATCCATTTATTGCAGGAATATCGAATCGTATTTGTGTGCTGGAAAAATAGAGGGAGGAAGGATGCTTCTTTTTGTAGAGATTATAATCGGAATTATTTTATTTACGATTTTGGTAGTGCCGGGCGTTTTAAAAGACCCTTTAAGTGCCATCGGTGATTACCCACCGCAAATACGCAGGCGGTGCGTGGAATTGGGACTGATAGAAGACAGAAAGAAGCGTTTTTCTAAGAAGGAAATGCTGCGGAAGTGTCTTGCCATGATAGTGATGTCTGTTGTTTTTGTCTTCATTATGTTTAAAATCAACGGCGCAACTTCTTTTGTGAGTGGTTTTCTTCAGTCATATATTATTTGGCTGTCGATTACATGGTATGATGCTTTTCTTTTGGACTGTGTGTGGTTTTGCCATTCTAAGAAAGTGCGTGTTCTGGGAACAGAGGATATGCCTGAGTATAAGGATTATCTGTTTCATATTAAGCAGTCCTGCATTGGTTCTGCACTAGGACTTCCGGTGTGTCTGATAGTTGGTTTGTGCGTAACTTTATTTTAAAGTGTTGATGCATAGATAAATCTCTTATCCAAGAAAGGACTTACTTGGGATGACGAAAATTTTGATATGGCGGTCTATTCCAAAGCTATGTTTGGAATGTTCAGCGGCCAGAAGACAAAGGTAAATATTCAGTTTGCAAGGAATTATCAATAGGACATGATTTAAAGACAGGCAGTAGATGCAGAGGAAATTTGTGTTTACTGCCTGTTTTTGTCTTCTACGAATTTTTAATCAAATCATGGGAATGAAATGTCATTTTTAAAGGACACCTTTTGTAGTAGGAAGGAGATACAGGGAGATACAGGGAGATACAGTATAGTTTTAAGCTGATGTTAGAGGAACGATATATTGAAGTCTTGGCTTATAACTTGGAAACTGTTTTGGCAGAGAAGTTAGAGACAGTCATTGCTCGTAATATTACCAATACCCGAATGAGGGACTTTTATGATATTTATGTTTTGCTTCAGCTATATGGGGATACTCTAAATTCAAAAGTTTTAAAAGAAGCACTGATAGCCACAACAACAAAACGTGCTACGGAATACCATTTAGACGATTTAGCTATGATATTTGATGAGGTAGAGGATGATTTTACCATACAGAAG
>CAZACC010000059.1:0-13734 GCA_964483545.1 uncultured Lachnospiraceae bacterium
AGTGCAAGGAGAGAGATGCAACATATGCAGCTCCCTTAAAGGTTAGGGTCAGACTGTACAACAAAGAGACGGATGAAATCAACGAGCATGAAATATTTATGGGCGATCTTCCTTTGATGACGGCTACAGGAACATTCGTGATCAATGGTGCGGAACGTGTTATTGTCAGCCAGTTGGTACGTTCACCCGGTATTTATTATGCAATCAGTCATGACAAGATTGGTAAGAGGTTATTTTCTTCAACAGTCATCCCGAATAGAGGCGCATGGTTGGAATACGAGACGGATTCCAATGATGTTTTTTATGTACGTGTAGATAGAACAAGAAAGGTACCTGTAACAGTCCTGATCAGGGCACTGGGCATCGGTACAAATCAGGAAATCATCGATATGTTTGGCGATGAGCCAAAGCTGATGGCTTCTCTGGGCAAGGATACATCTGATAATTATCAGGAGGGTCTGCTTGAACTGTATAGAAAGATTCGTCCTGGCGAGCCACTCACTGTAGAGAGTGCAGAGAGCTTGATTACCAGCATGTTCTTTGATGCCAGAAGATATGATCTGGCCAAGGTCGGTAGATATAAGTTTAACAAGAAGCTTGCATTTAGAAACAGAATCAGACATCATGTCTTGGCAGAGGATGTAGTCGATACACTGACAGGAGAGATTCTGGCAGAGGCAGGTACGAAGGTAAATGCAGAACTGGCAGACAAGATCCAGAACGCTGCGATTCCCTATGTGTACATCCAGACAGAGGAACGTAATGTCAAGGTTCTTTCTCATATGATGGTAGATATCACGAATTTTGTTGACTGCAAGCCGAGAGAGCTTGGAATCACAGAATTGGTTTATTATCCTGTGCTTGCTTCTTTATTAGAAGAGTATGGCGACGATCAAGATGCATTGGGCGAGGCAATCAGCAAGAATGTATCAGAATTGATTCCGAAGCATATTACAAAGGAAGATATCCTAGCATCCATTAACTATAATATACATCTGGAGTACGGAATCGGTAAGGATGATGATATCGATCACCTAGGCAACAGAAGAATCAGAGCTGTTGGTGAACTGCTGCAGAATCAGTATAGAATCGGTCTTTCCAGACTGGAGAGAGTCGTTCGTGAGAGAATGACAACGCAGGATTTGGAGGGGATCTCACCTCAGTCCTTGATTAATATCAAACCAGTAACTGCTGCAGTGAAGGAGTTCTTCGGATCTTCACAGCTGTCACAGTTCATGGATCAGAACAACCCTCTGGGCGAGCTGACACATAAGAGACGTCTGTCCGCATTGGGTCCTGGTGGTTTGTCGCGAGACAGAGCTGGATTTGAGGTTCGAGATGTTCACTATTCTCATTATGGAAGAATGTGCCCCATCGAGACTCCAGAAGGTCCTAACATCGGTCTGATTAACTCTCTGGCATGCTACGCAAGAATCAATGAATATGGATTTATTGAGGCTCCGTACAGAAAGATTGACCACACAAACAAAGAAAATCCAGTCGTAACGGATGATGTTGTATATATGACTGCAGACGAGGAGGATAACTACCACGTAGCGCAGGCAAATGAAGCACTGGATGAGCAAGGCCATTTCATTAAGAACATGGTATCTGGTCGTTATAGAGAAGAGACACAGGAATATGAGAAGGCTATGTTTGATTTCATGGACGTATCTCCTAAGATGGTGTTCTCTGTGGCTACGGCACTCATTCCTTTCTTGGAAAATGATGATGCAAACCGTGCCCTGATGGGATCCAACATGCAGCGTCAGGCGGTACCACTTTTGATGACAGAGTCTCCAGTAGTGGGAACAGGTATGGAACCGAAGGCAGCCGTTGACTCAGGTGTATGTGTAATAGCGAAGAAGGCGGGTCGCATTGACAGAGCTGTTTCAAATGAGATTCATATGACATATGATGATAAGACCAAAGAGGTATATCATCTGCAAAAATTCTCAAGAAGTAACCAGAGCAACTGCTACAACCAGAGACCGATTGTGTCAAAGGGTGATTATGTAGAGGCAGGTCAGGTCATTGCAGATGGTCCGTCTACATCAAATGGTGAGATTGCACTCGGCAAGAATCCGTTGATTGCGTTCATGACATGGGAAGGTTACAACTACGAGGATGCTGTATTACTAAGTGAAAGACTGGTACAGGAGGATGTTTACACCTCAGTACACATTGAGGAATATGAAGCAGAAGCACGTGATACGAAGCTCGGACCTGAAGAAATCACCAGAGATGTCCCAGGTGTTGGTGAAGATGCACTGAAGGATCTGGATGAGAGAGGTATTATTCGCATCGGTGCTGAGGTTCGTGCGGGCGATATCCTAGTTGGCAAGGTGACTCCTAAGGGAGAGACAGAGTTGACCGCAGAGGAGAGACTGCTGCGTGCAATCTTCGGTGAGAAGGCTCGTGAGGTCAGAGATACATCTTTGAAGGTACCTCATGGTGAGTATGGTATCATCGTAGATGCTAAGATTTTCACAAGAGAAAACGGTGATGAGTTATCACCCGGTGTGAACCAGGCGGTTCGTATTTACATCGCACAGAAGAGAAAAATCTCTGTTGGTGATAAGATGGCTGGTCGTCATGGTAACAAGGGTGTCGTTTCCCGTGTACTTCCGGTAGAGGATATGCCGTATCTGCCAAATGGACGTCCTGTTGATATCGTGCTGAACCCGTTGGGTGTTCCTTCACGTATGAACATTGGTCAGGTGCTAGAGATTCATCTGTCTCTGGCAGCAAAGGCGCTTGGATTTAATATTGCTACGCCAGTATTTGACGGAGCAAATGAAAATGATATTATGGATACTCTGGATTTAGCAAATAACTATGTCAATCTAGAGTGGAAAGAGTTTGAAAAGAATCATAAGAAGGAATTACTTCCAGAAGTATTTGAATACTTATCAGAGAACAGAGACCACAGAGAACTGTGGAAGGGTGTTCCGATCAACAGAGATGGCAAGGTAAGACTTCGTGACGGCAGAACGGGTGAGTTTTTTGATAGCCCAGTCACCATCGGACACATGCATTACCTCAAACTCCACCATTTGGTAGATGATAAGATTCATGCACGTTCAACAGGCCCATACTCACTCGTTACACAGCAGCCCCTCGGTGGTAAAGCACAGTTCGGCGGACAGCGTTTTGGTGAGATGGAAGTTTGGGCATTGGAGGCTTATGGTGCATCCTATACACTGCAGGAGATTCTGACAGTGAAATCAGATGATGTCATTGGTCGTGTTAAGACATATGAGGCAATTATCAAGGGTGACAATATCCCTGAGCCAGGTATACCAGAATCTTTCAAGGTACTGCTCAAGGAGCTGCAATCACTTGGACTTGATGTCAGAGTACTCCGTGAGGATCAGACAGAAGTAGAAATCATGGAAACGATCGACATGGGCGAAACAGATTTACGTGCTGTCATCGAAGGCGACTCCAGACAGTATGATGATGACGAATCTTTTGCACGCAGGGGCTTCAAGACACAGGAATTTGACGACAATGAAGAACTTGTAGATATCGAAGAAGAAGAGTTTGATGTAGAGGAAGACATAGAAGATTTCGTAGAAGATTCAGAGAAATAACGATTGAATAACTTGTGGAAGGAGTGCCATACATGCCAGAATTGAACAAAGAAGCATATCAGCCCATGACATTTGATGAAATCAAGATCGGGTTGGCTTCACCTGAAAAGATCAGAGAATGGAGCAGGGGAGAAGTGAAGAAACCCGAAACCATTAATTACAGAACATTAAAGCCTGAAAAGGAAGGTTTGTTTTGTGAGAAGATATTCGGACCGAGCAAAGACTGGGAATGCCATTGTGGTAAGTACAAGAAGATCCGTTACAAGGGTGTTGTCTGTGATCGATGCGGTGTAGAGGTTACAAAGGCGAACGTACGTAGAGAGCGTATGGGTCATATCGAGCTTGCAGCGCCTGTATCTCATATTTGGTATTTCAAAGGTATCCCTAGCAGAATGGGACTGATCCTCGACCTATCTCCGAGAACACTCGAGAAGGTATTGTACTTTGCTAACTATATCGTACTGGATCCTGTTGATACAGACCTGAAATATAAGCAGGTATTAACGGAGAGGGAATATCAGGACAGCAGAGAAACTTGGGGCAATAAATTCAGAGTTGGTATGGGTGCAGAGGCGATTAAAGAGTTACTGCATGCAATCAATCTGGAGGGAGAGTCAGAAGAGTTGAAGGCTGCATTGACAGATTCAACTGGTCAGAAGCGTGCTAAAATTATCAAGAGACTGGAAGTCGTTGAGGCATTCAGAGGCTCAGGAAATCAGCCTGAGTGGATGATCATGGATGTGATTCCGGTCATTCCTCCTGATTTACGTCCAATGGTACAGCTGGACGGCGGTCGTTTTGCTACGTCTGACCTGAATGATCTGTACAGAAGAATTATTAACAGAAATAACCGTTTAAAGAGACTGCTGGAGCTGGGTGCTCCTGATATCATTGTTAGAAATGAAAAGAGAATGCTGCAGGAGGCTGTAGATGCCCTAATCGATAATGGCAGACGTGGCAGACCGGTTACAGGACCGGGCAACAGAGCATTAAAATCTCTGTCAGATATGTTAAAGGGGAAGGGTGGACGTTTCCGCCAGAACCTGTTAGGAAAGCGTGTTGACTATTCAGGACGTTCCGTTATCGTTGTAGGTCCTGAACTGAAGATTTATCAGTGCGGTCTTCCGAAGGAAATGGCAATCGAGTTGTTCAAGCCTTTTGTTATGAAGGAGCTTGTTGCTAACGGAACTTCACACAATATTAAAAATGCAAAGAAGATGGTAGAGAGACTGCGTCCTGAGGTATGGGATGTACTCGAGGATGTCATCAAAGAGCATCCAGTTATGTTGAACCGTGCACCTACACTGCACAGACTTGGTATTCAGGCATTTGAGCCGATTTTGGTAGAAGGTAAAGCAATCAAGCTGCATCCTTTGGTATGTACAGCATACAATGCCGATTTCGATGGTGATCAGATGGCTGTGCATCTTCCTCTTTCAGTGGAAGCGCAGGCTGAGTGCAGATTCCTGCTACTATCACCCAATAACCTGTTAAAGCCTTCAGATGGTGGACCTGTAGCCGTTCCTTCACAGGATATGGTACTTGGTATTTATTATTTGACACAGGAAAGACCAGGATCGCTCGGTGAGGGCAAGTATTTTAAGAACGTAAACGAGGCCATTCTGGCATATGAGAATGGAGCATTGACACTGCACTCCAGAATTCATGTCAGAGTGACTAAAATCATGCCAGACGGCAAATCTGTAACTGGTAATGTAGAGTCTACATTGGGACGTTTTATCTTTAATGAGATTTTACCTCAGGATCTAGGCTTTATTGACAGAAGCATTCCTGAAAATGCATTAAAGCTGGAGATTGATTTCCACGTAGGCAAAAAGGGTCTGAAGCAGATTCTGGAAAATGTTATTAATGCACATGGTGCGACCAAGACAGCAGAGGTGCTGGATGATATCAAGTCCATGGGTTATAAGTATTCAACAAAAGCAGCGATGACTGTATCTATTTCAGACATGACCGTGCCGGAGAAGAAGCCGGAAATGCTGAAGCAGGCTCAGGATACAGTGGATCATATCACGCAGAACTTCAGACGTGGTCTGATTACTGAGGAAGAGCGATACAGAGGCGTTGTTGAGACATGGAACGAAACTGATAAGGAACTGACCAAGGTCTTGCTGGATGGTCTGGATGAGTATAACAACATCTTTATGATGGCAGATTCAGGAGCCCGTGGATCCAATCAGCAGATCAAGCAGTTAGCAGGTATGCGTGGATTGATGGCAGATACAACAGGTAGAACCATCGAGCTGCCAATCAAGTCTAACTTCCGTGAAGGTCTGGACGTACTGGAGTATTTCATGTCAGCACATGGTGCCCGTAAGGGTCTGTCTGATACAGCACTTCGTACAGCCGATTCAGGATACCTGACCAGACGTCTGGTTGATGTATCACAGGAGCTGATCATTTGCGAGAAGGACTGCTGTGAAGGCAAAGAAATTCCGGGTATGTATGTTAAGGCATTCACAGACGGAAAAGAAGAAATCGAGAAATTATCAGATCGTATCGCAGGCAGATATTCCTGTGAAGACATTTTTGATAAGGATGGTAATCTGATCGTAGGTGCGAACCATATGATTACACCGCGTCGTGTTCACAAGATCATGGCAGTCGGTGTAGATGCAGAGGGTAACCCGATCGAGAAGGTGAAGATCCGTACCGTATTAACCTGTAAGTCACACATTGGTGTATGTGCAAAGTGCTATGGTGCCAATATGGCAACCGGTGAAGCAGTTCAGGTCGGTGAGGCTGTCGGAATCATCGCAGCTCAGTCTATCGGTGAGCCGGGTACACAGCTGACGATGCGTACATTCCATACAGGTGGTGTTGCCGGTGACGATATCACACAGGGTCTTCCCCGTGTCGAGGAGTTATTTGAGGCAAGAAAGCCTAAAGGACTTGCAATTATCTCAGAGTTTGCTGGTGTGGCAGTGATTAAGGATACAAAGAAGAAGCGTGAGGTTACCATATCTAATGATGAGACGGGAGAAAGCAAGACTTATCTCATTCCTTACGGCTCCAGAACCAAGATCATGGATGGACAGGTGCTTGAAGCTGGTGACGAACTGACAGATGGTAGTGTGAATCCGCATGATATCCTGAAGATTAAGGGCGTTAGAGCGGTTCAGGATTATATGATCCGTGAGGTTCAGAGAGTTTATCGTCTGCAGGGTGTTGAGATTAATGATAAGCATATCGAGGTAATCGTACGACAGATGCTGAAGAAGGTTCGTATCGAGGATAATGGCGATGCAGAGCTGCTTCCAGGAACATTGATCGACAATCTGGACTATGAAGATATCAACGAAGCACTGCTTGCTGAGGGCAAGGAGCCAGCAGACGGCAAACAGGTACTGCTTGGTATTACAAAGGCTTCACTGGCAACGAATTCGTTCCTGTCAGCCGCCTCTTTCCAGGAGACAACGAAGGTACTGACTGAGGCCGCCATCAAGGGAAAGGTAGATCCGCTGATTGGACTGAAGGAAAATGTTATTATAGGTAAGCTGATTCCTGCAGGTACTGGTATGAAGCGTTATCGTAACGTACAGCTGGATACAGGAGAAGAATTATTTGCACCAGAAGAGATTGAGCTACTTGAAGAGAATGAGAATATCATTCTTGAAGAGGAGGACTTTGATGAGGATGCAGAGCTGGAGTTAGATGCTGAAGAAATGATTACGATTGAATAGTTATAAAGATATCAAAGTAAAGCTCCGTGGCATTTAGCTACGGAGCTTTTTTTGTAACATATCAGGATTGGTCGCATAGGTCATGGCATTCTTTTCGGAGATGATACCGCTCTGACACAGACACAGCAGGCTGGTGTCCATAGCCAGCATATTGCTGTCAGCTGCTGAGGAGTAGATCATGCCATCGATTTGATGGATCTTGGACTCACGGATCATATTTCTGATTGCTGGTGTGACTGTCATAATTTCAAAGGCAGGTACCACACGCCCGTCCTCGGCGGGAATCAGCTGCTGGGATACGACGGCCTGCAGTACCATAGACAGCTGGATGGATATTTGATGTTGCTGATTCGGCGGAAAGGCATCTATGATACGATCAATGGTATTGGCAGCACCGATCGTGTGGAGCGTGGACAAGATCAAATGCCCAGTCTCTGCAGCTGTCATTGCTACGTTCATAGTTTCGTAATCTCGCATTTCGCCCAACAGTATGACATCGGGGCTTTGTCGCAGAGATGCACGCAGAGCAGTCAGGTAGCTCTCTGTATCAGTGTTGACTTCACGCTGACTGACAATGCTCATTTTATGCATGTGTAGGTATTCCAGCGGATCCTCGAGTGTGATGATATGTGCTTCACGTCTAGAATTGATCGCATCAATCATGCATGCCAAAGTAGTTGATTTACCGCTGCCAGCGGGTCCTGTGACCAGTACCATCCCCTTTTG
Organism: uncultured Lachnospiraceae bacterium; assembly: GCA_964483545.1. Lineage (GTDB taxonomy): Bacteria > Bacillota > Clostridia > Lachnospirales > Lachnospiraceae > JAAYYM01. The sequence continues at coordinate 8,027 of CAZACC010000059.1, forward strand.
TCGGTTAACTAGCTCCATGATATTTTCAGGAATACCAATGTCTGAAGGCTGCGGTACCGTATATGTGATCACTCGGATCACCGCAGAGAGAGAGCCTCTCTGCTTAAATGTATTTGCACGGTATCTTGCGACGCCTGGAATTGCAAAGGAGAAATCATCATCTCCAGTCTGATAAAAACGATCCATATCACGTCCTTCTGCCAGCAGATAAATATGAGTGATAAACTCCGCTGTCATCTGCGCTGTAAGTTTGTATTCATTGTAGCTGTGCATCTTGCCTTGCAGCTTAAAGGTAAGCGGTAGTCCTGTAATCACAAAGATATCAGATGCTCCTGTCTGTGTAATCCCTGCAAGTATATCTCTGATTTCCATCTATCATCCTCCTACTGTTATTCTTCTAAAATAGGGTTTGTAAGTTTGAGTGTATTATCTGGCTGCCAGTCTACTGTGGAGAAGGTTCGCCATGTAACGATGTGGTACAGGGCACAGTCCTGTTCTGTCGGATAATGACCTTCTAGCTCCACGTAGAGATTCTGGGTTTCTGAAATCGACATGGTGTAACTGATGATGGCAGGTGATACAGTCGTGTCTATCGTGAAAGCATCATTATCATCAAACAATCCAGCAAGTGACTGCTCGAATTCCTTGCGGCTGTTGCAGGTACGGTAATGCTTGGACAGAAGTCCTTCTACATTTGCTGTATAATATGCGGATTTTGTGTCTGCAGCGTAGTAGTCTGTTGTACGAGATGCCATTTTACAGCTCAGTAAATAGTCTGACCTGGCACTCAAGAAGGAGAGTGATGCAAAGGTCACGAGACTGAGCAGTATGAAGATGATCAGTATGGAGGAGGTGCCGACGTGGACTCCCTTGCTACGTTTATTTTCTGTCATGATGTTCTTATCCTTGTGGTGTATTAATGTATTTAGTGGCTGTCAGTTCATATATTATTTCTTTTGTCTCTAGTTGCAGGACGCGGGTATGAATGATTTGGAAGGCATCTGTCGGGGAGAGTGTTACTTCAACGACATAACAAGCATCTGCTGATGAACATTTCTGATAATCACTGTTGTAGTACTGTTCCAGTATCTGATGACTGATGCGTTCTGCATCTGGAAACAAAGCGCTGATAGTCTCCATAGATCCGTCCGTGCCGCGCATAGCCTCAGCATAACTCTGAGATATGGCAACGGCCATGTTTAATTCCTCGGCCTGTTTACTCAGAATATGTGCCTGCGCAAAGAGCTGAACGCAAATGGCACTTGCAATAGAGAAAAACAGCAGTGTTACGATCATTTCCATCAAAAACAGAGATGATTTTGATTTATTCCGATCAATGGTCATAGAGTACTCACCTCCCGGTTTTCGCTGTGAACAGATACATAGAAGGAAACGGATACTCCGTCAGTATCAGTGATTTTGAAGTTGTACAGGGCTTCATCCACACGCTGCATTTCAAAGTCAGTGACAGCGATGATATCCTGTCCCTCTTTCAGAGAAGGAGTATAAAAATCATCAACTGTTAGTTCCTTTAAATAGCCGTTGTCATAGTAGAGATATGTATCATATGAGGTATTACCGTATTTCTGTGACAGACAAAGTACCTGATGCCCCTCGATTTCAATAATAGATACAGAGTCGTCCGCATCATGCTGGTGGATCTTTTCTGTCACATAGGCCAGAGAGGTACGAGTAGAGAATCCCTTTTCAGCCTGGTCGACTGTTCTTTGATAAACACGTGCGCCAAACACAACAATCAGAAGTGCCGAGATGATAAAAGCACCAAAGAGTGTCAAAATAAATAAAATATCAACTGTATGTTTGCCTGTACGTCTAATATTCATAGCGGATTCCTTTCAATGACGGTAAAATGAGGCATCAGATTCGAACCGATGACTTGATAGTCGATCATGAACTGATCTGTATCATACGTAAGACCATAGTTTTGCACTATGTAATCCAGGGTAGGAGGATAGATACCCTCTACCGCATAGCAGTGAACGATATTCCGTTCCAATGCATTTTCCAAATTGTGTTTTTCTTCATCAGCGGCAGTATCGGAAATAGCAGAGATGCCGTACAGGAACAAAGCCAGTATCGCGAGAAAGGTGACGACAGGCAGACTGACGGAATCGAGTATTCTTTTCTTCAGATTAGGTTTTTCAAAGCGATTCATGGAAACTCCTTTACATACCACCAATCACTGCCATAAGCGGCAGCATCACAGACAACAGGATCATACATACGATAATAGACAGTAGGATCACCAGAGTTGGTTCGAGTATGGAGATGAGATGGTTCATTCTAGTATCGACCTCTTCTTTATATCCGACGGCGATCTTGGACATCACATGCTCTACAGAACCAGTCTTGTAACCGATTGTAATCATACGGGCATACAGGCTTGAGAAGATGCCGACCTTGGCCAGAGCCTCAGCAAATCCAGTACCTGCGGATATATAGGAACGACAGTCGCTAATCTTCTTCTGAATAACCGAATTATCTACGAGACGACTGACCATTTCCAGACTCTGATCGGTATCCAATCCGCTGCTCAGGGTCAATGCCATACCGCTGGCAAAACGTCCAGATGCGATCCTTTCATAGATTGGCCGTGTGAAAATGGACTTGGCACAAAAGATACCCCACAGCTTTTGCCCGGCAGGAGTCTTGGACAGGAAAAAATAAAGCAGAACGAACATGGCTATGATTACGATGAATACGAGAGCATAGTTGCTGATGGTCGTGCCAAGATTGAGCAGGGTTTTTGAAAACCCAGTCATTTCTGTGCCGAGCTGTTGGAACACTTGATTAAAGACAGGCAGAATTTTGATGATGAGTATGAGAATGACCACAGTCATCATGCCAATAATCACAAACGGGTACGTAACAGCGCTTTTGATATTTTCTGCTATGCTTTCTTCGCGTTCATAATAATCTGATAGTGAGCGCATGACCTCCTCCAGACGTCCGGACTGTTCACCAATCTCTATCATATCAAGGGCGTACTTGGGAAATACCTCAGCAGCTGAGATGCTGGTATGAAAGCTCTGACCGTCATCTACCTGCTCTGCAATTCTGCCAAGAATCTCCTGCCCCTCAGCAGATGTGGTATCCTCCAGCATGATTGATATACCTTCCATAGGTGAAATTCCTGCGTTCAGGATCATTGCAACCTGATCAAAAAAAGATGATAATTCTCTGTTAGACAACATTTTTGGCATAGTCTTGCCTCCTCACCCTTGTGATGTAATAAAATTTTTTAATATATTAATAAACATACTCAGTGATATAGTTCGTTCCGTCACCGATGAACTTCTTGAGTGCTTTTTCACTGCTGCTGGCAGCAAAGGTCGGATCCATCAGTATCCAGCTTCGACCGTCAAATTCTATGATACCATTAATCCACCCGATTTCTGCGATATATGTACTGATCCAAGCATGATAGCTTTCACCAGAATAACCAATCTCTAACCGGGTAGGAATGCGTTGTGAGCGGAGCATGGAGGCCATGACTGCGGCATAATCAAAACAGATACCCTCTCCCGTGGCAAGCGTATCGTCGATATCTGGGAGATAACCTCTCTGCACGTTGTTGGCTTTATCATGGTCATAAGAAATGTGCGAAATAATATAATTATAGATACTACTGATTGCATCCAAATCTGTTGAGGATTTAGCCGCCAGATCTGCTGCAAGTGTGATGGCTTTTGCAGAATCATCAAAATTCACATATTGATTCGGATAAAGATAAGGACTGAATTCATTTTCGATGACAGCATCGATTTCCTTGGACAAAGCCATAGAATACCTACTGTCGACCAGATGCTCATAAATTGCCACTGTATACACACCGTTACCAGAAGTCAAAGGAAATACTTCATATCCTGTACCGTGGAGATCATAGGAATAGGTGACGTTATTGATGCCAGTAATCAGCAACTTGACCTTTGGATTCGTGCCTGTATAGTTTGCCATAATATAGCCGTCTGAGGTATGCGATGCATCTATCACGGCGGTCTCTGTAGGATTGCTGTATGTAACGCTCCCTGTTGCCTTTGGGACTAGCACAACTGGCGTATTGTCCCTGATGGGGGTTTTGACGCTCTTATCAGAAGAAGACCTGGGAACAGCAGTTTCTGGTATGACTGTCTCTGCAATGACAGATTCCTTGACAGAATCTTGCGTTGCCGCATCACTTGCTAAATCTGGTGATGATGTATGTGCACAGCCAGCAATGGGTATCATCAGTAATAGAAGCAAGCAGATTCTGAACGTTCTCTTTTTAATAGAATCTATCATAAGTGTTAATCATCCTTATCAACTGTAAGTATGGAGGTCAATGTGCGCTCGGCCTCATCCGTTGTAGAAATATTCTTGTACTCTATATTATCATTACTGAGTCTGATAGTAAAGAATCATCTTTCAAGATTTTTCTTGACTTTCTGGCGAAAACCCAATATACTATTCTAGCGTGCAGAAAAATGCACTTCTTTTGGTGTGCATAGATTGTTTACGCAGAAACTGATAGACCAATATAATCACAGGAGGTGAAAAAGAATGCCAACATTTAACCAGTTAGTTAGAAAAGGAAGACAGACATCAGTGAAGAAGTCTACAGCACCTGCTTTGGGTAAGGGTTTCAACTCTTTACACAAGAAGGCTACAGAGACAGCTTCTCCTCAGAAGAGAGGTGTTTGTACAGCTGTTAAGACAGCCACTCCTAAAAAGCCTAACTCAGCTCTTAGAAAGATCGCCAGAGTTCGTCTTTCAAACGGAATCGAAGTAACATCTTATATTCCGGGCGAAGGCCACAATCTGCAGGAGCATAGTGTTGTTCTGATCCGTGGTGGTAGGGTAAAGGATTTACCTGGTACAAGATATCACGTAATCAGAGGTACACTTGATACCGCAGGTGTTGCGAACAGACGTCAAGCCCGTTCGAAATACGGCGCTAAGAGACCGAAAGCAGCTAAATAGGAAAGATTCTAGTACCACAACAAAACTAAAGTAAAGTGTTGGAGTTCAGTTTCACAAATGTCTGTTTAGACTTGATAGAAGTGATGAGAAAATCAGCGCGAACACATTAGATTTTGAAATAACATGTGAGTACCGATGAATTAACACACCCTGGATTTGTAGAGCAAATCTGAGGATTAATTGTTAAGGAGGGAAGAACCGTGCCACGTAAAGGACATATTCAAAAAAGAGATATATTAGCGGATCCGATTTACGATAACAAGGTAGTCACCAAGCTGATCAATAACATTATGTTAGATGGTAAGAAGGGTGTTGCACAGAAAATCGTATACGGAGCATTTGAGAGAGTAGAAGCCAAAGCAGAGAAGCCGGCAATCGAAGTGTTTGAGACAGCAATGAACAACATTATGCCCGCACTGGAGGTTAAGGCAAGACGTATTGGCGGAGCTACTTATCAGGTACCCATCGAGGTACGCCCTGAGAGACGTCAGGCGTTAGCACTTCGTTGGATTATCACTTATTCTCGTAAAAGAGGCGAGAAGACGATGGAAGAGAGACTTGCAAACGAACTTCTGGATGCTATGAATAATACAGGAGCATCTGTAAAGAAGAAGGAAGATATGCACAAGATGGCGGAGGCTAATAAGGCATTCGCACATTACAGATTTTAATTAGGAGGAATAACCCTTGGCTGAAAGAGAATATCCCCTGGAGAGAACCAGGAATAT
>CAZACC010000060.1:0-13569 GCA_964483545.1 uncultured Lachnospiraceae bacterium
ATGCTCGAAGGAGAGGCAGGACATCAGGATGCTCTGGTTAGGACGCAAAGCTCTGTCAGTACTGTAACAGAAGCAGGCTACGAGGTAGAAAAACTCGGAGATGAGATTGCCAACTGGAATCGTGCCCAGGCTAAAACCAAGATGGATAAGTTGTTGGTGCGTTATGCTAATCAGGTCGAGATTGTCTTTGCAAATGATGATGACATGGCACTTGGAGCACTGGAGGCCTTGGAAGAGAGTCATGTTACCCATATCCCAATGATCGTAGGTGTCAACGGCATCCCTGAAGCCCTGAATGCCATCAAAGCAAAGCACATAGAAGGCACCGTCTATAATGATGGAAAGGGTCAGGCACAGGCAATCCTCGAGATGTCCTATGCACTTGCTATGGATGAGCCCTTCCCCGATAAGATTGCTCTAACTGGCGAGAAATACGTTTATCTTCCCTATAAGATTATTACCTATAATAATGTACAGCAGTATATATCGAATCAGTAAGCTGTCCTTGGTATATTCTAATACTTATTAAGATCGGAGAGTGATAGGAGGTTACTGTAAATATAACTCCGCCCGCTCATCCTCAGTCAGTGTACGCCCATTCAGCTGTCGGTTGGCTTCCTTTAGCAGCATATCGAGATCATATACCGGTATCGTATTGAGTTTACGGTAGTTATGGGATATAATCTTTTGATTGACGCTGTCAAGACATCTGAAGTGGGGAAAATAAGCTTTGATTTTATGATCCTTAGTACACAGATACCCCTGATAATTATTTGCCAGAATGTAATCACCGTCTGCATTGCCTACAGGAATGTATCTCGTAGAGGAGCCATTTAAGTCAGTGTAGGTATGGATCAGGGAAAAATCCGATGCCTGATAGACATCCACATGACGGTTTTTATATACGACAAACAAAAGATTGCCATCATTACTATAGAATAGGTTAGTGACATAGTTTGTATTCAATGCAGTTACCTGTTTGGGATCAGTCATATTTTTTGTATCGTACTGTTCCAGCATACCAGTTAGTCGGTTGGAAATGACAAAGTTCGTTCCGTCATAGGTAGTGGCTGCAGAGGCAGTTTCTATGTGGAACAGCGTGTTTGATTCGCATACAGATTCACAGGACAGCGTATCTATATTATAGGTACATAATCCGCGCTCCTGTATGGTATACAGTTGATTCCTATTCGGATGATATACAAAAGTGTCTACACGTCCATAGTCTGCCAGCTCAGCGGTCTGTATCATTTCCCCTGTACGAGAGTCATATGCCTCCAGGTGGTCAGTGAAACAAAGAATAATCAATTGATCATTACTTCCGGCATAAATAGCATGACTGATTGTTTCATCCCATTCATGGTGAAACAATTCTTTTTTTGTGAGATAGTCATATCCAATCAAAGCATTTTGATTAGTGGAAGTTGTGACAAAGCAAATCGTACCATCCTGACTAACGCAAACATCAGAAGAGTCATCATCCAGTTCTATAAAATCTTCCATATTCTGATTTTTAACATACCGGTATAAAACAATCTGGTGGGAAGCATACGGCAGCATGGCAATATAATTGGAAGCTTTGACAGAAGACTTGATGTTATTGCTTTGAGATTCAAAGTATATATCATAAGAAACTCCTCCGTCATAGTTAATCGACTGGACATTGCCATCACGTGTGGCACAATAGCCATATGTATTATTATTGTAGGAAACGGCATCTACAATGGCGGATGAAAAACTGACAGAGCCCATTAGAGAACCATCTTTAAGAGTCATTGCATTTACAGTGTCATATGAGGTGGCAATCAAGAAAGGATTATTTGTAAGAGACAGCTGTAATGTATAGAGGGTTTGCCCTACAAAATGCCGTGTCCATTCTATGATGCCGCTATCTACTTGATAGAGTAGGATATCTCCGGAATTATTTGATATAAAGGGATTATTAATCATGTCTATATAGGCATTTGCGGCGATTGCAAGGTGATTGTTATCAGTAAAGAGGAGGGAACAGATATAGGGGTTATCAGTCGCAATAGATTGTATTGCGGAGCCAGAGGACAATTGAAGTATATCTACATGGCCGGTTCCCTCGCTGCGGATATCATTGGTGGTAAGAGCCAATCGTTTGGAATCTGGGCTAAATGACATTACCTGCCCCAAGTCAAGTGGATTTGCCTCCGTCCGATATGTCAGTTTCACAGAACCGCTTTCCAGATTATAGATTCGGATTTCTTCATAATTAGTTGAGGCGAGCAAAGTCTTATCCGGAGAGAAGGTGTAGGCGTAGAGATACACATCATCGGTTTCCCATAAGGTCTCTTTGGTTTCATAGTTATAACGTTTGATTTTACTGTCTGCATAGTATACAAGTTCATTTTCACTGACAAATGTAAAGGAATCTTCATCTGCCTGATAGAGACTGTCATTGGCAACGATAAATTTCGTGACCAGTTCACCAGTAACGGTATCCCAGATAGTTCCGATATTAGTGGAGTCTACGGTCAGCAGGCGCTCTCCAGATGGGGAGGGTACCATAAACTGTACATCTGTATCGTGGTCTAGTGCTCTGTCTGAAAGAATTTGAGATTCATTTTCATAAACATAGAGTGAATCGGCGAGGGCATATTCAGCATGTGGTACCAGAGGTATTTCTTGATCCTGTGAAGAAGCTGGAAGAGCAGCCTTTGCTGCAAGTATACTCTTCATACGGTCACCTTCATCCAGAAAGCGAAGAGAAGTATCTGCCAGTGTATTTAGACTGGAAACCAGTATTTTCTGATACTGCTCCGTGATCTGTGCTGACTGTTTTTCAACCGCTGCAGACTGTTGCTGTATCTGCTTTGTTTGTTTACTGAGGCGAACCGCCTGTATCGTACTGAAACAGCCAAAGCAGATGAGTAATGCATTGACAATCAAGATAGAGGAGACGATGCGTTTGATTTTTCTTTGACGATGTCGCTGCTTCAAATCAGAATAACTGCAGTCAAACATCGGTGCTGCCAGACGCAGCATTTCTTTTTTGATATTTTTACTGATATCACGCCGAGTTTTACCACGGATATCTGCAGCCATGGGTTCTACAGCTATCTTTTGGATTGTTTTGGTGCCATCCTCTAGAGTGACTTCCTTGCGAGCGGTCAGCAGTGCAGGAGGAAAAGATTCCTCAGGTTCTCCTTCGATTAAAACGGCTAGAACATGCTCTCTGCCATGTAAGGAAATAAAAGTCTCTATTTCTCTCTTTACCTGGATAGACTCAGGAGTTCTGGGGGAACAGATCACAATCAGATATTCAGATTCATTCAAAGCCGTCATAATAGGACTTGCCAGATCACTTGCAATCGGCAGATCATTTTTATCACGAAAAATGCGTCGGATCTTTGTTTTTTCACCTTCCAGACGGTTTCTGGATGCAGAGTGAGGCAATTTAAATGCTTCTAACCTTTTATGCAGTCTATCAGCTACGTATTGATCAAGATCTGCGTGTCTGTAGCTGATAAATGCATCATAAGTAAAAAATTCTTTCACGGCTCTTTACACTCCTCATAAGTGGTATAGAATATATTTTTCTCAATGATATAAATATCATGAGGATCATCACTTCCGACAGCAATATAATCATCAATGTGGCCAAGCATATATTTATCTGCATTCCATTCTGTAAAGACTTTGACGGATTTCTTGAGTGGATGTGCATAGATATAGGTATCTCTTGAGGATATGCAGGACTTTACATATCGTTCAAGAGACAGGATACTGCCGTTGATCAGATTCTTGATGGTTGGTTTATAAGGCACATTGAAGTTATAAGGAATGTCGCAGGCTGTATAGCTGCGTGCAAACTTTTCTTTTGTATGGGGATATACTTCTCCCTGTCTGCCGATCATAATGACCATATCCTTGGAAACTGATGTATCAATATCGCCTTCCAATGTACGCACTGTGATAGGGGTACCAATAGCAAGAAATTCTTCTGGTATGACATAACCAATGGGAAAATGACGTTTCTTATAGCAAGGCATACCGCTGGTATCAAGATCGTATGTTTTTGCATGAATGATGTCAAAGCTGTAGCAATATTGCTGGATACGTTCAGAGAAGTAGGCCTCAGTATGATAGCCAGGGTGCGCCTTCTCATATTTTCTGCGGCTGATAAAGCCTCCAGCTTTCTCAAGATGTCCACCACCAGAGCCGATGCTGTTGGCAAGGTAGATGGCAAGATCACTTGCTTTTGTCTCTTTTATGCAGCTTCTGACAGAGAACTTAATGCCATCATCCAGTTCGTTGTATACAACACACATATCCACATCATCAACTTGGATGCACATATCGCTGATTAGTCCGAGTATATTCGGATCGCAAGGCTGTGCCTTGATTAGGGAATAGCGGTTTGTATCATTGTGTATGGCCCGGATCATGGCAATACCTGCTATCTCCAGTTCTCTGGCTGATAAGTTGGAGTTACGCAGCAGATTGATGATACTTTGAGTGAAACGCAGTGAATCACGCATATCCTTGTCGGCGGGATTATAGATTTCAGCAAACTGCTGGGTATCTGTAAACAGACCGTAATACAATGCGGTTGATACATTAGGGTGAGAAGAAAAGTCGAATCCAGCTTCTGTAAGGAGCTGCCATATGATAGTAGAACAGCTGCCGAAATTGCTCATGATCAGTGCATTGTCAAGAGACTCTATTTCAATCTGATGGTGATCAATCACAGCAATATGTTCAGCAGGGATCAATGTAACATTTCCAGCACTATACTGACAATCCACTGTGATCAGCAGCTCATCAGTCAGAGAAATATCAGCAGGTGCTACATATTGAATCGGAATAAACAATCGTTCCAGCATCAGGATTAGATTAATTTTATGTATCTGAAAGCGTCCGCTGTAGATTAGACGAACTTGTTTTCCATGTTCTTTAAAGTAAATGTATAAAGCATATCCAGAAGCGATTGTATCGGCATCGGGGTTGTCATGACATTGGATACAGATGTTCTCATATTTGTCAAAATCTTGTAGCTGCATTGAGAAATCCTCCTTAGAATAAAATAATCTATATAATAAGAATAACAATTTTTCTATGAAAAAACAATAGCTGATGATGCAAGGAAATCATGTGACTTGAAAGGCGAAAAGTGGCTTAAATTCAACAATAGTTCCAAATATTCCTTGACAAACAGGGAGAAAAAGGTTATAAATATTGGTAGACGTTAGTTCTATGAAATACAGACGTTGAAAAAACATACTCAGAATAGAGGAGGAGTTCGCAATGAACAAAACAGAATTAGTAGCAGCTATGGCTGACCAGGCTGGATTATCAAAGAAAGATGCAGAGAAGGCTTTAAAGGCTTTTACAGATGTTGTTTCTAAAGAATTAAAGAAGGACGAGAAGGTTCAGTTAGTTGGATTTGGTACATTCGAAGTTTCTAAGAGAGCAGCTAGAGAGGGAAGAAATCCTCAGAGCGGTGCAGTTATGAAGATTCCCGCATCAAAGGCTCCTAAGTTCAAAGCTGGTAAGGCATTAAAGGATTTAGTAAACAAGAAATAATCAGATTGATTACATCAATAGAGAGTCTTTTACAGACTCTCTATTTTGTTTTCATGGAAAACTTTTGACAGGAAGGCAGGAGTGATATGAGATTAGATAAATATTTAAAGGTGTCCAGGATTATTAAGAGACGAACTGTAGCAAATGATGCCTGTGATGCTGGAAGAGTCATGATCAATGGCAGACAGGCCAAAGCATCCACAAATGTGGCAGAGGGAGATATCATAGAGATCCAGTTCGGTAATAAGAATGTCAAGGTAGAGGTGCTGGATGTCAAGGAAACCGTAAAAAAAGACGAAGCAGGTGAGATGTTTCAATATCTATAAAAAGTACGGTTTAGGAAAAACGTCTTGACGTAACGCACAAAAATGGTTAAAATAATGTTATGTAAACGATGATAGTCTACAAGGGGTGTAGGCTCGTTTCATAAGGGGAGATTTATATGGCAAGAAAAAGTGCTTTTCGAAAAAGAAGGCAGAATAGACTCGGAATGATCTGCGTATCCTTAGTTGTAGGTATGCTGTTTGTTGTAATCATGATCAGTCGCATAGAGCTTCGTGGTAAGCAGCAGGCGTATATCAAACGAGAGGAAGCTTTGCAGGCGCAGATTGCAGAGGAAGAAAAGAGAGTCGACGAACTGGTAGAGTATGAGAAGTATACAAAAACAGCCAAGTATGTGGAGGAAGTCGCAAAGGAAAAGCTGGGACTAGTATATGAAGATGAGATTATATTTCAAGTAGAAGAGTAAAGAAGTGATTATGTAAAAATAATGGCTTCTTTTTTGGTGTAATCTGGGGAAAATAGAGACCAAGACTTACTTGATTTTTCCAAGATAAATAGATATGATAAATATAGACTTTGACTGACAAATTCGAGGTACAGCCAATGATAGAAAAGGTTCGAAGGTATATAGAACAGCATCATATGATTGCTGCACAAGATAAAATTATAATAGGTGTTTCGGGAGGGGCAGATTCGGTTTGCCTTCTCTTTATGCTAATGGAAATCAGCAGGCAGTATCCGTTTTTTTTGCAGGTGGTACATGTCAATCACGGGTTGCGCGGAGCAGATGCTAAAAGAGATGCTGAATTTGTCAGGGATCTCTGTCAGCAATATGAGCTTCCTTTTTATTTGTATGAGAAGGATGTCAATGCTTATGCAGAGGAACAAGGATTGACAATTGAGGAGGCTGGCAGAGAGGTACGTTATCAGGCGTTTGAAGAGACTAGGATAAACACTGGAGCTACAAGAATCGCAGTGGCACATCATAAAGATGATCAGGCAGAAACAGTGTTGTTTCGTTTGTTTCGGGGTAGTGGTATTAAGGGTTTAGGAGGCATACAGCCAGTCAGAGATGATATCATCAGACCGTTATTATGTCTGGAAAGACAGGAAATCGAGCAGTATTTAGAGGAATACGGACTGCCCTATTGTACGGATGAAACCAATGCAAGCAATCATTATACTCGTAACATCATCAGAAACAAGGTACTGCCGATGATAGAGGCAGAGATACAGGAACGTGCTGTTTCGCATATAGCAGATACAGCGGAACTAATGCAGGAGGCTGAACAATATATTTATGCGCAGGCTTTGCTTGCATTTGCAGTGACAGCATCAACAGAGACAGAAAACGGATACCGGATCAATGTGGAGAAGCTGTTTTCTTACCCCCCGATCATTCGCCAGTATATTGTCCGAATTGCGATGGAGAGACTGGCAGATGAATGGAAAGATATTGGATGCCGGCATGTGAAGGATATTATGGAGTTAAAACGCAAGGGATCTGGAAAGTCTGTCATGCTCCCACAGGGACTTACAGCAAAACGTGATTATGAGGATATCTTGATACTTAGAACACAGACACCGAAAGAAAACGGAGCGTTCAAAATTCAAATTGACCAGATTCCGCAGTCGGTCACCCTGCCAAATGGAATGAAAGCAGAATTCAGTCTGCAGGAACCTCAAAAAAAACAAAAGATTGAGCAAAAAACATATACGAAACAGTTCGATTATGATAAAATAGAGAACGGTTTGTTGTTACGCAATCGTGACAAAAATGACTTCTTTTGTATCAATACCGCTATGGATCGGCAGACAATCAAAACATACTGCATCAATGAGAAAATACCCAGGGATAAACGTGAAGAATTGGTTCTGCTAGCAGACGGAGCTCATATATTATGGGTGATAGGCTATCGGATTAGTGAGAAGTATAAGATTACTGAAGAAACAAAAAGGATATTAAAAGTACATGTGTATGGAGGAAACGCAAATGAGCGAGAAAATTAGGGTGTTACTTTCAGAAGAGGAGGTAGACCTCAAAATTAAAGAGATCGGGAAGCAGATCAGTAAGGATTATGCAGGAAAAACAGTTCATCTGGTGTGCGTGTTAAAGGGTGGTGCATTCTTTATGTGTGAGCTTGCCAAGAGAATATCAGTTCCAGTCACTATGGACTTTATGTCTGTCAGCAGCTATGGGGATGATACCCAGAGCAGTGGAGTTGTCAGAATTGCGAAGGATTTGGATCAGGCATTATTAGATAAAAATGTAATTGTAGTAGAGGATATTGTTGATTCAGGCAGAACGCTCAGCTATCTGCTGAATATTCTGAATGAAAGAAAACCCACAAGCTTGGCATTATGTACACTGCTTGACAAACCAGAGAGAAGAGTTGTTGATGTGAATGTGAATTATACAGGATTTCAGATTCCTGATGAATTCGTAGTGGGATATGGATTAGACTATGCACAGAAATACAGAAATCTTCCCTATATAGGTATTATAGAACTGAACTAGTCTAATTTTGGAAGGAGAAATATTTTGAACAAACAGAACAGTAGAGGGTTTGGGTTTTATCTGTTCCTGATAGGAGCGTTTTTGATATCGATCCTGTTATGGAGAAGTATGTGGACAGAGGCCCAAGACTATATTACGGACAGTGAATATAGAGTTTATCTGTCAGGAGGCAAAATTGCAAATATCGTGATTCAACCAAATGCAGAGGTTCCGACAGGTGTTTTGCAGATTACATTACAAAGCGGTCAGGAAAAGATGATGTTTGTGTCTGATGTGGTGGAGGTTGAAAAAGAGCTGCGCAAGGATTTTCCGACTTATACACTCAAAGATGTAACACGGGCCAGCTGGTTCATGAGTTACATGCTGCCGAGTCTGCTCATTTTCGGTATTATCTTGGTCATTCTTTTCTATACAAATAACCAGGCAGGCGGAGCGGGTGGCGGTAAGGTTATGAATTTTGGCAAGAGCCGTGCAAAGTTATCCACAGACGATAACAAGATGACCTTTAAGGAGGTAGCCGGACTAGACGAGGAAAAGGATGAATTGAAGGAAATTGTAGATTTCCTAAAAGCACCTCAGAAATATATTCAAGTCGGAGCCAGAATACCAAAGGGTATTTTGCTCGAGGGTCCTCCAGGAACAGGTAAAACACTGCTTGCCAAGGCTGTAGCTGGTGAGGCAGGAGTTCCATTCTTCAGTATTTCAGGTTCGGATTTTGTTGAAATGTTCGTTGGTGTGGGAGCATCTCGTGTACGTGACTTATTTGCTGAGGCAAAGAAAAATGCTCCATGTATTGTTTTTATAGATGAAATAGATGCTGTTGCCAGACGCAGGGGAACTGGTATGGGTGGCGGCCATGATGAACGCGAGCAAACTCTAAATCAGCTTTTGGTAGAGATGGATGGATTTGGGATAAACGAGGGTATTATCGTAATGGCTGCAACCAATCGTGTTGATATTTTAGATCCAGCTATATTACGTCCAGGCCGTTTTGACAGAAAGGTCGGCGTTGGTAAACCAGATGTCAAAGGGCGTGAAGAGATACTTAAAGTACATTCCAAGAATAAACCGTTAGGAGACGATGTTGATCTGGAACAG
The DNA here is from genome assembly GCA_964483545.1 of uncultured Lachnospiraceae bacterium. Lineage (GTDB taxonomy): Bacteria > Bacillota > Clostridia > Lachnospirales > Lachnospiraceae > JAAYYM01. The sequence continues at coordinate 9,452 of CAZACC010000060.1, forward strand.
ATTGCAAGGACAACAGCTGGTTTTACAGGGGCAGATCTTGAGAATTTACTGAATGAGGCAGCCATCTTTGCAGCTCGTGAGAACAAAAATTTTATCATTCAGGAAGACATTAAAAAGGCATTTATCAAGGTTGGCATCGGTCCTGAGAAGAGGAGTAAGGTTATATCTGATAAAGAAAAGAAGATCACAGCATACCATGAAGCAGGTCATGCAATCCTGTTCCACATATTGCCAGAGGTGGGACCTGTCTATACAGTATCCATCATACCAACAGGTATCGGTGCTGCAGGCTATACGATGCCGCTGCCTGAGAAGGATGAAATGTTCAATTCCAAGGAACGTATGCTGCAGGATATCACAGTATCACTCGGAGGTCGTGTTGCAGAGGCATTGATATTCCGTGATATCACAACAGGAGCGTCACAGGACATCAAGAGTGCAACCAAGTTGGCGAAGAATATGGTGACGAAGTATGGTATGTCAGATAAGATAGGGATTGTCAGCTACGATAATGAAGATGATGAAGTATTTATCGGAAGAGATCTGGCACATGCAAGGGGCTATAGTGAGGCTATTGCTGGCGAGATAGATCAGGAAGTACGGACAATTATAGATGGGTGCTATCAGAGAGCGGAGAAGATCATCAAACAGTATGAGAATGTACTGCATAGATGTGCAGAGCTGCTGCTTGAGAAAGAGAAGGTTAATCGGGAAGAATTCGAAGCATTATTTGTGCAAAGTTAACAAAAACGCAATAGCTTTTTTGTAATATTTGTGAATTCTAAATCTAGACCAGGTAGGTTGCCGATGCTATAATACTTCTTGTAACCCCCCAATACATTGTATAGTTTTACTATACCCCATAAGAAAAGAAATACCTTCTCCAAAAGAGGCAGCAATCGTGAGGCTGCCTTTTTTACTGTTCAAAAATAAAGCAGAAACACTAGATGTAGTATTTTTTTAAGTGACAGGGGTTGTATATTGAAGTTAGATAAAATATAATATATAAAGTGGGTTCGTTATGGCTAGAATGTAATAAAGGAGTAGTTTTATGGACTATAGAGGTTCTTCACCATACGAGAAAGGGCTTTATCTTTCCAGTATGAAACCTATTTTAAATAAAAAGGCACTATTCAGTGATCCTTCAGATGAATATGTAATCCCTATGGAGCCAAATCCATACGGTTTGATTAAAATCCGTTTTCGTACTGCAAAAAATAATGTAGATTATGTATTTTTGATATGCAAAAATGACAGAATTATGATGCAGAAGTATCAGACAATCAATGCATTTGACTACTATGAGTGCGAGTATCAGCTGGATAATGACAGAATATCCTATCATTTTGAAGTGACGGCAGGGCGTGTTACCTGCCTATATGACCTGCGCGGAGCTGCCAGGGATGCCAATCCTTATTTTGATTTCAAGGTAATTCCGGGATTTAAAACACCTAAATGGGCAAAAAGTGCTGTTATGTATCAGATTTTTGTAGACCGCTTCTGCAACGGGGATCCCTCTAATGATGTGAAAACGAACGAATACCATTATATAAATGGAAATACGATACAGGTTGATGAATGGGACAAGTTTCCTGATCCGTCGGGGATACGTGAGTTTTATGGCGGTGATTTGCAGGGAGTTCTAAATAAAATGGATTATCTGCAGGATCTAGGGATTGATGCAATCTATTTTAACCCCCTTTTTGTATCGCCTTCTAATCATAAATATGATTGTCAGGACTATGACTATATTGATCCGCATTTTGGAAAGATTGTCGCGGACGATGGAGATCTACTTTCTGAGGGAGAGTACGAGAATCGAAATGCAACGAGATATATACAGCGTGTGACGGATAAAAGGAATTTGGAAGCAAGTAATGAGTTATTTATCAAAGTAGTAAACGAAGCTCATAGACGTGGTATGAAGGTCATACTAGATGGGGTTTTTAATCATTGCGGTTCCTTTAACAAATGGATGGATAGAGAGAGAATCTATGAGAACAATAACGGTTATGAAGCTGGTGCATATGTTTCGGCAGACAGTCCCTATAGGAGTTTCTTTGATTTTAGAGGAGATAAATGGCCATATAATACAGTATATGACGGCTGGTGGGGCCATGATACGCTGCCTAAGCTGAACTATGAAAATTCTCCAAAGCTATATCAATATATTATGGATATTGCACGTAAATGGGTATCTCCTCCATATAATGTAGATGGCTGGCGCCTGGATGTCGCAGCTGATCTGGGACATACACCTGAATTCAATCATAAGTTCTGGAAGGATTTTCGGAGAAATGTAAAGGAAGCAAATCCCGAAGCCATCATTATTGCAGAGCATTATGGTAGTCCGAATGAATGGCTGTATGGTGATGAGTGGGATACCATTATGAACTATGATGCATTTATGGAGCCTGTGACATGGTTTTTTACTGGGATGCAAAAACACAGCGATGATTTCCGGCAGGATATGCTTGGTAATGCCAACAACTTTTGGGCGATGATGCGAGTGCATTATGCAGAATTCTCAGCACCATCTATGCAGGTGACGATGAATGAATTGTCAAATCACGACCATTCTCGCTTTCTGACGCGTACCAATCATGTGGTAGGGCGTGTTGCACAGAAGGGGCATGACGCAGCAGGTGCTAATGTGAACAAAGCAATCTTTCGTGAGGCAGTTATGCTGCAGTTTACATGGTCGGGAGCACCTACGATTTATTATGGAGATGAAGCAGGTGTATGTGGGTTCACAGATCCTGACAATAGAAGGACATATCCATGGGGGCATGAAGATCAAGAATTGATCGCATATCATAAAGCGTTGATTCATATTCGGAAAATGTACAAGGAGCTTGGAAACAGTTCTATAAAATGTCTGCTAATCGAGGATTATATTTTGGCGTATGGCAGATTTACGATGACAGAACAGTGTATTATTGTTATCAATAGCAGTGAGATCACCAAGACAGTGGAATTAAAGGTATGGGAGCTTGGGATACCCAGAGAATGCGTGGCTGAGAGCATAATCACGACAAACGCAGATGGCTTTACAACTGAGCGAAAAGAATATCGGATTTCAGGTGGCAAGATCATGGTTACGCTATCGCCGTTGACAGGTATGATACTGAAACCAAAGAAGATAAGAGGCTGTTTATGAAAAGAATGATGAAGAAAGCATGGATACTGATACTGACAATCAGTATGGTAGTGTGCTGCAGTGGAATCGACACATCAGCCTCCATCAAGGTCACGATACCGAAGGATGAAAGTGAACTACAAAGAGGCAAAGAATCTTCAACATTTTATGTTCCTGGACAGGGAAACAGAGAGTCTCAGCTCAATCAAAGGGAAGAGGAAATCAATCGCCGTGAACAGGAACTCAATGCCCGCGAAGAAGAACTGAACCGTCGGGAACAGGAGCTGAATGCACGAGCTGGCTATCAGGAAAATACAGCAAATGTCGGACCGTTTTTATCTGGAGACAGTCTGGTCAGAATCGGTAATGTAACCAATGAACAGGTGGCAGCGGTAGAAGATGGTTTCAAGAAATTGCCGCAAAAGGTACGTCAAATCATTATCAATGCTGGTTATCGAGTAGAGGTAACAGATGAGGATATTGAAAAACTCATTACTGGCGGCGGAACGAACAGCTGGTATGGCGCATCGGCAGGATCTCCGCTTTATGTGATTCTAGTTGCAAATAACCAGCCTGTTAATGATATGATGCGAACAACGATCCATGAATGTGGACATGCACTTGCCAATACAATGAGCGGCGCAGATACGAGTGAACTGTGGCTGAGCTGCTATTCAGCAGAGGGAAAAACTCTTTATTATACAGCTGAAGTATCGAATGCCAGTGAATGGTTCTGTGAATGCTTTGTATACTTTATTATGGATCCTGAGTATTTGAAGCTGACAGCACCGAAATCCTACAGCTATATGGACACCTATTTAAACCAGGTATTAGCAAAATAAAAATGCTTGCAATATGAAGAAGGATTTTGTATAATAGGGAACGGTCGCAGCAGACTAGATTGCTTGACCAAATCGGCAGATGTATTCGCCCAGATAGCTCAGTTGGTAGAGCAGAGGACTGAAAATCCTCGTGTCAC
>CAZACC010000061.1:0-13342 GCA_964483545.1 uncultured Lachnospiraceae bacterium
GTTGGTTTGGTTTCTAAACATCGTAACCATAAATCCATCCCCTGGTTCATGAACTACCCATTGTCTAAAAATCTGCCAATGGACTTCCTGCTTCTCAGACCTCGTAACCTACTATCACCACCTTTTATTGTTATCTAACCTTGATTCTCTATGTATTTGCGAAGCATTTCTTCTGAAACGTTTCCCACACTACAGGCAAAATACCCATCTGTCCAAAAAGATTGTTCTTACTAGAAATACTTTTCTAAATAGTTTGGATCACTCTCCCAAATATGATATGTTGTATAACTCTCCATTCCATGATATAAGATTCAATTCCTTCTGCCAGCCTTTTGCGCCTCCCGATATGGCTCCAAGTTCTTCTTTGATTTCATATTTAATATCTGCCACTGTTCATTCTTCTCTTGTTCTTTTCATCCAAAAAATCCAATATGTTCATTTTCACTTATCCAAAATATTCCTGCATCAAACTATCAAATAAAAGTTGTGATTCCTCTAATGATTTTTGAATATTAACTATGCTCTCATAAGGAAGTCCTAGCATTGCACTTTCTTTTGCTCTTTTATTATCCGAATCATCTGGATCATGAAACATCAGATATGTGATTTGTTCAATTACCTCTGCCAGATTTTCAAGATGTACACTATCATTTTTTTGTATTCTATTTTATAATTAAGTGAGTAATTCAAAACCAGAAAGGAAACTGTTCATTATGGCAAAATTTTCATGCAATGTTATCTCCTACATTCTAAAGCGCACGGTTGATATTACAATGATCGTTCCCTCTCCTACTATTCCTGAATCCATGGAGGCGAGTGGTATCACTCCTTGTCATACTCCCAAGGCAAAATATCCTGTTTTATATTTATTACATGGTTTTGGAAATAACCATGCAACCTGGACTGGTTATACAAACGTGGAACTTTATGCAGAAGAACGCAATATTGCTGTCGTTATGATTTCCGCAGAAAATAAGTCTTATGTCAACAATGAAAGCGGCGATCACTTCTATGATTTTATTGAAAAAGAACTACCAGAATTCATTTGCGGTATGTTCCCAATTTCTGATGATCCAAGGAATACCTACATCGCAGGACTTTCCATGGGTGGTTTTGGCACTTTAGTACATGCTCTGAACCGTCCCGATAAATTTGCGGCACTTGGCACTTTTTCAGCTGCAATTTCCTTGAACCCTGCTACTTTGTCCGGTGAAAAAGAAAAACCAATGAATCCTATGTTTGACCCATTGTCATTGGCAAAGAAAATCCACAAAAATGGGGGGAAATTTCCAAAATCATATATCGCCTGTGGTGAAGCTGATTTCTTATACGAGGCGAATGTGGTTTTCAAAGACCAATTGATTGAGATGGGCGCCGACGTAACCTGGGTAACACTTCCCGTATATGGACATGAATGGCGTTTTTGGAATCTTCAAATTGAAGCTTTCTTAGACTGGATTCCTCGTACTGATGGGTATGCTTCCATGGGTAAGAGACAGATTTGAAATTAATCAAGGCAAATGATGAACGTCACTCCCCCAAATCACTGGAACCTATAACAAATACGTCGGAAGGTCACATGTGATTTTGGAAATTGCTTCGAATTTCTTTTCATGGATGTCATCGCTACCAGAAATGACAGATGCCGCTACCACTATTTTCTTTGGAGCCTCCGTTTTGGGGGCTTCCGTTTTGGGAGCTGTTTTTTGGGCAGATGCCTTTTTTACCGGTGCTGTCATTTGTTCTTTTGTTCCTTCGGTTGCTTTTGCCGCTCTTGTCAGGCTTCCTTTTCCTACTGGCATATCTTTTCAATCTCCTTTACCAAATTCTTATATTCTTTGGCGCTTCGTGCGATTTTTTTATATTCCACGACTGGCTTGCTATTGTCCTGCGCCCATTCCACGCTGCTGTCCACATGGATGACACTTTGGAATACATGGATATCTGGCAGCTCCTTTAAGATTCCCATCGTCTGCTTATAATAGCTTTTACGTTCGTCAACTTTCGTAATCAGTACACCTGCCAAGGATAGCTGCGGTGCCAACTCCTTTGTCATATTCACAAAATCAAACATATTGGCAAGACCAAACAGACCCCACGGGCTCGCCTCTACTGGGATGACTAGATAATCGGACGCACAAAGCAGGTTCATGACCCAGCCACCGAGTGTCGGCGGTGCATCCAACAGAATATAATCATACGCTCCCGATTCCTTGACTCCACTCAGCATTTTTTTTAGGATGAATTCCCTCTGCCATTTTGTGAACAGCTCGTATTCGATTGAACTCATCAGTGTCGAGGAGGGAATCAGATCCAGATTTTCATACTCGGTTGGAATGATATAATCCTGTAAATCTTTCTGCTCTTTTACCGCCGCATACAGATTCCGATCGCTCTTCGCAAGCTCTAGCACCTTATCTTCATCGAAAAAGGACAGCGAAAGATTCAACTGCATATCCCCGTCAATCAGAAGCACCTTTTTCCCATCCTTTGCAAGCCCCGCTCCCACATTGGAACAGGATGTAGATTTTCCGCTGCCACCCTTGTTGTTTGCGAAGCAGATCACCTTCGTCCTCTTCACCTTTTGCTTCATCGCAAATCTCCTTCATTTCGTCTTTGTATTTTTAATGTTCATCTATTTCCGCTTATTTTGTATTATAGCAGTAATGCATCCCTCTATTTTGTATGCAATTATCTCATTTTCTATTGTTGTTTGCAAACTTTAGTATACAGGTAAATCCACAAACTTACAACTAGAGGGATAACATATTATATAGATTCATATATAAAAATAGATCAAAAACTATATCAGAAGAAAACCTGGCCAGCCATAGAGTACCACTACCACTATCTGTACGACAAGCAGTACAGCAAGCACAATGCAAAAGACACTGATCCCGTTATCCTGTCTCCCTGTATTCAACGGTGGTGAAATATAAGACTGCCCCTGTGGGGTAATAGTTTGTTGCGCAGGTTGAGTATAGGAATGCTCCGAAGGAGCGGACTCGGAGCCTACAGGGGCACCACATCTGGCACAGAAGTGTGTCTCAGGTCTCAGTTCCTTGCCACAACTTGTACAAAATTTTCCCATTTTCGCACCTCCTTATGGTCGCACCAATGCGATAAGTGCTGGTATTCCATCGGGCGTATCTATTGTGCCGACGATGTATTGCTTTTGGTTTTGTTTATAGAAATGTGTCAGGCGTATAGTTCCCGGACCTGAAGCCCACAGGCCACCGTTTTCCCATTTGCCATTGAACACACTATCCTCCATACTTGTTTCGTCAATACTTTCTCCTTCATTTATCAAATACATCTGATACCAGTCGAGGGTCAGACTCACATATTCCTCTGTCCCCTCAAGATTGATATTAAGAAACTCCATGGCATTGGAATCGAATTCATCGTTTGGATCGTAGATGATCAATGCTTTCCAGCTCCCTGTGAGCGTACTTAGATCATCTATAGGATTTGTATCAACTGGTACATCGTTATAAAGCACATCCTCCGTGTACCAGAGAAAATCTCCCAGATCTGGTCGCTCCTCTGTGGACCATGTAGCGGAGAAATCTTCTTCCCCAGAGCCTTGCAACATATCCTTCGAGACGGATGTATCTGTCGAATTCGATAGATCTGTTGAGACGAGTATTTCTGTCGGAGCGAGTATATCCATTTGGGCAGCTGTGTCCATCGACTCCGATTCCTGCGTCACAACTGGCTCAGACTCTTGCTCAACAATCGGCTCAGACTCCTGCGTTACAATCGGGGACGCAGATTCCATTACAGCTGGGGAATTTGCCTTTCTGATTAATTCCTGTAGATTGGGCGGTATAGTGATCATGCCAACTACAAACAAGAGCAGGTTGGCCGCAATGAGCACTATTATGAGCACCCTTTTCCCTCTGCCACCTTGGGGCGTATTCTGGTTTATCATCCACATAACCTCCATTCTTTGAATTTTGCTTAGTATGCTACTTAAGACCTTTTTTATTTGATCGAATACTTGAAATAACTAGCCCTGCGATCAGCCAGGCGGCACAACACAAAAAAGCACCTGGCATCAATGGATTCTGTTCCTCAAGCGACAGGGCAAGCCATTTCCCTGGGAGTGCATGCGAGACCCAGATCAGTGCGTATGCCCACTTTGGAAGCTCAATGAGCAGTCCGCTCATGACCGCACTCAAAAATGTCAAAACTGGAGCGATAAACATCAAGGACAATGTACTTTGGGTGATTGAAACAACAAACAATGTCATACCAATTAGGGTAACCAGATAAAGCGTTACTGGTATAAAGGTGGTGATGAAATGAGCAAAACTGTCTCCTATCACTGCGCATACCAGTCCACTGGCAATCAAATATCCCAAAACACCCACAAGAAGAGACGGTAGGCAATTGCTGATGATCATCTTCCATTTCGGAACACCGGTCTGCCTTAGTCTCTCGGTCAATCCGTTTTTATTTATTTCAAGCACCCACGAAGCGGCATGCAACAAATAAAAGAAGCTGATAGCACAATACCATTTAATGCAGGCATGCAAGGGCTGGGCTGATTGGGAGGCAATTTCTACTCCATTTAATTCCAGCTTTTCAACAGAAATCATCGCCCCTGTCTCCCAAAGCCTCTGCATTTCTTTCTTTTGCCCCTCCTCATCCAGAGCGCTGTACGTCTTCCCCTTCTCAAAAAGATATTCTCTGGTTTGAATCGTTGAAAACTCCTCCATCCACAACGTCATCACTTCATTGATCACAGGCTCACTGATGGTTGCTGGTGCCTGAGAAGATGGAGATGTGAAAATCTCCAAGGTATTTCGAAATGTTCCAGACAAAAGGCTTTGCGAAAAATTTTCACGAATGACAATCAAAGCGTCAAGACGGTCATTTTGGAGTAGGCGCATAGCCTCTTCTTTTTGCATTTCCTGTGCCGAAAAATCCTCGATCTCACAAATCAGTGCGCACAGTCGCTCTCCCAACATCCCACTATCCTCGGAAACGACAGCCACATCAAATCCAGCCTCTTGTTGTTTTGCCACCATAAGTGCTGCCAAAAAAGAAATCGCAATGGACAAGATCATGAAAATAAGAATAACAGGCTCTCTAAGCGTATATGCAAGCCGCGCCCTTAGCATGTGATCCAATCTCATACCCGTCGCTCCCTTCTTTTTAACCCCCAAAAGCCCAACAATAATAAAATAGCCGTAAAGCCAAGGCTTTTTGCTGCATCTCTAAAAAAAACTCCGTGGCTATAATTAAAAAGCGAAGAAGACAGCATTCTCATGGATGCGCGCAGAGGCAGCCACTTTCCAATCATAGCTGCCGTCTCAGGAAGAGTACCCTCTGGAACTAGTGCCCCACAAAGCCCTGCCATACAAACTGCGAAGAAAAAACCGAACCATAGAGCAGTCCTTTCACTAGGTGCCCATACGGCGATTGCCAGAGCCAAGGTCGAAAACACAAGTGCCGTCAACAACATAGCACTCAACAAGGCCGCAAAACTGCTTACATAGACGCCACCTAGCATGTCCCCTGACAGATGCATAATGATTGAACTAGGAAACAGCATTGTCAGAACGAGAAAAATAAACATTGCCCCAGAGGCGATTCTCGCCACAAAAAATCTGCCTGCCCCTATTTCACATAAAAGTCCTCGGCGCAAGATGGGACCATTTGCGTCCGCAGCGCTGAAATGAATCAGCGGTAGCATGGAAAGTGCTGCAAAGATGGAAAAAATGGCACTCATATAATATTCCACTGGCAAAAACTCTCCCAATGGTGAGAGTGGTCCACTGCGACCCAGCAGTTCCCGCCTGTCCATATATTCATTGATGGCATCTTGGGTTGTTTCACTTAAAAATGTATCGGAATCCTCTTCTGTCTCCCCTTTGTCAAGAAGAATCTGCCTTGCAGCTTCCATGATATTTTGGCTTTTACCTACAAGGGAAAGGGAGCTATCCAGCGTAATTGAAATAAGCTCCATCTCTAGAGAATGAGCCTGTGTTCCGTAAATTGTGGCATACACATCACGTCCGCTACGTATATCGAAAAAAATATCCTTTGGAACATGAACAAAAACCGAAACCTTTCCTGTTTCAGCAAGTTCAATACCCTGTTCCACCGTTTCCACGGGATAAACGCTTATGAGATCGACCAGAGCCTGAGAGTTGATCAGTTGATTGATGAATCCATTTACCTCCTGGCTTTTATCTTCATTGCAGAGGGCAAGATTAAAGTGCAGCCCCTTGCCTGTATAAATCATCGGCGATACGACCAGCGAGAAAATCAAGATAACAATCAACGGGGAAAACAGACAGATTCCCAAAAGCGAAGAACGTGAAAACAACCTCTTGATGTCAAACATCAAAAATTTCGTCAGTCCCATTATCGCTTACCTCCGATAATATCGCTTATATACTGCTTGACTCCTCGGCTACCCGCTTCACGCAAATATTGATCCTGCGTATCCAAATAGGCAATCTTGCCGCCAGCAAGTACCATCACACGGTGAACAAAGGGAATCATCTGTTCTGGCGAGTGACCAGAGACGATTTGTGCGACCCCTTGCTCCGACAGATCTTTCATTATTTCTTCAATAATTTCAGCATTCTCAAGATCAAGACCTGCGAAAGGCTCATCAAGCACTAGCAGCCTCGGCTCACCAAGGAGGGCGACAGCGAAATTCACACGGCGTTTCATCCCTCCTGAAAGAGCGGAAACCCTCTTAGACAAAATCTCATCAAGATTAAGCCTTTGCGAAAGCTCTGACACTTTAAACCTCGCACTCTTGCCCCGAAGCGTTGACCAGCACAACAGGTTTTCTCTCACTGTAAGTTCCTCGAAAAGTGCGATGTCCTGAGGTACATAGCCGATTTTGCGTCTAGCCGAGGCAGGATCAGCCTTTGCGTCAATACCATCAAAGACGATACTTCCTCTGTCCAGCTTTGAGGCCATGGCGATCATATTCAAAAGACTTGACTTACCTGAGCCGTTTTTTCCAAAAAGTCCAAGTATTTCCCCTAGCTTCATGGAAAAAGAGACATCATCTAGCACGACGACTTTGCCGTAGCTTTTAGAAATATTTTGAACTTGTATCATTGTTCTCTCCATAATCAAATTAGTATGGATAAAAGGGTGAGCATCAGTTTCATAGAAGGTGGTACATTGTTATATCTTTCCTGATTCAATTGTTCTGCCAGTGCCTCATAAAGGGCGGTGGGGTCGCTCGTGCTAATGCCAGATCCTTCTATAAACTGGGGAACGCTGATTGCGTCTGTTCCCTCCCCCTGATTTGTCGTAATCGACACACCGAAAGATTGCGGCTCGTCTCCATTTTTGATCACACTTGAGCCTATTAACTCCCCAGTAATGCTCTGACCGCTTTTTATCTGAGAATAGTCATAGTTACCGCTTATGTCGAGAGGGTCTTTCTCTCCATCACCAGCCATATTATATGCAAACTCCAGCTTAGCGGTGTAGTTGTCTCCTGCTACTGTGTTTTTTGTCATCATCTTAGTTCTTTCGTAGGTTTCTCCTCCAGGGGAAATGTCTTCATAAATCATCTGCCCCGAATAGTTATCTCCACCTTCAGGAGTATTCATCTCATTTAACTTAACTCCACCATCTTCAAAGCCGCTGAAATTCATATCGACCTGCCGTGCGTGATCCAATTCAAAAAACCTAAGTAGTAGGGATGCCGATTTTTCTCCGACTGCCGTGTTCATATACAACCCTGAGGAATTGTCGCCCTGCAGGGTTCTGAAAGTCAGATCCATAGCGTCTATTTCATCAGCAGTCAAGGCATCAAGGTCACGAAGCAAGCCGTCCATACCTGTCACACCGTATGTGTCCTCGTCTGTCTGATAATGTGAAACAAAAAGAGCCTTAAATGTGGGATCCAGAGAAATCAACTCTGCCAAACCTCTGACTGTATCCGCTGCGTTTTGCCCACTGAGGGTCAATGTTATAACTGTACAGGTCTCTTCTATACCCGCAAACGTTGTGTTCTGCTCTTCTGAAACGTAATGTTCCTCTTCTGCTTTGGCTGATACGGTCTCTAAATAGGCATCAATAGCCGAAATCCATTCGCTCTCACTCATTTTCGGTTTTGTTGGCTCAGAAAGCAGCCGCATAAAGCGTTCAAGGGCATGTAGGGATTGATAGGAATCGGCCACAGACGGATCCATCTCGTACTGGATCATGGGCTTTTCCACATCGCCTTTTTGTACGAGCAAATATTGATCAAAGAAGTAAATCCCGCCAGTTGTGACCGTTTCTCCTCCACCTTTCATACTGATGGTCATGGAAGCGTCTCCCGTTTTCTTGTCAACGTCAGACTTCGAGCTAATAGACGCTGTTTCGTTCGGCTCCTCATCGTTGGTTAAAAGAATGTTGAATTCGGTATGTCCTTGCAAGCGGTTATCAGCTTGCACTCTGGGATTTAGTAACATATCAAAACTGATCGTTCTCATTTTTGCGCTTTTGTCTATTGCCTCAACAAGTGATTTTCTAAGTCCTTCGGCAAAAAGCTCTGAGGCTAACTTGGGCGGTTCAGGCTCCAAAATCTGCTCGAGAATGCCAGGGCTGCTGTTGGCTTCGCTCGAGGGTTTGCCTGTATCCGCCTTTTTGCCACAGCCAGCGATGAATAGAAAAGTTAAGACACCAAGAAGAACGAGTCCATATTGTAAAGTTTTTTTGTTTTTGATCATTACAATTCCTCCGTTTCCATGAAATCCTTTTGCGTATCAATAGTGTCAACAGCAATCTTTCTCCTGTCGTCAGTAATCTTTCTTCTCCATTTTAAAAGCTTGACTAACGTGCTGAAAAGCTTCACCTTTTCTTCATCCATAGATGCTTTTAACCCATTTGCAACGGGCTCCCATTTTTTTGCATTTTCACTCACCTTTTCCACAAAGGTCTCCACTGTCTCAGGATTTGAGTAATGAGTGGATTGGGCGCCACCCTTATTGACAATCTCCGTAATTGTTTCGGGAACGTCAATCATCGGACAAGCCCGCAGTGGATTATCTGAAAAAGGTTGTGCTGCACGAAAATTCGTCAAAAACGGGGATTTCAGTGCCTCAATCAGGGAGTGGTCGTATATATTACAGTCAGAGTAGTGGCAGAAGGCACAGGGCTCCACATCGCCCTTAGCATTGATATGTAAGTATCCACTTCCTGCTGCCACGCAACCGTAGATGGTATGACCCGAATTCCAAAAATCAATGATCAAGCAGTGGTTTCTCTTACTGTAATCGGCTACCTTCTCTCGGACCCAAGCCCGCTGCTCTGGTGTACACACAAGAGACAAATCTGCGTCCTTCCCCACGGGTACATAATTAAACAGCCAGCCAAACCAAGCTCCCCTCTCCCGCATATCATCCAAAAACTCATCACTTGCAATGGTCTTATAATTTTTAGAGTGATAGCAGGTTGAAAAAGCAAAACCTATCTTGCGTTCCTTTAAAAGAGACATGGCGTGTAGAACCTTTTCGTGCACACCCTCGCCTCGGCGAAAATCGGTTTCCTCCCTGGTGCCTTCGATGCTGACGTACATATTTAGATTTTCGACCTCTGCTATTTCATCGGCAAACTGCTCATCAATCAGTGTCGCATTGGTAAACGCACCAAAGGTAGTTTTTCTGTGTTTTCGGCAAAGCTTTAGAATATCCTCTTTTCTAAGTAACGGCTCTCCACCAGATAACTGGATGTCCATAATTCCCAGCTGTTCAGACTGAGTGATGATTTCATCAAGCTTTTCAAAGGATAGGGAATCACCTTTGGCATAGTCTGCAGCCCAACAACCCTTGCACCGCAGATTACAACTGCTTGTAGGATCGATCAGAAGTACCCTTGGCAAGGTGCATTTGTGCCTGTACCCTTGGATCACCTCTTTGATCGACAAAAAATTAGCATAGCTCAGATGCGTAAATAAACTGTTCGGATAAAAAAACTGATTGACTCGATAGTAAAAACTTTTATGGTGTGGAAAAGGAGGAACTGCCTCCCTCCGATGATTCACCTGCATGTATTTCATTCCATTCATTTCCCCCTCTCCAAGCTTAGCATATATTAAGTATAGCAAGCTCTTTTCCCCTTTGCCACATATCGAATTCATTTGACCGTGCCACTTTTCATGGAACGATTCGTGCCAAAATTATTGATATCCACTATTGATTATGTTAGAATTATGATGTCGGAGTCAGAAGATATTTTGACCCTAGATGCTTCTATCAACTGGCTTTATAAGAGGAGGTGCGGACTTGTTTGCAGAACGTCTCAATCAAATTATGGAATTGACCCATACTCGGGTCAGCGAACTGGCAAAAGCGTCCAATTTAAATGCCTCACATGTGAGCCGTCTAAAAAACGGTACCCGCCCACTGCCAAAAAGACCAGACTTTCTGCCAGCGATGAGCGCCTATCTGGCACGCCGCATCCGTGCTGATTACCAACGCGATACCCTATGTCGAAAGCTGGGTTTGGAAGCCTGGCCGACAGATGAATGGGAATCGGCAACACTTCTGGAGAAATGGCTACTTGGCACAGTAACACCTCCGACCGATATCGACCTGCTTGTTAACAGCTTTACCAATGTGGGCAAGCGCGTCGCATTAAACTCAGATGCTGTAGATGAAGATCTGCCCATAGCCAAACGCTACTACTACGGACCTCAAGGCAAACAAGAAGCCGTGTTGCAATTTTTTGATCGTATAAAAAAAGAAAAATCCCCGCAGACACTGCTTCTGAGCAGTGACGAGGATATGGAATGGATGTATGAAAGCAGTGCCTTTGCCGCACGCTGGGCCATGGATTTTAAGCAAGTGCTCCATTTGGGAAATCGGGTCCGAATGATTCACCATGTAGGGCGTGATTTGAATGAATTGCTGGAGGCTGTGGCAAAATGGCTGCCGATTTATATGACAGGTATGATCGAGCCCTATTACTATCCTCGCCTGCGGGATGGCATATTTAGGCGCACTCTGTTTATTGCGCCAAACTCCGCCGCAGTCATTTCCACATCCATTGGCCGCAATACAGAGGGGATGCTCAACGAGCTTGTTGCGAACCCTAAGGCTATCGCTGCTTTGGTTCAGGAATACGAAAACTATTTTTCCCTCTGTCGTCCGTTAATGAAAATTATACTTGAGAATGATACACAACATCTATCCCATGAACCGAGTTTTTTCTTAGAGGGGAATGGAGACTCAGTGTGCATGGCAGGAGCCCCCTCCTTGGCCACTATGCCAGAACGAGTGGCAAAATCCATGCAAAAGCGAGCTCCGGAAAGCCGCATTCTTGCTTTATGGGAGAAAAGTCATGCCTCACTGACGCAAAACCTTGATAAATATTTCCATACCGATGTGCTATCCGGCGCTACAAGAAATGCTCTCTCACTGCCGCTTCCCTGTGCCAATTTTCTAGGTGCACCAGGCCTGTGTTATACGTCGCAGGAGCTTGCAGCTCATTGGAGCAACCTGCAAAAACTGGCGATGGAGTACAAACATTATCGCTATATACTCGATAATACCATACCGCCCAATCTGGTACTATACGGGCGAGAGAATCAGGACACCCTGATGATTAAGTCCGACGCACCCAATACAGCATTTATCATGTCAGAAAAAAATATCGTCAATGCCTTTTGGGATTATCTTGTGTGTTTAACTGAAAGGTTCTAATTGGAATGATACTAAAATTTGTTGTAAATCCACTTGACTCGTAAGGAGCATAACAGAAACAAAATCGGAGGGAGCGTCTGAACATTGTATACATCGATCTATACCAAGGAAATACCTCTTTTATTAGAACAGCTCGCAAACACTTCTGAAATGCAAAGATTAATGGACATTGGTATGCACTGTGGCTGCGAATATACCAGTTTTCCATTTTATAAAAGGGAACAAACTCCATACACAAGACTTGTACATAGTGTGGGTGTGTCGAAGATTGTTTGGAATTTCACACACGATATTCGACAAGCTGTAGCAGGATTGTTCCATGATATAGCAACCCCTGTGTTTGCACATACAATCGATTTTCTTCAGGGGGATCATTTAACACAAGAATCAACGGAAGATAAAACTGTATCTTTCATCAAAAACTCAACAGAAATCACAAGCCTTTTAAAAAAACATCATATCAGTATTGAAGATGTGAGTGATTATCATAAATATCCCATTGCTGACAATAATACCCCGATGCTCTCAGCTGATCGCTTAGAGTATACAATAGGCAACGGATTTTGCGTATATAATATGGAACTTGAAATTCTGCATGCTATTTATAAAGATTTGACAGTCGTTCAAAATGAGCATGGAGTCGAAGAGCTTTGCTTCCAGTCCATTGATATTGCAAAAAAATTCACGGAAGTATCATTACGTAATTCACACTTTTTTGTGTCAGATGAAGACCGCTTTTCAATGCAATATTTGGCAGATATTATGCGCTCCGCTATCGAAAATGGCGCCTTAGTATTGGAGGATTTATATTTGACTGAAAACGAAATAATAAGGAAAATGAAAGCCGATCAAAGGCTATCCAAACTATGGAATGACTATACCAAACTATCCGCCGTTACAAGTTCATCAGAAAAACCAAAAAACAAATATTGTGTAAATATATCGGCTAAAAAGAGATATATAAATCCCTTAGTGTTAGTAAATGGCAGTGCCAGAAGAATCGCAGATATAGACAGTGAAATTCAGGCACAGATACAAGCGTTTTTGAATATTGATTTTAATAAATGGATATTTCATTCCGGATAGTATTGGATATAAGGGTGATGTTCAAAATGCATCGGAAACCGTCAGTCATTACATGAAATCATTGCCGACTTTTTATTTTCTCCCAACAAGCAACATAGAGTTGTTAAGTTGCGTAAATATTGCTTCCGTCTTGCTCATAAACATGCCAGTCGTTGTATCGATCAACTCAACCTTTTCGTATCCAGCTTCTCGCAATTCTTTTGCAAATGCATTCATATCACCATATTTACTTTTAGACATAATATCATGGATGGCAAAAACTCCGCCTTTTTTCAACACTCGAAATGTTTCTCGCAAGCAATCCTGCTTATCTGCTCCAACAATATTGTGATATACATAGTTACTCGTAACCGCATCAAACATTTCATCTTGAAAGTCTAGTTTTAAAGCGTCTCCCTGCGAAAATTCCGCATTATTTACGCCCCCTGCAGTGGCATTATTTTCACATAAAGATTTGTTAAATGAGGCATATTCCTTACCCCACCTGTCTATTCCAATCATTTTGGCATTTGGATTTCGCTTGGCCACCGCAATCGTTAACGCACCACTACCACAGCCAATGTCCAATCCCACTCCACCAT
>CAZACC010000062.1:0-13146 GCA_964483545.1 uncultured Lachnospiraceae bacterium
AATCAGAGTCTGTCAATTGTGACAGAGGCTACCACGATTGGTAATCATTCTAAGGAATCTCTGGACAAGCTAATGGTAGCCAATGCGGATACTAAAAAAAGTGCAGAGGATGTCTCTGACGGAATCTTCGAAATCAATCAGACAGTAGATGAGATCCATAAGGCAGCAGACATGATTCAAAGTATCGCTTCTAAGACCAACCTGCTTTCGTTAAATGCGAGCATTGAGGCAGCACGAGCTGGAGCAGCAGGCAAAGGCTTTGCTGTTGTTGCAACAGAAATCAAGGGTTTAGCAGAGCAGTCTAGTGAATCAGCAAG
This sequence comes from uncultured Lachnospiraceae bacterium, assembly GCA_964483545.1. Lineage (GTDB taxonomy): Bacteria > Bacillota > Clostridia > Lachnospirales > Lachnospiraceae > JAAYYM01. Next base: position 318 of record CAZACC010000062.1, read on the forward strand.
AGAGATTGCAATGATTGTTCAGCAAATCACATCGCTAGTTGATACGAGCGTTCAGACGGCACAGAGTATCAGAGATGCATCGGATCATGAAGGAACGGTTCTGCAGGATGTTAGTGCGAGTTTCGAAGCGGTAAATGGTAAATTTGACGAGATAGCTAAGGCAGTTCATACAATCGTAGACAGGGTGGATTCGGTCAATGCAGAGAAAGTGGATATTATGAATGCAATCTCTAATTTGTCAGCTATTTCAGAAGAAAATGCTGCATCTACGCAGGAAACCTCGGCATCTATTCAGCTTCTCGTCGACCGTATGCAGTCGGTTACGGACAATTCGAATGAATCGAAGCAGACGACTGGTGGGCTGAAGGACATGATCAGCGTATTCAAGGTTTAAAATTTATACTTTTTATGATGGATGAAATACAAGAGCAGAGCGCATAATACCTGTAGTCTGGCAATGTCACAGACGATGGATGCGATCTGCTCTTGCTTTACAGAAAATACAGTTCGGGTTACAATGATAAAGTCAAAGAAAAATGTAAGTGCCATCAAATAGGGAGAGCTGTCGCTATCACTATTTGGGAGAGAGCAGAAGAGATGATGAAAGATCGGTTACTGTCATATTGGTATCAATTGTCTATAAAAAGAAAAATGTATACGATTGTAGGCGTTGTGGGAATTGTTATGACCATTGCCATATTGCTGAATATCAGAGTTATATATACCTTTGTGGATGATGAGAAGGTATTGATGGAAAATAATCTGTCAAATTACAAATTTCAGGAATCGCTGGAGACAGAAGTGGAGTGTTTTTCAAATTTAATTAAGAATCACACGAGCCAGAATGAAACTTTGTTTTACGATGCATGCAAGGTAACAAAAAATAATTTGTATTTAATGCCATATGACTATCATGAAATCGGAGAGGAACGATATGCCATTACATGGAATATTCGTAATGGATATGAAGAATATTGTGAGCAGAGCAGGCTTGTATTATCTATGCAGGATAATCAGACAGATTATATTGAACAGGTATATAAAACTTATCAGATGCAGCAGTATCTGAAGGAATATGCTTCAAGATTGACGAAAGCCGCCATAGAAAGCAGTGCTGATTACTATGAGAGACAGATTCCTGTGCTGGGACGGATGCCGTATACACTGACCATTATTACTTTTCTATCGGTTATAGTATTGATTTTGGTAGCTCGTGCCATGACTGGAAGTATTATCAATACTTTATCAGATTTAGCAGCGGCTTCTAAAGGAATCGAACAAAATGATTTTGCAGAACCAGATGTGATATGGAACGGACAGGATGAGATGGGACAGTTGGTATATTCCTTTAACCGAATGAAACATGCAACCAAGGACTATGTCAGAGCAGTGGAGGAAAAAAGAAATATAGAGGAAAAACTGTTTCAGCAGGAAATCGAGAGAGCCAATCTGGAACAGCGCTTTTCATTTGCGCAGCTACAGCTAATCAAGAGCCAAATGAATCCACATTTTCTGTTTAATACACTAAATATGGTTACCAAAATGTCAAAGATAGAAGAGGCTCCAGTGACAGAAGAAATGCTGATGGCCTTGAGCAATCTGCTCCGATACAGTCTAAGAACAACGGAGCCGTTTACCCCGCTAGATCAGGAATTGAAGGTGTTGGAGGACTATCTGTATATACAGAAAAAACGCTTTGGCAGTAGGATCATCTGGAAAATTGATTGCGAAGTACAGCCTGAACGAATAGAGATTCCAGTATTTCTGATTCAGCCATTGGCGGAAAATGCCGTTATACATGGTTTGGCTGATAAAGAAGAGGGTGGTGCTATTTATGTCAGGATTGTACAGGAGGAAGAAATGCTGCAGCTGGAAGTTGCAGACACAGGAGTCGGAATCGAACCAGACAGGCTGGAGCAGATTAGAGCGGCTATGACGGAACGTGGCTCGGGACTGGGAATTGGTCTCGGAAATATTTATCGAAGAATATCTGCATATTATGAACGGGGAGAAGTCACGATAGATAGTCAAAAAAATGAGGGAACAGTGGTACGGATCTGCTTTGGCAGGAGAAAGTGAATGGTTTTATGTACAGAATATTGATTGCAGAAGATGAAATAATAGAACGCATGGTTCTCAAAAAGACGCTCCAGAAGAAACTTGACGGAGTCTTCGAGGTGCTGGAGGCGGAGAACGGTAAGGAAGCATTACGAATATTTCGTAGTGTGAAAATCAATATCGTAATACTGGATATTGAAATGCCGGGTATGAAAGGTGTGGACGTAGCAGAGATCATGCGTCAGGAGCAAAATGGTTTTTGCATTATTTTCCTGACGGCATATGACAGGTTTGAGTATGCCAGAAAAGCTGTTTCTGTACGGGCTATGGAGTATCTGCTGAAGCCATATTCAGAGAAAGAAATCATAGATGTAGTAGGAGAAGCGATACGACTGTCTGAAGAGTATGAGAGGTATGCCACAGATAGGCTGACGGTGAGAGAACCATATCTGTTGGAAGGTCTGCTGGAGGGAAAGTATGAAGACAGAATGAATGACAAGCCTCCTGAACAGGAGGATGACTGTAATGGAAACCGCCTGAACGTGATGGTTTCCATGATAGAGGAATATATCAGAAAGAACTATATGAACATGATCTCTATGCAGGATGCAGCTCATGCTATCAATTATTCAGAGCCTTATTTTTGTAAAATGTTCAAACAGCAGTATGGTAAGAACTTCACATCTTATTTGACAGAATATCGTGTGGAAGAGGCTAAAAAACTGTTGATGCAGCCCAATGTAAATGTTAAGGAAGTCGGTACCCGAATTGGATACCCTGATTCTACCTATTTTGCAAGAGTATTTCGCAGGATGACTGGAGAAAGTCCGTCGGAATACAGAAATCAGTTTCTCAAGGAACTGTAAATTATGTAAAAAGTACCGTTTGTGATAAACAACGGTACTTTTTTTGTGCAATTTTTAAAAAAGCATAATTTTGTCCTGTGGATGATAAAAAAGTCCGCTATGATTCGAACTTCATTTTTCATATAATTTTACATATAGATTCACAAAAAGAAAAAGAAAGGAGGAAGAATATGGAAGAGGAATTATTTCGCATGGAAGGTATCTGCAAGAGCTTTCCAGGCGTTAAAGCTTTGGACGGTGTATCACTGAATGTGTATAAAGGAGAAGTATTAGGTTTGGTAGGTGAGAATGGTGCCGGAAAATCTACTTTGATGAAAATATTATCCGGTGTATATAGAGCAGATGCAGGAGATATTTACATAGAAGGAAAACTGGCTGTCATAGATTCCGTCAGTAAAGCACATAGTCTTGGTATCAGTATTATCATGCAGGAATTAAATATGTGTGGACATTTGAGCGTAGCAGACAATATTTTCATCGGTCGGGCGCATAAAAAAGGATTATTTATTGATGATAAGAAGATGCATAGTGAGGCAAAGAAAATACTGGATGATCTGGGCATTGATATATCGACTTATGCAATGGTGAAATCATTAAGTGTGGCTCAACAGCAGATGGTAGAGATTGCAAAGGCCATCAGTTTCAATTCCAAGATACTGGTACTGGATGAACCGACTGCTACACTGACTGAAAGAGAGATTGATCAGCTGTTTGAAATTATCCGCAGGCTAAAGGAAAAGGGAGTGGGTATGGTATATATTTCCCATCGGATGGCTGAGCTAAACAGAATCTGCGAACGAGTAACAGTGATCCGGGACGGACAATATATTGGAACCAGAAATCTGGATGAGATTACAATGGATGAGTTGGTTAATATGATCGTGGGACGTTCATTGGAGGACAAGTATCCAAAACATGTCAGAACAATCAAGGATGTTGTATTTGAAGCAAAAAATGTACGACGGGGAACAAAGGTCAATGCAGATTATTTATATGTAAGAAAGGGAGAAATCCTAGGAATCTCTGGACTGGTTGGAGCAGGTCGTACGGAACTGATGAGATGTATATTTGGTGCTGACAGACCAGATAGCATGGAACTGTGGATGGATGGAAAACCGATTAAGATTCGTTCCGTCATTCAGGCAATCAAGAATGGAATCGGCTATGCAACAGAGGACAGAAAGCGAGATGGACTGGCTCTAGGACTGGATGTGAAGTATAACACCAATATGGCTCATCTGGCGCAGTTGACTCATTTTGGATTTATGGATGACAGAGCAGGGGACAAGAATGCAGAGAAGTATGTACAGCTGCTGAAAACCAAAACACCCAGTATTCATCAGCTATGCCGTAACCTGTCAGGTGGTAATCAACAGAAGGTCGTTCTTGCAAAATGGCTGTGTAATGATGTCAAGGTTTTGATTGTAGATGAACCGACTCGGGGTATCGATGTTGGTGCTAAGTATGAGGTATATGAGTTGTTTAACCAGTTGAGTGATCAGGGGGTGGCGATTATCATGATTTCATCAGAACTGCCAGAAATACTCGGAATGAGTGACAGAATTTTAGTGATTCATCAGGGGGAAATCAATGGCGAACTTGATGCCAAGACATCGACACAGGAACAGATACTCTATCTGGCAGCAGGTTACAACAAGCTAGAGGGAAAACCTGCACCTACATTATCTGCCGCAAATTGACAGACGGAAAGGAAAGAAACAATGACTACCAAGAAGCAAAATGAAATAAAAGAAAAAAAACAAAGATCCTTCGGGAAGCTGGGTGCTGCGACAAGACGTGCCATATATTCTTTTGGAATATTGATTGCCCTGTTTATCCTGTTTTCAGTATTACAATTTGATAAATTTTTGGCTCCTACCAATCTGCAGAATCTTCTTCAGCAGATAGTTACATATACCATCATAGGCTGCGGACTGTCGTTCTGTCTGGTTTGCGGAGGAAACGATCTGTCAGCTGGAGCTTCCATGGCATTGGCTGGAATCATTATGGTCAGTCTGCTGATCAACGGACTTCCACTATGGCTGTGCATCATCCTATGTCTTGCAATGGGCATCCTGACGGGTATTATGAATGGATTTTTCATCGAGATACTGGGTGTGGTTCCGTTTGTGGCGACATTGGCTACTCAATGGGTGTACCGAGGGATGGCAAACGTTATCGTTAACGGTGCACCATTATATACAACCAATATTCCGTCAGAAGCGGTACAGAAGCAATTTTATGTACTGGGTGGAGGAAGAATCGGAGGATCTGGTTTGCCTTACAGTGTCATCATCACACTGGTATATGCGCTGATTTTATGGGTAGTGCTGGCAAAAAGCCGTATCGGACGTCAGATCTATGCATGTGGATCAAACTTAGAGGCGGCAAAGCTATCTGGTATCAATGCAGTGAAGACGCGTATGTTTGCTTACTGTATTTCTGGTCTGTCAGCAGCCATCTGTGGCATTGTGGTAGCATCCAGACTGTCCAGTGCGCAGCCGACTGCTGGAAACGGATATGAAATGGAAGCAATTGCAGCATCTGTACTTGGCGGTATTTCCATACTTGGCGGTGAAGGAACGATTTTAAATACCATTATCGGAGCTTTGATGATGGGTATGATCCGTAACGGACTCAATCTGAACGGAATCAATTCATTCTGGCAGCAGGTAATCGTAGGCTTCATCCTGTTAATCGCAGTGGCATCACAGACTGCTAATCAAGCCGGAAATCTAGATGTCATAAAGAACATTACTAACAAACTATTCGGTAAAAGATTATCGAAGGCCTAAAAGGGAGGACATGGGTTCATGAAAAAGAAATTGACAGTATTAATCACAGCAGCAGTATTGACGACAATTGCATTGGCAGGCTGTGGCAAATCAGCAGCAGTTCCAGAGGCAGCAGCAACAGAGGCACCTGCAGTAGAAGAGGCAGCATCGGCAGAGGATGTGGCTACAGAGGAAGCAGCCCCTGCAGCAGATGCAGGTGAAAAGACCATTTACGTTATCGTTAAGGTGCTGGGAAATCAGTACTGGAGCGTACTGCAGGCTGGAGCTGAGCAGGCAGGCAAGGATTTAGGATGTAATGTAGTTGTTATAGGAACAGCATTGGAATCGGATATTGAAGGTCAGCTGACTCTTCTTCAAAATGCAGTATCTGCACAGGCAGACGGTATCGTTATTGCACCGCTTGACAGCGTATCTCTAGATGCTCCGATCACAGAAGCATATAATTCTGGTATTCCTGTTGTACTGGTAGATACCATTATCAATAGTGATAATTACAGTGCGGCCTTATTAACGAATAACGTAGAGGCAGGTAAGGTAGCAGCTGAAGAACTGCTTCGTCGTATGAAGGAAACAGGACTCGCAGAGACAGAGGAGGCACAGGTAGCGATTCAGGTTGGTTCAACAGGTTCTCAGACAATCAATGATCGTGTGAAAGGCTTTAATGAATTCTGGACAGCTAATGCTCCTGCAAGTTGGACGGTACTGAATGATGATATCAAGGTGAATGAGGGAGATATCAGTAAGGCAGTTGGTTTCTGCCAGGACTTCATCACAACCTATCCAAAGCTGAAGGGTGTATTTGGCCCGAATAATGGCTCTACTGTAGGATTTGTAACAGGTCTGACAGAGGCAAAGAAGACAGATATCAGTATGGTAGGCTTTGACTTCTCCGCAGAGATTGAGACAATGATCAGAAGTGGAGAGTATGATGTATCATCAGTAGTACAGCGTCAGTATTTCATGGGGTACGATGGCGTGAAGGAAGCTCTCGGGTTATCAAATGGTGAAGCTGTTTCAGAGAAAACGGTTGATACAGGTGTTATACTTGTAGACAAGGATAATGTTGACAGCGATGAGGTACAGAGCATTATCAATCCGTAATCAAGAGATTTTGTTTATAGAATAAAAAGCTTTCCGTATGGGCGTATAGTCTGACGGAAAGCTTTTTTACTATTTCAGGAATTTGGGAGAAGAGTATAGGAACAGTTTTGCAGTGAATATAAAGATATCATTGATAGAATTACTGCTGTTGATTGACTTTTCACGTCTGACTCTTTAGAATTGAGTCAGGACGGATAACCATTATACAAATGGAGGAATGAAATATGAGAGAAATCAAAACAGTCGCCTTAATTGGACTTGGTGGAATAGGAGGGTATCTGGCTTCGAATCTGCAGAGGGTAATTGGTAAAGAGAATGTCAGAATCATTGCAGGCGGGGCAAGAAAGGAACGTATCGAGAAAAACGGGTTGATCGTAAATGGAGAGCCTATGTTGTTTCATGTAGTTGCACCTGAGGAAGAGACAGGCTATGCAGATCTTGTCATTATCATTACTAAGTCGCTTGGCTTACGTGAGGCTGTGTTACAGGTGAAAAATCAGGTCGGACCGAACACTATCATCATGTCACCACTCAATGGAATCGAAAGTGAGGACATTGTAGCCGAGACATACGGATATGAACGGATTTTATACTCTCTTGCAAGAGTCAGCGTGACTGTGACAAATCAAAACGAACTGCATTTTAATCCGAGCTTTGCTCATATGGAATTCGGCGAGAAGATTAATGAAATAGATTCGGAGCGCGTTGTGGCAGTAAAGACACTTTTTGAAAATGCGGGTATCAAATCAATCATCCAGAAAGATATGATATTTGCACTCTGGCATAAATTTATGTGTAATGTCGCAGAGAATCAGATAGCTGCTATTTTGAAAATTCCGTTTGGCGCATGGCACTGTGATGAGCATGCCAATCATTTGCGCGAGATGGCAATGCGTGAAGTGATAGCCATTGCTAATAAGAAAGGAATCTCTCTTGGGGAACAGGATATGGTCGAACAGGGCGAGAGACTGAAGAAGATCAATAAGGACGGTCGTCCGTCCACTTTACAGGATATTGAAGCGGGTCGTAAGACCGAGGTTGATATGTTTGCTGGAACTGTGATGAGACTTGGCAAAGAAGTAGGCGTAGCAACTCCTGTCAATGAATTTATGTATCATGCAATTAAGGTGTTGGAAGATAAAAATGATGGTATATTTTAATCATCTGTCTCTGGAGGACTTGAATGAATCTATTAACAGCAGAGAATATAGTGAAAAGCTATACAGAACGACAATTGTTTCACCAGATTACATTTGGAATCAATGATGGGGAAAGGATTGGATTAATCGGAATCAACGGGACGGGTAAATCAACATTGCTTAAGATTTTGGCTGGAATCGAAGAAACGGATGAAGGGTCTGTGATTTATCGCTCAGGACTACGCATTGCCTACCTGCCTCAGAATCCAGTCTTTTTGTCTGAACAGACCATTTTACAGTATGTGACAGAGGGGCAGCAGGCAGAGGAGGCTTACCGAAATATCGAGGGGGAAGCCACAGCGATGTTGGAAAGCCTCGGAATATCGGATGTACAGGGCAGACCAGAGCTTTTATCTGGCGGTCAGAAGAAACGTGTGGCACTGGCAAGAACCTTGTTACTACCATCAGACTTTCTGATTCTGGACGAGCCGACAAACCACCTGGATAGTGATATGGCAGAATGGCTAGAGGAAAAGCTGAACAAGTATGCAGGGGCGCTTTTGATGGTGACGCATGACCGATACTTTCTGGATGAAGTGACAACCAGAATCTTTGAACTGGATCATGGCGAGTTGTATTCTTATGATGCAAATTACTCCAAATTTGTTGTGATGAAGGCAGAACGTGAGGCAATGCATGCTGCAACAGAACGAAAGAATGCCAGTATTTTTAGAAGTGAGCTGGCATGGATGCAGCGTGGCGCACGGGCGCGTTCCACGAAGCAGAAGGCACATATTCAGCGTTTTGAAGCTCTTCGGGATAGAGATAAAATCGTAACGGATGGTGAGGTTGAGATACAGTCGGCGTATACGAGACTGGGAAAGAAGACGGCAGAATTCAGTCATATCAGTAAAGCCTATGATGGACGGACACTGATTGATGATTTTTCATATATCTTTCTACAGAAGGAACGTGTCGGAATTGTTGGCCATAATGGCTGTGGCAAAACGACATTGATACGTATTCTGACCGGAAAGGTACAGCCGGACAGCGGAAATGTAGAGATTGGGATTACTGTGAAGATTGGATATTTCTCACAGGAGAATGAAGCCTTGAATGAGAATCAGCGCGTCATTGACTACATTAAAGATACAGCAGAATTTATTCCGACAAAGGATGGTGTGATCACTGCTTCGCAGATGTGTGAGAAGTTCTTATTTGATGGGGTACTACAATATAGCCAGATTGCAAAGTTGTCTGGTGGCGAGAAGCGTAGATTATATCTGCTAAAAATCCTGATGGAGGCTCCGAATTTTCTGATTCTGGATGAGCCTACGAACGATCTAGATATTCAAACGTTGACCGTGCTAGAGGACTATCTGCAGACTTTTGAGGGGATCGTGGTTGCAGTCTCACATGACCGGTATTTTCTGGATAAGCTTGCAGGACGGATACTGGCATTTGAGGACAATGGTGTTATCCAGCAGTATGAGGGAAATTACACGGATTATAAAAATGCGCTGTTAGATCAGGGTGTTACCGAGCAAAATCATGTTCAGAATTTAACTTCAGCAGGAAGTAATGGAAACCTGATTGAAGGTGAATCAACAGATACGCCTCAAGTAACGGGATCTCGCAGCACATGGAAGAAGCCAGATCAACGTGTGCGTTTTTCCTATCAAGAACAGAGGGAATACGAACATATCGATCAAGATATCTCTGATCTGGAAGGCAGAATTTCTGGACTTGAGGAAGAGATTGAAGGAGCAGCAACCGAGTACACAAGATTGCAGGCTTTGGTACAGGAAAAGGAAGCCGCAGAGGCAGAACTGGAGCAGAAGATGGAACGCTGGGTGTATCTGAATGAGATTGCAGAACAGATGCAAATTTAAAATGCCATTTTAAATTTGCATAATTCTGTACTTGCCGGTGAAGTGGGCATTACTGTTCCGACAGCCAAGCATTGGCTGTCTCTGTTAGTGACAACAGAATTAGTGATTTTGATTTAGCCTTTTTCCAATCATGCATAGGCAATAGAAATCGAGGTTTATATATGAAAATTAGTTATATCTACCACAGTGCATTTGTAATAGAGGAACAGTTGCAGAACGGACATCAAATGGTTTTGATATTTGATTATTTTGAGGGGATGCTTCCAGAGTTTTCTCAGGAGGCTTACCTCTATGTGTTTGCAAGCCATAAACATGAAGATCATTTTAATCTGTGTATTTTTGATCTAATCAAGAAGTACCGGCATGTAACTTATATTCTAGGAAATGATATTAAGCTGAATGAAAAGTATTTGGTCAGAAATGGAATCGATCCCACAGTTAGAGAACACATCATTTCTGCTAAAAGTCATATAGAAATAGAATCTGGAGACATCCATATCGAGACATTGCGCTCGACTGATCAGGGCGTTGCTTTTGTGGTTTCATTTGACGATAAGACCATTTATCATGCAGGGGATTTGAACTGGTGGCATTGGAAGGGCTACACGGATGTAGGCAATCGACTCATGGAAAAGAGATACTGTGAGGAAATCAATCGGCTAAGAGGTTATCATATTGATGTGGCTTTTATACCAACTGATCCGAGACTGGAGGAGTTCTATGACCTCGGGTTAAAGTATTTTGTTGAACAGGTAGGGGCAGATGTGATCTATCCTATGCATTTATGGAAGCATTATGAAATTGCAGAGCAGCTTGAGAAGAAATATCCTTGCGTCAGGAATCCTTTATCGATTCAGTACCCACAGGTATCTGTAAAAATACAGTAATCATACAATTTTAGACTTCCATTTTTCTACGAATGTGCTATGATATAAAATGGTTTGTGTTACAGGTAAGATAGATGAAGAGAGGGAATCATGAGTAGAAGAAAAAAAACGCAATTAATGGTAACGATTGTTGCCACGGTAGTAATAGTGGGACTGATTATAGGAGGTTTTTTCTTGTTTCGATCCCTGACGGTACTGAAGAGTATACAGATATCTCCAGATTTTGCAGAGCAGGAGTTGGATATTGATACAGATTATACATTCACGGTTGTTACAGATCCCACCAAAGCAAATCTGAAAAATGCAGAATATGTTGCTAATAACGGATATGCAACGATCACTGTATCTGAAACAGAAAAAGGAAAGTTCACGCTGCACACTATGGCTGAGGGAACCATCACAGTGGTGGTTCGTGACTGGGATACAGAGACAGAAAGCAATGCTTTGACATTTGAGGTGGTCGATCAGGCTCGTGTGGCAGCAGAGGCAGCAGAAGCACAGGCTAAGGCGGAGGCAGAGGCAGCGGCAGCAGCAGAGGCTCAAGCTCAGGCGGAAGCCGAGGCGGCAGCAGCGGCAGCGAGAAAGCTGGTTATGACGACAGACAAGGTCAAGGTTAGAGCAACACCGAGTACGGATGGTGATGTGAAGGCTCTGGTGGAGCTTGGAGAGGTATTTACAAAGATCGAAGATGTAGAGGATGGATGGACCAAGATTGAATATGAAGGCGGAGAAGCCTATATCAAGTCAGACTATCTGAAGGAAGTAACAGAAGAGGAAGCGACGCAGGCTCAGGAAGAAGCAACGATTAAGAAAACAGAGGAAGAGTCTGAGGACAAGAAAGAGGATACAACTGCTACAACAGATACCGCAGCAAGCGATGCAGCAGCAAAGAAGGCCGCAGACGATGCAGCAGCTCTTGTAGCAGCACAGCAGGCAGTCGCAGCAGCTGCAGCCGCAAGCCCCTATGTGTGGACATATCAGGGGGTAGGCTTCACACAGAAGGAAGTGGATTTATTCCATAGCATATGGGATTATACAGAACATTATGATGAAGTTGTTACACATCATACAGTAGCTGAATTGGTCAGTCTGTGTCAGGCTAAGGGATTACGATAGGACTGATAAGAAGCGGCAGCAGAAATGTTGTCGCTTGTTTTATCCGCAGGGTCAGGGAAGTGGAGCAGGGAATGAGAGTGAAATTTTGGATAGGAGTGACTGTGGCACTGCTTTGTGTGGCAGGTATGAGTACAAATATGAGAGCAGATACTAAGTATTTATTAACTGAGCCTATGCTGCAGAATCCAACAGAAAATTCTGTTCATGTGGTCTGGTTCACAGATACTGAAACAAAGGACAATAGAATCATATATGGAAATGAGCAGGAAGTCATGGCAGACTCCCAAAAACTGTCACGTATGCGGACTTTTTTAGGAAAGAGAGTGAGTGTATGGAGGCATGAGGGAATCGTAACAGACCTGCCACCATATCATGGAAAGATCCAAGAACGTGTATCCTATTATGTGGAAAGTGATGGGATCAAGAGTGAAAGGTACTACCTGCAGGCAAAACCACAAAATGGAACAAAATTAAATATACTTTTAACATCTGATGGTCAGTTGATGGATATGGTAGCAGCGAATCTGGAGATGGCGGAAAAGACAGTCGGTCATATCGATGCGGTATTTTATGCAGGAGATTTGGTCAATATACCAGATCAGGCAGATGAATGGTTTGATATGGGCAATGCCAATACATTTTTCTCACTGATGCAGGGAAATGGACAGAAAAAACTGGGGTCGAAGACCTATCAGGGAGCTGCTATCCTACAGGAGGCGCCTTTCTATGCGGCTGTCGGTAATCATGAATATATGGGACGCTACAGTGATGCGTATGATATTGGTTTGCAGTTCAATGATGTCATGCCAGATGATTTTAATACCATCAGTTATGAAGAACTGTTTACTATGCCGAAGAGTCAAGCGGGAGATGAGCTATATTATGCGGAGACAATCGGAGATGTGAGACTGATTGTACTAAATGTAACCCGTATGTGGCGTAATAATAGGATTGGTGAGAAAAGCGATTATTCAG
>CAZACC010000063.1:0-12953 GCA_964483545.1 uncultured Lachnospiraceae bacterium
TGTTGATGATACCAACCTTGATCATTGCGCCTGCATCTGCTGCGGGTGCTGCTTCTTCTGCAGGAGCTTCCTCCGCTGCAGGTGCTTCCTCTGCTGCGGGTGCTTCTACTGCTGCTGGTTCTGCTGCAGGTGCTGCTTCTTGAGCGCCGCAAGCTGTTAATCCGAGTACCATTGTTGTTGCCATAATAACTGCCAAAAATTTCTTTTTCATAACTCTGATTCCCTCCTAAATATGTTGTCTGTCAAAGGACCATTCCTTTGATGATGTTATCTTACATCGCATTTCGCAACAAATCCATTCAGATAACTCATTGATTGTTTCATTTTTCTATTTGGATTGAAAAAGAGTTGATTTTTCTATGATATCAGTTTATTTTTTTATTTGCCCTCACGATATTGCGTCGGAGTCATGCCTTGTGTTTTTTTAAACAGGTATGAAAAATAATGTGGATCCTTGTATCCGACCTCCGAACAGATGATACTACTTCTCTTACCTGTACAGCGCAGGAGCTCTTTCGCCTTATTCATCCTGAAATCTGTCAAGTATTTGATAAATGTCTGACCTGTTTGCTGACTAAAAATCATGCTCAGATGATTCGGTGAAAAATTCACATGAGAAGCAAGCAAGTTCAAGGACAGATCTTCATCCGCATAATTCTTATTTATATACTGCATCACCTCATCGACGATGTCCCCATATCGATTGCTGGCTGATTTTTCTCGCAGATCCAATGCTTTTTCGATAATCCTTTCGATATATCTCATGGTTCCCTCCGAGCTCTGCATAGCTCCAGAAGCAATATCAAACGGTTCGATCTCTTCCTTTGAAAATAGCAGACTCTCAGCAAACTCAGCGACACAGAAATAAGTATCCATCGCAAGATACTGTCTAAACATATTGGATTCTAGTGCATTCTTACCAAAATCCTTGAAAAATTCCTCTACAAAATATTTTGTTTCCGCAGGCTCTCCAAGCTTCAGGAAATCCAACACCTTATGCCTGTCCATCTGCTTCGGATCCACACTGCTGATATCAAAATCCTTGTTCTCTGGAGTGCTGCCCTGCTCTAGCTCTACATAATGGATGACCATGCTCTCTCTGACCAAGTATCGATGTGCGAATGCATGACTGGCTTTCTCAAAGGATACTGGCAACTCTGTCAGACGGTTTACTGGCACGCCGATTCCCCCAAAGTAGCGGACATGACTATACTGTATCAGGATATCCTTCATCCTGTTCAGATAGTCATGCTGTATCTGCTCCAGTTCCTCTGCTGAGTCAGCCTTGAACAGCAACGCCTTTCCCTCCAGATTCCTGTCAAACATCAAAATATGTGTTTCATCATCGATTTCATTGAGCTTTTGTTCTATCTCGATCAGACTATTGGAGTACTCCTCCTGCGCATGATTCATCGACTGTGTCATGATCAGGACGATGTTATAGTACATAGAGGACAGATCAATACGCAGTCTGCCTGCCAGATCCAGCAGTTCTGGTACTGTTCTGGAGCCAGTCACCAGATACTGAAACAGATTCTTTCGTTCCTGCAAGAAATTCTCCTGCATTTCCTTTTGATACTGTTCACTGATTTCCCGTTCTCTACGTTTTTCTTCGATCTTCTCTGCCAATGCCTCAACTTCCTCGAGCAGTTCATTTCCACTGATTGGCTTAGTCAGGTATTCCGCTACACCGATTTTAATTCCCTCTTTGGCATACTTGAAGTCCTCATATCCTGATAGGATGATGATTTCCATCCATGGAAATTCCTTTTTGATCAGTCTGCTCAGTTCCAGCCCGTCCATAAACGGCATCTTGATATCCGTGATCACGATGTCAGGTTTCAGCTTCTGGATCATCGGCAGTGCCAGCTCTCCGTCACTTGCCTCTCCGCAGAAATCGTAGCCGTTTGCACTCCAGTCTATATTTTTCTTGATACCTTCTCTGACAACAAATTCATCTTCTACTAAAAAAATCTTTAACATATCTATTTCCTGTCCTTTCAGCTAATTCTAATTGTAACATTCTCTTACCGCAGTAGACAAGTAATTATTATCACCATAACCATAAAAATATGACCATAGAAATACACAAAAAAACACCCCAGCTTCTTTCAAAGCTGGGGCTGTATGTTTGATACTCATAAATCAGATAGCTCCGTCGTAATTCCTTCCGATACTTGCAGAATATGAATATGCTCCTGTTGATGTATATGTATTTAGTTTCTGGATTTCATTCGTTGCCGTACTATTAATCATGGAGGCTGTAGAAGATACATTGTATGCATAGGATCCAACACCATTGAACAGTGCTTTCATGTCATTCATACTTGCTGCCTTTAATGTCTTTTCGTCTACAGTCAGCTTGTTGTCCTCTCCGATGGATACGCCGACCTGACTCAGCAGATTTACATTTTTCTTTGTCCCGTTCGTGATCGCCAGTGTCTTGCGCAATATAGAGTTCGAATCTGAATCTCCTGCAGAACTGATTAGATTATTATAACTATCCGCAAAGCCCTTGACCGCTTTATAGATAGCGTCATAATCATAGTTTGTCTTTGTATTACCATTCTCATCCTTCATTTCCTTCTTATGAAAGACTGAATTGGAACCAGTTGCAATCAGTGCATCCGCAGATGACTTGAGTGCTTTTGCATCTGTGCTGATTGCTGTATTGCTCTTTGCACTTTCCTTAATCTCATCTGCAGTCTTTGCGTTGTTAGATGTTTTTGAAGGATTGTTTTTCGTATAATAAGCCTTTAGCAATTTTGAGTAGCTGCCATTTTTAATGCTTGCATAGTCGCTCAAATAGAGGGAAGAATCTGTCGATGATGTACTGTTACTACTACTTGTCGACGAAGATAAACCTGAAAACAACGAGCTATAATCCATCGTTGATGTTAAACCTGATATTCCTGCCATATAATCACTCCTTTGATAAGACGGCGGCATCCATGCCTTGTTTCAATATCATTCCTGTTCTTATATTTTACTACATTTCAGCCTTTTTTACAATACATCCGCACCAAAATCTGTTACGAACTGTTACGACAACGTAACAGTTCAGGTAGGTATCAAAAAAACATGTCGGAATGTGCTTGCCGTTTCTAACATGTTTTTGGACAAGCGAAGCCTTTGATGCGAATCAAAATTCCAAAATGGAGCTATTCAGATACCGGTGAACCTGATTTTGGACAATACCATGTGGATTATGTTGATTCAGTTTCCAAAATAGTGAGGCAATTCCATTTCTTTGGAATTTATGCCTGCATTGAGAGCTTACATTGTCCAATCCATGCCCACATGACATTGATACCTGTTATTTTGGAATTGTTAGTACTAATGGAGCAAGCTTCTTGTCCACAATCTATTCTGACAAAATGATTGAGCCATATAGAATTCTTCAATCTGATACCATTGTCCACGTATGCAAGGAATGCAAGGATGTTACTTTATGCTCTAATAAATCAGCATGTTTTTTGATGCTATCTGAACTGTTACACGACAACCTTTCAAAAATAAATTCCACCGCACGCACTTCAATAAAGACAAGATCTGTATATTATATATCGACTGATTACTCATATTCTTTAGAAATATTTTCACTTGTTAACTTGTTTATAAACTAAGAACCCGGTAATATACCGGGTTCATTTGCTTGCTGCAGGAAAAGGGACTTGAACCCTCACAGTATTGCTACCACAGGCACCTGAAGCCTGCGCGTCTGCCAATTCCGCCATTCCTGCATTTGCGTTTTTTGAGTCACGCAAAATTTATTGTATATGGTTTTAATACAATTGTCAAGATTCTGTTGGATTAATTTTTTGATTTGATTTATTTTTTGGTAAACTTTCAACTAAAAAAGAAGAGAATGACAGAAATGGAGATGAATGTTATAATATGATACACAATATCAGTTGTACAATAAAAAAAGAAAAGAGGGCATGATTATGTGGAATAGACAATTACTCAAGACAAATGCAAAGGCTGCATTATCACGTAACTATTGGCCAGCCGTAGCAGTTAGCTTTATTATTACTCTTTTAAGTGGCGGCGTTGGGGCAGCTGGCTCCAGCTACTCAAACACTGCTCAATCAGGTGAATCCTTTCAGGATATTTTTGCATGGGAGAACAGTGGTATCAATATTGCTGTAATGATTACAATCATAATCGCATTAGTAACGGCAATAGTGATTGGAACATTGATTGGCGCAGTATTTCAGATTTTTTTAGTAAATGTACTAAGAGTTGGTTCTGAAAGGTTCTTTGTTATAGGTGGATCATATGAAAATCAACCCAAGGTAAGCTTACTTGGCTATGGATTCAAGGATGGAAAATATTTGAATATTGTGAAGACAATATTCTTGAAAGATCTATTCCAATGGTTATGGTCTTTATTATTTATAATTCCTGGCATCATCAAGGGTTATGAATATCGTATGATTCCGTACTTGCTGGCAGAAAATCCAGAGATGGATTATAAGACTGCGTTTGCACTTAGTAAAAAAATGATGACAGGCGAAAAATGGAATGCATTTGTACTGGATTTATCCTTTATTGGCTGGATGCTTCTGAGTATTTGCACCTGTACAATCCTTGCTATCTTCTATGTAAATCCATACATCAATATGACAAATGCTCAGCTCTATTTAGCTCTGCGTCAGAGACTTTCAGAGGAAGGTTCGCTCGCACAGTATGGTCTGAACGGATTTGTGGACTGAAATTTTTAAGAATGAGCAACAAAGATGGATTAACAAAGAACAAAGAACGAAGAAAAAAGAATTAAGAAAATTTAAGAAAAAATTTATTTTATGATTGATTTTTACAACGTAAGATGTTATTATACTCTAGTCGCTGATGTTGCGCTCTTTGGCGTAATGTCGGTGTATATGCGGAAGTGCTGGAACTGGCAGACAGGCTAGACTAAGGATCTAGTGTTGGCAACGACGTGAGGGTTCAAGTCCCTTCTTCCGCAGTGAGAGTATAAAAAAGAACCCATAACTGGGTTTTTTTTATGTCGCAAATTTGCTTGTGTGGCAAACACGATTACCTACATTCAAGCAGCAGGGTTCCATCGAAATCATAGATATGGTCTGCGAGCAGCTGCAGCTTGAGGATTTGCAGTTGGGGGTACGCTTCCCTCTCACGCTTCCCGATGTAAATATAATCGATTCCATACTTTCGTATCAGTGCTTCCGTCTGCACAATATCTGTACCCTCATATATTTCCCTGATTTCACGGATTCTCACGTCCAGTTCCTCTGCGCTCAGATTTCTCCAGAGCATCTGATGCGTCCACCAGCCCTGTAGTGTTTGTCTGCCAGTCGCCATGGAGACACGGTCTCCCTCAGAATAACTGAGTGCATTTGCCTCTAGGACAATCGCATCAGCTGATGTATTCTCATCAATCCATTGTATCGCCGCATACTCGCCAGCATCCTGCTCCTGTATATAGGCCAGTCCATCCAAAGTGCCTGCACTTTCACCAGTAAAGTAAACCTCATGAATCGCAAAATAAGGGTAACAAAATGGCGGAATCAGCAGGATCAGCATCAAGATGCCACTGATTACACGCTTGCGTATGGAAATTCCTTCTCGGCACAAGATCCTAACTGCGATATAGCCTGTCACCAGACCAAACAAAATAAAAGCTTCATAGGTAAACTTGAACATCGTATTGCATCGTGGCGCACTTGTATATATATCCTTGATATAGAGAACTTCTGGTGATGCGATCAGTCCGATGGCACATACACATAATATTATCGTGATGATATCTGCTTCTTCGACATTCTGTTTTCTACGAATACAGTAAATCAGAAAGACAGAAACCCATACAATAGGGATGCCCCACAGGACAAGATACTCCAAGACTGGCGAATGATCCTGCACCAGTGCTAGACTGACATTGATTTTTTGAAATGTAAGACTAAACGGCAGCATGACCAGCTTAGCAAGGAGATACAGGCAAGCCGTCTGCCATAGTGCAGCCAGATACAGCCTTGGCTCTTTCCACGAACCATATTTCTTCCACGCCATGTAAACTGCAAAAAAAGCAAACACAACCATATAGATTGCAAAATCCCAGTAATTTGTCATCCCCATGATTCCTAGCATAAAACCGCAAAGCAACATCACAGGGGCGATTCCGACCCGCTTCCATGGGTTATTGTGATCAGATTGAACTGCCACGATCAGCAAAGCAAGAAACAACAGCACAAACATGATATTCACAACATGGGCATGCAAATCTGACAGTACAAATGAATAGAGTGGAAACTCCGTAATCGTCTCATCTTGACTGCCCTCAAAGCAATGGATGTATCTAGTTGCATCTGGATACCAGTATCGGTCAATTGCATGCGGATATATATAATGTATAAAACCAAGCTTTGTGAAAAACGGAAAGATGATTCCGTATAAAAACGAATGGGCATTGCCGGAGATAGCTGTCACCAATGCAGATAAGATGCCGCCTGCCGCTGCCATCCAGGTCTTCATGCCCTGTTTCATATTTAAGAGTTGATACACTACAGAAAATGACAGTACGAGTGTCATTGCAAACAGAGTGGCCATCATAAGATTGTACCCGACAGCCGAGTCTGTTCCTGTTAGTTTACATAAAAATGCAGTCACGTACTGCCCATAATAGTAATAGTTGATATCAGAGCCCGCATACCACATATCCGGAGATGGCAGATAATCTGCATTCAGGATGCTTTTGACAAAGCCATGATCCATAAACATTTCCGTATGGTTGAGTGCCGGAGTCCTGCTGCGCAGATATGCCCACAAAAACAAAGCAAGTGCAAAGACGACCTCTTCCAGCACTGCATGCTTCCAAAACAATCGATCCTTTAGTACATTGCCAAAGTGAACAGCCGCCTTTTTAGAAACCAGCAGCCAGATACACTCTGCAATCCATAACACCCCCACCATCATGAGTATTGTAAACAGCCGAAACGGCATCAGCCGTGTTGTTGCCATCAAAAATACAAGGTATGATGTTATGATCAGACCCATAACCTTGGCAAATAGATACCCTCTATCCTTCAATTTTGAAAACACCAGCACACAGACTGGTAGCGTGATTAGTCCGATTGCAAACAATCCCAGCCACCAGATCAGTGTTTCCAGCAGGGTGGTTCCCATATCCTGTATCCTCCGTCTTTATTTACGGTTTGCAGGCTCTATTGCAATTGTCTTTCCTTTTATTTTAACATTTTTCATAGCCTGTAGCACTTCTTTTGTATATTCACGCGGTACTTCTACAAATGTATAGCTGTCAAACATGTCGATGGCTCCAATCAGATTTCCTGGTATACCACTCTCTCCTGCGATGGCTCCAACAATGTTAGAAGCACGTACTCCCTGCTTTTTACCAATATTCATGAATAGTCTAACCATTCCCTCTTCAGCGCCTGTATCACCATAATCATCTGTACTTTCCTTTGCGACAACAGCTTCCTCGTTGCCGAGATACATCTTCAGAAAAGCGGCTGCTAGGTCCATAGAGGTATAGTCATTATCATTGACATGTTGCTCGACCAGATGCAGCATATCGGTTAGATGGCCTTCCTCGATCACTTCCTCTATATCCCGAAATACATGTTCGATTTTCGTATTGCGAATATCATTGGCTGATGGAATCGGCTTTGCCTTGATCTTTGTCTTGCAGAAACGCTCTATATCCTTGAGCTTATACACTTCCTTACCCGACACAAAAGTCAATGCAAGTCCTGCTTTACCTGCACGTCCAGTCCTGCCAATTCGATGTACATAGTACTCGTCATCCTGCGGCAGATCATAATTAAATACAATATCTACATTATCTACATCGATGCCTCGTGCTGCCACATCTGTCGCAACCAGAATCTCAGTCTTGCCATTTCGGAAGCTGTTCATGACACGATCTCTTTGCTTCTGTACGAGATCACCATGCAGGCCCTCGGCAAAATATCCTCGTCCCTTGAGCATTTCTGTCAGCTCGTCTACCTTACGCTTGGTGTTACAAAATATCACCGAAAGCTGCGGATTATAAATATCGATCAATCTGGACAATACCTCATCCTTATTTTTCGGTTTCACATCAAAATAATACTGTTCAATATTTGAAACTGTTAATTCCTTACGTACGACCTTGATCGTCTCTGCATTTTTCTGATGTTTTTTTGCAATCTCCACGATCGGTCTCGGCATCGTTGCTGAGAAAAGGACTGTCTGACGTTCACTAGGTACATCCGTCAGGATTGTCTCAATATCTTCACGAAAGCCCATATTCAGCATCTCATCAGCCTCATCCAGAACGACGATCTTTACACCGCCAAATTTTACGGTTTTACGTCTCATATGATCCATCACACGCCCTGGGGTACCTACTACGATCTGAACCCCCGTTTTGAGCGACTTGATTTGCTTCACAATCTCCTGTCCGCCATATATCGGCAATACCTTCACACCATGCATAAACTTTGCCAGATCTCTGATTTCATCTGCTACCTGGATAGCAAGCTCTCTCGTTGGACACAGTACGATGGCCTGCACGACTTTATCCTTGGTATTGACCATCTCCAACATCGGTATGCCAAATGCTGCCGTCTTGCCAGTACCGGTCTGTGCCTGTCCGATGATATCTCTTCCTTCCATAACTGCTGGAATAGCCTTTGCCTGGATTGGCGACATTTCCTCAAATCCCATTTCCTTCACTGCACGCAGAATCCTGTCATCTAACGGCAGTGCCTCCTCTGCTCCAACTCTTACTACACTTAATTCTTCAAATCTCATTCTGTTCTCCTATTTGGCGCAGATATCATCCCGATTATCAAAAAAAGCTCTAACCGATAGTATGATCTTCTTTCTATCAGGCTAAAACTCCTTAAATTACATCTATCCAACAATATATTCCACTGTCATTCTCAATGCGACCCTACTAATACCTGCTATTCATCTGCAACTTTGACATCATATCACACTTACGGGATGATGGCAAATATTATATTATTCCCGATGAGATACAGTACTGCGATGTGCACAGGATAAAAAATATAGAAAAAATACTTCATTTTCGGTCCACGTTTTCCATTATAAAGCAGCATAAAAGGCAGTGCAAATATCTGCATCCACTGATAATTGTACCACATCAGACTTTCGTAAGTAAAATCCGGAGCACTCGTCAAAATGAAAAATGAAGAAAATATCATATAGGTCACTGACAATTTCCACTTACTTTCCTTCATAAAGTAAAGTGTGACTCCCATTACGATATAGAAGATGCCTCCCTCGCACCAGATGACGTTTGGCAGGATTGCCCCGATGAACCTTGGGATTCCCCATAGTCCCATAAAATCCTCTAAAAGAACACACAGGCCACTTGAAACAACCTGCAAAATTAAAAAGCCAGCCAGCCATTTCGTCCCTTCTTTTCTATCATTTCTGAATCGTTCTATGATATGAACTATCACTCCGGTCAGAAGCAAGGGAATCATGATATTATTTGTAATATATACATGGGGATTCACAATCACATTGTTGAGAACGATATCCATAACAGCCATCACGATACCCATGAGATACAATCGTTTAAAATACTGTCCTCTGTCATGTGTGTAATGCAGACTCCACAACATACAGAATAGAAAAATCGGATAGGAGAGTCTGCCGATATAGTGCAGCACAATGCTCGTACCCGGTATGAATTCTGCTATATGATCTGTCAGCATTAGAGCCAATGCAATCAGCTTTAAAATTGTTGAAGACATGACCATTCCCTTCCATCGGAAACCATTTTCCTTTTTGAACTGCTCTGATGCGTCTCTATGCGATTCCGTTCAGTTCCTGATACAAGGACTTCGCATAGGAGTCTGTCATACCACAAATAAAATCCGTCACCAGCAGCAAACGTAGATATAGTTTCTCAGTATCATTCTTATCTTTAGAATAGATTTTATAAATTGTTTTATAATTCTCTGATATCAAGGAAATCAATTTTTCCTGCACATCATTCAGATCTGTTGTTGTATCATAATAAATGACTGCATCCACAAATCGTTCCAACAAAAATCGGAATACACTGTCTGCAGCAATCTCCAATTTCAGAATCGGCTTTGATATAAATGCATAACGATAAGCGATATCACCAAGGACATCCATCAACAACATCACATCAGTACCTGCAAAGAGATCCTCCTGGTATGTTCCTTCCATAATCTTGTGATAATGCTCCTTGAAAGCTCCAGACGCACACTGAATCATCCTTCCCTGTATCCTTACAATCCAGTTCTGTAGTGCATAAATCTCAGGATTATCAATACGGCGTTCTAATGCTTTGTCATAACGCCTCTGAAGATCCTCCACCATTTTAAAATATGCCTCTTCTGCTGCTGCATCGACTTTCTTTTCATTCAGTTCCCACAGAAGCTTTTCGAAAGAAAGACATCCCTTTTTATAGGCATCCTCGATATCCGCAGTCTTGTAGGCAATATCATCCGCAGCCTCCAGCAGGAACGTCAGTGGATGACGACAACCTCTGGTACCCGTCGATTCTTCTATGTCATTGAACACATCACGGTCCGCATAGTAGTACCCCATCTTCTTATATGTAATCTGCCCAGCCTGCTCTGTCTTCCCGTCTTGTCCTGACTGGCTTTTCGGATTGACGATCTGATTGGATGCGATTGGATACTTGATGATCGTTCCAAGCAGACCCTTTGTCAAATTCATACCATGCTCGTCCACTAGATAATGCAGCTTCGTTACGACACGTAAAGCCTGCGTATTGCCCTCAAAATGATAGAAATCCTCTCTCATCTGCTCCGTCAGTATTTTGGAAACAGGTTTCTGATTGTATTGTATGAGCGGAAGATTTTTCCGAAACCACTCTCTGATTGCTGTCTCGCCAAAATGCCCGAATGGAGGATTGCCGATGTCATGTAATAGCCCTGCACACTGCAGGATATCACAAACATCCTGCTTATATGACGGTAAAAAGCTCTCATCCATTTGATCCTTCAGCAGCATTTCCGATACATTCTGTCCCAACGACTTTGCAAAGGAAGATACCTCCAGTGAATGAGTCAGTCTGGTTCGAATAAAGTCACTGCGATCCAGCGGAAACACCTGTGTCTTATCCTGTAAACGACGAAAGGATGCACTGCCGATAATCCTATGATAATCCTTTTCAAATTCTGTTCTCAAATCACTTGAATACGGGTTCGGGCGTAGATTCCTCTCCCTGTCCGCACATAATAATTCCTTCCACTGCATCGAGAACTCTCCCTTAATTTGTATAATTATCAAAATATCCTTGGATGTATACGACTGGTGTTCCTTTGTCTCCGGAGCCGCTTGTCAGGTCACATAGTGAACCGATTAGATCTGTCAGCTGTCTTGGTGTCGTTCCCTGTGCTGCCATCTTGCCGACCAGATTGCCGTCCTTGTTTCTGATACTCTCAGAGATTGCATCTTTGAGTTCATCACCAGACAGATCCTTGAAATCGTTGTCTGCAAGATATTTTAACTTCAACTCATTCGGTGTACCCTCAAGTCCCTCGGTAAATGCAGGTGATACACACGGATCAGCCAGCTCCCATATCTTTCCCACAGGATCCTTAAACGCTCCATCGCCATATACCATAACCTCTACGCGTTTGCCTGTCAGCTGTCTGAATCTTGCCTGAATATCTACAACCAGCATGGAACAGTCACGCGGAAACAGCTTGATTGAGCTTTCTGTAGATTTGTTGGAGCCGAGCAGCCCGTAGGCTTCATTGCATCCGCTTCCGTCTATCGGTGCATTGAGGATATCATCCAGTCCGCACACTTTTTCAGCTCCTGCCTCTTTCAGTAATCTCTTAGTACGTTCACGTGTATGGATATCGCAGTTCAGTACATTCTTTGTATAATCCAATATGCTTGCAGCTTTATTAGAAAAAATAATTTCAACATCTGCACCTGTATCCTGAATCAAGTCTGCATAATACTCTACATAATCAACGCCTGTAAACGGATGCTTGTTGTATCCGAATAATTCTCTATATTTTTCAAGTGTCAGCACATCACTATAAGGATTGACACCTGCTGCATCCAGCTGATCGATGGAAACCAGTTCATTTCCAACCTCATCACTCGGATAGCTCAGCATCAGTACGACTTTCTTTGCTCCCATAGCAATGCCCTTCAGGCAGATTGCAAATCTGTTTCTCGAAAGAATTGGGAATATAACTCCGATTGTCTCTCCACCCAGTTTTGCCCTTACATCGGCTGCAATTGCCTCTATACCCGCATAGTTTCCTTGTGAACGGGCTACGATCGACTCAGTGACTGCAATGATATCTCTGTCGTGTATCTCAAAGTCATCACTTTTACTTGCTTCCATCACGCATTCTGTAACGATATCTACCAGATCATCTCCCTCTCGAATGATCGGGCAACGAATTCCTCTGGATATCGTTCCTACATTTCTTCCCATAATGTAACCGCCTTTCCCTTGATCTTCATAATGATGTAAACCTTTTCATGCCGCTTCCCGTCTGCACTTCTGCAGACAGTTCATATTATACATGGTATATATCTCTTTTTCTACCCCTATTTTAGGAACCCCTGTACGATTTGTTCTTCAGCTTCCTTTTCTGTCAGACCTAGTGTCATCAATTTAATCAACTGATCACCAGCTATTTTACCAATAGCAGCCTCATGGATCAGATTCGCATTCAAATCATTTGCCTGCAGGGAAGGAACTGCCTTGACATGACCAGCATCCATCAGAATTGCATCACATTCCGTATGACCATAGCACTGGTTGTTTCCGCAGATTTCAGAAGTAAAGGTCTGCGTGGAATGACCATCTGCTACAGAACGAGATACCACATTTGCACTGCTGTCTTTTCCATTCAAATCCACCTTGAAATGACTCTGGGCATCCTGTATTCCATGAGTCATGATTTTTTCCTTGACGATGA